>CANPFP010000005.1 GCA_947573385.1 uncultured Bacillota bacterium | reverse complement strand
TGCGCCATACCACCGCCACACATATGCTGGAAGCTGGTGTTCCCCTGATGGCGATTAAAAACTTCCTGGGCCACGCCTCTGTTGCTACGACAGAACGATATGCCGAGCTTTCCCAAACCACTACCGACAAGCATATCCGAGAATGGAACCGGAGATGGTTTTGGGATGCTGATCCAGCCGATGATCCAAAGCGGCAGACCTCTCCCACAGATTTTTTGAAATGAATTGCGCTTGAAAATAATCCGAGAAGTTTTTGCTGAAAGCCTTGATTTTACTGGCTTTTCGCTCTACTTCTCGGATTATTTTTCTCCTCGGATAAGGAATAGCGAATTATCCGGCGTTGCAAGGCGCAGAAAGGCCCCAACGCCAGAACACGTTGAGGCAATGTCGGATAATTCGCTTGAACGAAGCCGCGGAAATAGGCGCAGCAGTTATGGGGAAAATATGTTTAGAATACTGGCAGGTTAATTGGAAATGGAGCGGCTTTCGTATTTGAATAGGCGCAAAAAGCACAAACAATTAGACAAAAAGCGCATAGCTTCCCCCTCCCCACAGGGCATAAACTTTAGGCGTATATCAACATTCGGAAAAGTATGGCGGTTCTCTTGAGAAATGTCCCAGCCTGCAGCAAGGGCACAGGTTGAAATCTTTCCCCAGCATCCGTTCCAGCAGTGCCATAGGCGGCAGTTCCTGAGATGGCTGCGGAGTATCCGTCAAGCGTCTGCATAAAACCAGACGTTTTTCTTTGCTTCGGGCTGCAAAAAGGCCATAGTGGCGGATTTTTCTAAAACCAGCAGGCAGGATATGAAGTAGAAACCGGCGAATAAACTCCTCGGCATCCAGCGTCATCCGCTTCATTTGATTGCCATGGGCGTAGTCACGCCAGCGAAAAGTAACCTTACCATTTCCCATAGATAAAATGCGATCATTGGAAATGGCGACTCGATGGGTATACCGGCCCAGATAAGAGATCACCTTTCCAGCGTTGTCAAAGGGCGGTTTGCAGTAGACCACCCATTTTTTCTGATAGCAGATATCAAGCAGGCTTTTATCGATTGTTGGGAATAGCGCTTTTAGAAGCGCCAGAAATTTCCCGCGAAATTTAGCGGAGAGAACTCTAACCGGCAAAAAGAAATGTTTTGAGGAAAGGAGCAATTTCAGAACGAAGCCACTATTGAGTGGCATGACGCACAGCTTCGGGTGAAGTATGCTCTGTCCCTGACAGATATGCTCGCATTCGTTGATGACGTTGTTGGTAGCTGTTTCCACGACAAGCTGGGCTATATGCCCGAGGTCAAGGATTTTGCTATCAAGACTAATATCCTGTCCAGATACGCTAACTTCTCCCTTCCTGACAATCTGGAGCATCGCTATCAGTTGGTGTATATGACTGATGCTGTGGACGCCGTGTGCGCCGCTATTGATGGAACCCAGTTGCAGGAAATCTTCAACTCCATCAACGACAAGATTCGGTTCCTTTGCGACAGCAAGGCCACCATGATTCAGGAGCGTATCAATGATGTTCTTAACACCATGGAGAAGATGCGGGATAACACCAAATCTATCTTTGATGGGATTACGCAGAACGACCTCAAGAACCTGATGGGGGCTATTACCTCCAACGGGCTGGATGAGCAGAAACTTGTCCAGGCATACATCGAACAGTCAAAAAGCAAGGATGAGCAGGCGGAGTAATGCCTAAAAATACGACAACAGAGGCTTGGCTTTATGCTGAGCCTTTTCTTCTATATAAAGGACGGTGAGAAACGATGGCAGGTGCAGACATCTCGTTGCTGTTCGGTGTGGCGGGCGAAGGTGCCCTAAGTGGTGAAAGCGGTAAACTGATTCAGAGCCAGCTTACCCAAATCATGGCCGAACTGAACAAGAATCCGCTCAAGGTGAAGGTCGGTATCGACACTGATACTGGCGGGAAGAAGTCTTGGGGGAGCCAGCTTCAAGCGCAACTGGATAAAGTCAGTACAAGCGGAAAATTTTCCGTTCAGATATCTACTCTCAAGCTAAGCGCTGGTGCCGTTAATGATTTCAAGAAGCAGCTCGGTGCCATCGTCAATACCCTCGGACTCTCTACGGGTACAGAAATGACGATTTCTGCCAAGGGCATTGGGGAAATCAAAAACAAGCTGGAACAGACAGGAGCCGCCGCGTCTGACGCAACCCGAAAAATTGCGGAGTTCAAGGTGCAGATGGAGGCTCTTGGTGGACAAAAGAGCGCCGTCAAAAAGTCTCTGGATGATTTAGCCGCAAGTGCGACAACCGAAACAGAAAAGTCCAGGATTGCTGAGATTACGGCTCAGTATGAGCAGTGGGCAGTCAAAATCGAAGAGGTTCGTGCCGCTAAATCAGCAACCACTGGAGAACATCGTGCGGAAATTGAAGCGGAAGGTGCAGCTATTTCTGCGACTATTGAGCAGATTAACCAGGAACGCATAGCACGGGAGGCCGCCGCCCAGGCCGCAGTTGACGCGGAGAAGCAGAAAGCTGCCGCTGATAAGGAATCTACTGCAAGCCAAGTACAGCGGAATGCCGCTATCAAATCTGGGTATGTGCTTCTCACCCAGATGCAAAAGGCAGAGCGGGATTGGACAATGGCGCAGGCTGGCACATCAAGTTCGAGCTACGCCGGAATCCAGTCTGACATTGAAAAACTGAAAGAATATCAGCGCCAACTCAAGGCCAATGAAATAACGGTTGATGAGTTTAAGCTGAAACTTTCTGGGCTTCAGGCTTCTTTTGCAGAAAACTCAAACGCAATCAAAGCTGCCGGAGAGAACGTAAAGACCCTCGGCTCTCGGTTCAGTTCTATTGCCAAAAGCCTTGGCGCATGGTTTAGTGTATCACGAGTAATCATGTACGGTATCCGGTCTATCCGAAACATGGTAACCGCTACGATTGAGCTTGACGATGCCATGACGCAGCTCAAAATCGTAACACGAGACACGGAAATAGCCTACGAAAAGTATCTGGATACCATATCTAAGACGGCAACCAAAATTGGTTCAACTATCCCAGACCTGATTGACTCTACAACAACGTATGCCCGCTTGGGATATTCTCTGGATGAATCCAGCGTGTTAGCTGAGTACACAGCAATGCTGCAAAACGTGGGCGAAATTGATGTGTCCGATGCGCAGAATGCCATCACAGCTATCGTCAAAGCATTTGGGGTCAGTGTAGATGATATCGAGTCCATCATGGACAAGATGGTCGTCACAGGCAATAACTTCCCTATCTCCGTGTCTCAGATTGCCGAAGGTATGAACAATGCCTCTTCGGCGTTGGCTGCAGCGGGGAACACATTTGAACAGTCGGTCGCTTTGCTGACTGCGGCTAATACCACTATCCAGAACGCTGCAAAGTCTTCTGTTGGACTGAGAACGATTGCGGCGAGGATTCGCAGCACCAAGACAGAACTGGACGAACTTGGCGAAGCAATGACCGATGCCGAATATGGCAAACTTGTTGCCGCTCTGACCAAGTATAATGTTACTTTGACCGATGCAAATGGCGAATTCAGAAGTACATATGACATCATCGCCGATATTGCCGCTAAGTGGTCTGAACTCTCCAGTATGGAACAGGCTGCCCTTGCTAACGCCATCGCAGGTGTTCGTCAGCAGTCTGTATTCTATTCCCTGGTTGAGCAGTTCCAAGAAGCATCTGGTGCCATGGATGAGATGGCCAATAGTGCTGGCACTCTACAAGAATCCTATGCCGTATTTATGGAAAGCATCACTGCCCATATCAATCAGTTCAAGGCAGCGTTCCAATCTCTGAGCCAGTCTGCCGTCACAAAGGATTTCGTGAATGATATTATCGACTTGGGGACAAATTTCCTCAAAATATTTGATGGTATCATGCGTGTCGTAGATGCCCTTGGCGGCTTGAACACTGTTTTGTATGTTACCGCAGGAATTGTGGCAACCATCAAAGCCGATACAATTTTGGCTACGCTACTGAAGCTGGTGGCTCCTATCAAAGCTGTCATTGCTTCAATTCATGCCGCACAGGCCGCTGGTGTAACGGCGGGACAGTTCATTTCTAACGCTTTCAACCAAATTGCTGTAAGTGCAAGTGCAGCACAGATTGCAGTAGGGGCATTCTTTGCTGTGTTTGCAGTCATTTCTGTCGTAAAGAATCATATTGAAAACGCACGGCAGAAAACGATTGAATTGGCTGAGGCTACGATAAGAGAGAAAGATGCTGAACTTGAGCGGATTGATGCCTTAATGGAAGCATATTCCGTATATAAGCAATATGCGGAACAGGCAAACCGTACAACTGCTGAGGAGAACGCCCTCCAACGAGCCATTGAGGACATCACAAAGTCGATGGAGGGGAAGACTACCGCTCTCTCCAATCTGAAAGCTGGCACAGAGGAGTACACAAAGGCTCTCGAAGAGCAAATTGAAAAAGAGCTCGAAGCCCAGGAGATTGCTGCCAAAGAGCGTAGACAGGCCGCAAAAGAGAAATTGCTGGAGGAGTCCTGGAGTGATTGGAGCGGCAGTCAAATTACCATTAAAGTTAGCGATACAGCGAAGAAAGAGACCGATGCCTATAAGCTCGTCCAGGAAATCATGGGCGATTTCATTGATGAGGGCCGGTACTATGGTGGTCGTGGCGGCGGAGCGATGGAGCTCGAAATTGAGCCTATCAACTGGGACTCCGACCAGAATGTCGATGCCATCGTTGATTACTACTACAAGCTGATTGAGTTGAAGGATGCCCTCGTACAAGCCGACTTGATGGACACGGATGACGTATATGATATCTACGGAGCCGTAAAAGATGTCATAGATGAAATCGGCCCGTCTGTAAAGGAGTATGTTGAGGCCAACTCTTGGTTTGTTGACGAGGTACAGAATGGTCAAGAAGCGGTGGAAGAGGCCGCAGTTGCGTATCAGGCATCTCTTTCTGACTTGGCTGATACGATATCCAGCCTTAAATCTGCGTATGACCTGCTCAAAACCGCGCAGGATGAGATGGCAGACGGCGGAGGGTTGTCCACCGACACCATAAAAGCTCTGGCTGACTCTGAGGAGAGTTATCTCGATTATCTCTATGAGGAGAACGGCATCATTAAGCTCAACACCGAGGCATGGAAAGAAAATGCCAACGCCAAAATGCAAGGCGAAATGGTGGATATCCAAAAAGAGATTGATTCTCTGGAGGAACGAAACAACGTTCTCACTAATACCCTGGAAATCTACCGAGCAAATCAGCATATGAGCGGTGGCAACACCTCGATGATGGATGCGTGGGATAAGCAGATTCAGGAAGTCACCGATGAAATCAATGCGAATACGGCTGCTATTAACGCAAACCAAAATAAACTGGATTTGTATAATGCTCTGTATGGTAGCATAACAGGTGACCTTAACGCTTATTCTGCGGCGCTGGCAAATTTCTCCAACGTGGCGAACACGGTCGATTCCATCTCTAACTCGTTCCAAACCCTTGCCGACCTGCAGTCCGAGGTCGCCAACGGGTTTGCTATGTCTCTGGATAAGGCGTTGGAGTTCGCTTCTGTCTATCCTGAGATTCTCAATAACGCACAGGTGTCCGCCGACGGCCAAGTCCTCTTAAATGAAGATGTGGTCAATTCCTTCCTCCAGGGGAAGAAGGCGGAGCTTGACGCTCAAATCGACGCCCAGATTGCACAGCTCGAAGCGGATAAGGCGGTTCTTAAAGCGAAGATGGAGGCCGCTCAGGCTCAGCTCGACCTGGCTAAGAATGTTGGTGAGGGCGAAGGCCAAATTGCCAAGGAGCTGGCCGAGTACCGTATCAACGCCGGTAACGCTGTTGCCCAGGCGATGATTGACGCTGGAATCGACGAGGCTACGGCATTTAAGCTGGCCGCTGCCGCCATGGCCCAGAATGCCGAGGAGTTCGACCGTGTGGCAATGGAGGTCTGTACCGATGTAAACGGCAACTTCAATCAGGCCGCTTTCGACTTGGCGCAGACCATGTACAAAAACCTGACCAATGTGAAGACAGACCTGGCATCTGTGGCCCGGCAGGCTCACGAAACCGCAAAGGCTATTGCTGGCGTCGCTAACGGTTCTGTTTCTGGTTCCTCTGCTGTACAGGGTGGTTCCGGCGGCGGTACAGGTAGCAGTGGCATCAAGCTCAACCTAACGAGCGGTAGCTTTGAGGGGACGGAATATACCTATACCGCAAAAGAATCTGGCCTTGAAGACTTCATTTCTCAGATTGAGCTTGACATCTCGAACTATCAAGATGCGATTGCTCAGATTGACGGCCAGATTGCCGTACTGCAAACGCTCAAAAACGCACCACTCAAGAGTTTCAGGAGTGACCGAAAGGGCGGCAGTGGCAGTAGTGGCGGAAGTGACACCACGAAGGATGTTGAGGAGTACATCGCTGCTATCGACGATTACCGCGAGGCAATCGAGCGGCTGAACCGCATCCAAATCAAGCATTCTGAGTTGGAGCTTCAGCTTTCCAACACAGATGATTTGCGGGAGCAGATTCGACTTCAGGAAGAGTTGGTCAATGTCTATCGAGACGAGCAGGACGCACTTCATAACCTCAATAACCTGCGGGATGAAACCATATCTGCTGGAGCAGACGCACTTCGTCAGCTTGGCTTCTTGGTTGAATACAATCCAGACACCAACAAGTTCTTCATTGAGAACCTTGAGCACCTGAATGAGCTTGTTGCTGATAGTCAAGGCGAGTATGACTCTATGCAGGAGGCTACTAACGCTTTGCGGAAGGAGACCGAGGAGCTAATCAGTACCCTTGACTCCCTAAACGAGGAGAACCAGAAAAACTCTGAGTCTTGGGCGAAGTTGAAGAACTCTATTCGTGAGGCGAAAATCACTGTCATCGACGCATTAAAGCAAATCGTTACTGAGGCTTCTGACGCCGTGGACGAAATTCAGAATGTCTACGACACACTGAAAGCTGCAGCAGATGAATATGCGGAAGATGGCTTTATCTCCGTTGATGTGTATCAAAAGATTATTGACCTTGGCCCACAGTATATGCAATTCCTCCAAGATGAGAACGGTTTACTGGTCATCAATGAGGAGAACATCAATAAAGTCATCGCTGCTCGTACTCGGCAGCTTGCCGCTGAACAGGCTGTGACTTATGTGGAACGACTTCGACTGGCGCTCCAAAAGGGTTCCATTGAGAACCTGAACACCCTGCTCTACGCAACCACAGAGGCGACAGACGCCATGTTTGGCCTTGCCTATGCGGAGCTTGCACTGATGCACTCCCTGGGCGATTTGGACGATGAGCAGTATGCGGCAGCGCTCCATAACATTGAGTCTATCGAGTCTTTGGCAAACACTGCTATCGCCAGTATTGGACAAGTGGCCGGAGAATCCAGCGAAAAAGTCCGTGAAGAACTGGAAAAGATGAAGTCCGGTATTGATGACATCCTCAAGTACGTCATGGATATGCTGAAACATCGTATTCAGCAGCAGATTGACGCCCTTGAGGAGCTGAAAGACGCCTATGCCGACATCATCGACCTCCGTAAAGAGGCTCTTGATGCAGCAAAGAAGGAAGCTGAGTACGAGGATAAGGTCGCCGATAAAGTAAAGCAGATTGCGAAGCTCCAGGAGAGAATCAACGCACTTTCTCTGGATGACAGCCGGGATGCGCAGGCGCAGAAAATCAAGCTGGAAGAAGAGCTTGCTGACCTCCAAAAGGAGTTAGCTGACGACCAGTCCGATTATGCGGTCGATGCGCAGAAGGAAGCTCTCGACGATATGCAGACTGCATACGAGAACGAGAAAGACGCAGAGATTAAGACTCTGGAGGAGACCATCAGCAGCTACCAGAAGCTGTACGACATGGCTATCGACTACATCGAGAACCATTGGAACACGCTGTATGACGAGCTGATTGCTTGGAATACAGAGTACGGTTCTGTGCTGAACTCCGAAATCACCGAGGCGTGGAATAACTGTTTGGCAGCCGCCCAACGGTATGGCAGTTATGTGGCGGCGTTGAATAATATCGACGCTGATATCGCAGCGCAAACCGGCGGAAGCGGCGGCTCCTCTGGCCCCAGCGGAAACACCAATAACACCGTTGTTGGCACCACCGGCAATCATAGTGCAAGTTCTAAAGAGGACGCTATCCATGCTATCATCAAAGAGATGTATGCCAATAGCCAAGAGCATCACACAGCCACCCAGGAGCGCAAGAAATGGCTTGACAACCGTAACTTGCAGCTCGGCACGATGCTGGCTCAGTATGGCGTTAAGACCCACCGTGACAACGGCACTTGGTACATGGATGGCTCCAGTGAGTTGCTTTACGATAAGTACAAAAAGTACATCTATCATAAGGGCGGCATTGCTGGCGACAACCCAACTCTCAAGCAGAATGAAATCATGGCAGTGCTCGAAAAGGGCGAAGCTGTACTGGATGACAAGAAACAGCAGGAGCTGCACCGACTGATTCAGTTTACGACTAAACTGTCAGATGAGTTTGGTGAACTGATGAAGTCTACTGCTATGCCTCGTGTTTCTGCTGGCGGCGATGCTATTGCAGATGCAAAGTCTGATGCACTACCCAATATCTCCAACAATGAGGTCAATATTGAGATTGGGCCAACTTATATCTATGGTACGAACGAAGATACCGTGGAGCAGCATCGTGAAGTGACACGCAAGTTCACAAATGAGATTCTCAGTAAGATAAATATCAAGCGATAAGCGTGAGGAGGGAGATTTTTGCGGTCTCCCTCCTCCACATTTTTATGAGGAGATGATGAGCTATAGAAACGACCACCTATTTACGGGAAACTATCAAATCAATATTTGGTGGCAGAGAAATCAGCTTTACCAATTTGATGCCACAGTACGATGAGCAGAAGAAAGAGAAGATTCGTACTGAGATTGAGCGGGGGCTTTACGATATCTTCGCTAAATACGTTCCGGCGACTTGAACTTCAAGGGCGACTGCGGTATAATGATGCCGTTAGTGGCCCTTTTCTGTATGAAAGGGGTATGTACGAGAATGGTTGACGCCATTTACACTCGGCAGTCGGTAGACAAAGCAGACAGCATATCTATCGAGAGCCAAATGGAATTTTGCAAATACGAAACAAGAGGAGGAGAGTTTACCTGCTATAGTGACCGGGGGTTCTCCGGCAAGAATACGGACAGGCCAGACTTCCAGCGGATGATGAGCGATATCAAGGCTGGGCAAATCAAGCGGGTCATCGTCTACAAGCTGGACAGAATCAGCCGTTCCATCCTCGACTTTGCATCCATGATGGAGGAGTTTGGGAAGTATGGTGTGGAGTTTGTGAGCTGCACGGAGAAGTTTGACACTTCGACTCCCATGGGGAGGGCTATGCTCAATATCTGCATTGTCTTTGCACAGCTCGAACGTGAGACGATTCAGATGAGAGTGACCGATGCGTATATCTCCCGGTCGAAACACGGCTTTTTCATGGGTGGGAAAGTTCCATACGGGTTCAAACTGGAGCCGTACTCCATTGGAGGGAAAAAGACCTCCCACTATGTGGTCGTTCCAGAAGAAGCTGAAATCATCAAACTCATTTACCAGATGTACGCACAGCCCCAGACTTCGTTGGGAGACCTTATGCGCTACCTTGCCAATGAGGGAATCCTCACACGGCGCGGAAAGAATTGGAATAGGACGCAGATTGGCGAGATGCTGAAGAATCCGGCCTATCTTATGGCCGACTTGGATGTGTATGAGTTCTATAAATCCCAGGGTACGAACATCATAAACGACCCATCCGAGTTCATTGGCACAAATGGCTGCTACCTCTACAACAGCCAAGATGCAAAGGCACATAAGAAACAGTCCTTGGAAGGACAGACACTGGTAATTGCACCGCACGAGGGCTTTGTGCCATCCAGAGATTGGATAGCTGCTCGCAAGAAGTGTCTTAACAACAGGTGCTTCTCTACCTCCACAAAGGCAAAGAACTCCTGGCTGGTGGGGAAAGCCAAATGCGGAAAGTGTGGTCATTCATTGTTTGTGAAGTACAATGATTGCAGTTCTATTCGTTATTTCCGCTGTGGCAACTACCTTAACAACCGGGGATGCGAGGGTATCAGTTGTGTCCGTACCCATGAATTGGAGGACTTTGTTTTCAAGGCTATGGAGCAGCGATTGAAAGAGTTTGAGGTGCTTTCCTCCGCAGAAGAGAATCGTGAGAACCCTAAACTGAATGAGCTGCGTGTCCAAGAGCAGCAGGTCAATGCGGAGATTGACACCCTTATGGATAAGGTCTTGCAGGCTGATGGCCCGCTTATGGAGTACATCAACAAGCGAGTTGCGGAGTTGGATGCAAAGAAGCAGGAGCTGCTGAAGTCCATTCGGGAGCTATCCGTTGTTGACCAGCCGACAGATGTTGCGAACATCAAAGGTTATCTCTCCAAATGGGATGAGCTGACTTTGGAGGACAGGCGCAATGTCGTGAATCTGTTGATTATGATGGTCAAGGTCACTGAGGACAGCATTGAGATTGTCTGGAAGGTTTGATGTTCACTGTGTTTGTAATGCTTTGGCTTTTACCCGGTCGAAGTCCGGATTTTGGTAGCAGGCGCTGCGGCTGTCGCAGTAGAGACAGCCGTGGCAGCAGCCCCGGTAGAGGTTCATGGTGTGGTCGGTTCCGAACCAGCTTGTGGTTTTGCTCCGGTGGAGCAGGTGCTTGGCGGGGATATATTCCATAATCCTCTCACCTCTTGCTGTTGTTATAGCACAAAAATCTCCTCCCGTACAGCGCTTTCAGAAAGGTTTGTCATTTCACCAGAAATGTCTTGCAATTTCTGGCCCGCTCAGATATATTAAAAATAAGAATGTTTTGCACGCGAGAGCTGTCACATACCTCTCAAAATACTTGCGGCGTCCTGCCGCGAAAGGAGATATTAACTATGGAGCGGAAATATCAGCTGGACACAGAGGAAAATCGCTTATTTTTAGCGGAAATTCGCCAAAATCTTTTGGATTTTGGGCGGAAGTTCCCCTCCCCTGGAGGCGGGTCCTACTATCTGGGGGACGACGGCACCCCCTGGCCTGAGAAGGGCCGTGAAACCTGGATCACCAGCCGTATGACCCACGTGTACAGCATCGGGACCATGCTGGGGGATATTCCATCCGCACCCCTGGTTGACGCGGCCCTGAAAGGCCTGCGCGGAGAGCTTCACGACGGGAAACACGGCGGCTGGTACGCCGGTCTCAACGCCGACGGCAGCTGCATGCCCACCAAACAGTGCTACGCTCACGCCTTTGTGATTCTGGCCGCTTCCTCTGCCCTGCTGGCGGGCCGCCCCGGGGCCAGGGAGCTGCTGGACGACGCCCTGGCTGTCTACAACCTGCGCTTCTGGGACGAGGACGAAGGCCTGTCTCTGGACACCTGGGACACCGGTTTTACCACCCTGGACAGCTACCGGGGTCTCAACGCCAACATGCACACAGTAGAGGCCTTTCTAGCCGTGGCCGACGCCATTGGGGAGGAAACATACCGTCTCCGGGCGGGGCGGATCATTGACAGGGTGCTGGACTGGGCCAGGGAGAACAGCTGGCGTATCCCGGAACACTTTTCCAGTGACTGGGTCCCCCAGCCCGAACTGAACCGGGAACGCCCTGACGACCCGTTTAAGCCTTACGGCGCCACTCCCGGCCACGGCATCGAATGGGCCCGGCTTATCATCCAGTGGGCCCTGTCCGCAGACCGGGAAAAGGCCGCCCCCTACATCGAGTCAGCAGAGCACCTGTACACCACCGCAATCGACGATGCCTGGAACGCCGACGGTGCTCCCGGCCTTGTCTATACCACTGACTGGACAGGCAAGCCGGTGGTCCACGACCGGATGCACTGGACCCTGGCCGAGGCCATCAACACCTCCGCCGTACTGTATCGGGCCACCGGCAAACAGCGGTACGCCGACGATTTTGCCATGTTTATGGCCTACCTGGATGGGACGGTACTGGATCATAAGAATGGCTCCTGGTTCCACCAGTTGGATCAAAACAACCAGCTGATCGGCACCGTCTGGCCTGGCAAGTCCGACCTGTACCACGCTTTCCAGGCCACTTTGATCCCCTACCTGCCCACAAATGTCTCCATCGCCACGGCGGTGGCCAGAGGATAAACGACAGCCCCCGGTTTTCACCGGGGGCTGTACTGCGTCTATGGCTTGCACCGCCCGCAGGGCTCGTAGTCCTCCAGTACGGCCTGAAGGCGGGAATAGAACACCACCTGCTTATCCTCCTGAATATTTTTGGCCGAGGTGCAGTCAGGCAGATGGAACTTTTTGCTGGAAGCATTGCCGATGTATGTCTGTAAAGTGGAATTACCTGTCGGATTTGTAGCAGTATCTGCCTCCTTCTCTGTGCGGAAGGTAACCGTCTTGCCGTCGCTTTCTGCGATGATATGGCCCTGCATATCGGTGCGGTAGACCTCCGTCCCCGCGTCCCGGAAGCGGCTGAGTACCTCGTCGGATGGGTGTCCGTACTTGTTCCCCTCCCCCACCGAGATCACCGTGTACCTGGGACTGACCTCCCGGAGGAAGCGGTAGCCGGTGGAGGTATCGCTTCCGTGGTGGCCCGCCTTCAAAACGGTGGCACGCACGTCTGCCCCGGAGTCCAGCAGGTCTCCCTCCGCCCCCGTCTCCATGTCCCCGGTGAACAAAAAGGAGGTCTCCCCGTAGTCAATGCGCAGGACAATAGAGGTGTCGTTGGTATCGTCATACTCCTGCACCGGGCCCAGAATCTCTACCTGGGCAGAACCCAGCTCAAATCTGTCCCCCGGCTCGGGGACGGTAAGGGATTTCCCCTGCCCCTCCAGATACTTTACCAGATTCTGAAACACCTTGGAGTTGTATTCTGTCACCGGACACAGGGCGGTATCCACTTTGGCGTAGTTCAGCGCGCCGGACAGGCCGCCGATGTGGTCCTCGTGGGCGTGGCTGGCCACCATGTAGTCCAGATGGTTGGCCCCGTGGCGCTCCAGGTAGGCGTATACCAGGTCGGAGTCCTCAGCGTTGCCGCCGTCGATGAGCATATAGTGCCCGTCACAGATCACCAGAGCGGCATCTGCCTGGCCCACGTCGATGAAATGGACCTCCAGGCCCCCCTCCCCCGCAGGAACAGGCGCGGACTGCTCCTGCCGGTTGAACAGGACATAGGCCACTGCCAGAAACAGCATGATAAACAGGAAAACCAGCACCCAGCCGGACTGCTGCTTTTGTCTCTTTCGGCTCATCCGTCACTCCTCCAATTCTTCCGGCAGCGGGCGGCGGCGGTGCTCCACCGGCCCCCACTGGGGCAGGGGCAGCCGCTGCATCGCTCCAAAGGTCCGGGCTTTCAGGCCGGGATACCGGCCCTGCAGCTCATAAATCAGCTCCTTGATCTCCTGGCGCTTGGTGTTCCCGTCGGCGGGACAGCGATTTTCCACCACCGGCAGCGCCAAGCGCCGGGCGGTATTGCGGACGAGATTTTCCCCGCAGTAGAGCAGGGGGCGTATCTGGGTGATCCCCGTCCGGTCCAGCCAGGTAACGGGCTGGAAGCAGGACAGCCGCCCCTCGAAGATCAGGGACATGAAAAAGGTCTCCACTGCGTCGTCGTAGTGGTGGCCCAGAGCAATTTTAGAGATTCCACGCTCCTGAAGGGCGGCGTGAAGGGCGCCCCGGCGCATCTTGGCACACATGGAACAGGGATTTTTCTCCCGACGCAGGTCAAAGATGATGTGTTGTATCTCGCTGTTTAAAATGGTATAGGGCACCCCCAGCTCCTGGCACAGCGCCCCGATGGGGGAAAAATCCAGGGGTTCTATCCCGTCGGCATGCCCCATATCCAGGGTAAAGGCCTCTACAGTGTATGGGATGGGGTAAAACTCCCGCAGTTTGGCCAGCGCCACCAGCAGCATCAGGGAGTCCTTCCCCCCGGACACCCCTACCGCAATCCGGTCGCCGGGGCGAATCATATCGTAGTCCTCCACACACCGGCGCGTAAGGGAAAGTATCTTGTTCATCGTTCAGCCTCCCATTGAATATTGACATTTTACCACAGAATTCCGGTATTCCGCAAGTGAAAAAGAAAAATCAAATTAGAGATATCGTGAGGATTCATTAGAAAACAAAAGAAAACAGGAGATAATAAAGTTTTTATAAAAATTTCTCAAAAAAACCGTTGACACCCCGCCGCCCCCGTACTATAATACAAAACGCTCCGTCCGTACAGTTTTCGGAGTAAAATGTTTGCAAGAGAGCATTTTTCACATAAATGTAAAGGAAATTGGAGGTAACACCTATGTCCACGTTCATGGCCAACAAGGGCAGCATCGCGCGGAAGTGGTATGTCATCGACGCCGCCGGCAAGCCCATGGGCAAGACCGCTGTCATCGCCGCCGACCTGCTGCGGGGCAAGCGCAAGCCCGAGTTCACTCCCAACGCCGACTGCGGCGACTTCGTCATCATTATCAATGCCGAGAAGGCGGTACTCACCGGCAAGAAGCTGGACCAGAAGTTCTACCGCACCCACTCCGGCTGGGTGGGCGGCCTGAAGGAGACCAAGTACCGCACCCTGATGCAGACCAAGCCCGAGCTGGCCATGCAGCTGGCTGTCAAGGGCATGATGCCCAAGAACAGCCTGTCCCGGGAGGGGCTGACCCGCCTGCACATTTACCGCGGCGGCGAACACAACCACGCCGCCCAGAAGCCCGAGCTCTGGGACGCTGAGTAAGGAGGATATCAAGTATGTATAAGAGCAAGAAGCCTTATTTCTATGGCACCGGCCGTCGGAAGTCCTCCGTGGCCCGCGTTCATCTGTTTGAGAACGGCACCGGCGCAATTACTATCAACGGCCGCGACATCGACGACTACTTCGGTCTGGAGACCCTGAAGCTTATCGTCCGTCAGCCCCTGGTGTCCACCGAGCAGGTGGGCAAGGTGGACATCGTTGCCACCGTCACTGGCGGCGGCGTCACCGGCCAGGCTGGCGCCATCCGTCACGGCATCTCCCGCGCCCTGCTGCTGGTCAATGAGGAATTCCGTCCCACCCTGAAGGCCGCTGGTTTCCTCACCCGCGACCCTCGTATGAAGGAGCGCAAAAAGTACGGTCTCAAGGCCGCCCGCCGCGCCCCCCAGTTCTCCAAGCGTTGATTTTTCAAGAAAACCCTGGAACCGCAACGGTTCCGGGGTTTTTCTATGTAGCAAAGTCTGACAAAACAGGGCCAAGAAAAACAAGAATAATTGGGGTGCATCTGGGGTGCATTGACCTTAAAACCAGGTTTTGGGGTGCATAGATGGGTGCATCCACCCCTCCAATTTTTTACAAAATCAGCAGGTCACCCGTGCTATACTCCGGCCATAAGGAGAGCGGCTTGATTAGGATTCAATGTCCATCGGGCTTGGCGGGCCTGGATGGGCGCGGGGGCTGTATATGGACAGAAAAGCAGAGAGGCCCAGCACGGCCTCCCTGCTCCAATAGAATATGCCCCTGCTCTCCCCTCCCCGGACGCTCAAGTGTCCGGGGCTTCTTTTTTTGCAGGGATCACACAACCGGCCTTCCCCTAAATTTCGGTTCCGTCCGGGAGCGTGAACCGGATTTCAACCTGGCAGCCTAAAGCCCCTGCCAGTGCCAGAATATCCTTCTCGGTGAAGTTTCCCCGCGTCATTTTATTGGATAGGTTCTGCCGGGTCTGCCCAGAGGCTTCGGCAATGTCCCCCATCGTTTTGTTCTGACGCTTCATAATCAGCCGTATCTTTTCGGCCACCGTAATGTCCATGGCGTCACCTCCATGTACAGGGGGAATATAATTTGCGACAATCTCGTCCAATAGCTCCTTTGCTCGTTCAAAAGGAAACGCAAAAAATTCACCAAGCAAACGGTTTTCAAGCTTGTTGTGTAACAGCTTTTCCACTGAACGTCCAGCCTGTACACTATATATTTGCTTGGCTGTGACACCGGAAGAAAGCTCAATAGTTCGTAGGCGTTTCCTTACATTTGTAGAATATCCAGCTTTGATCTTGTCTCCAAAATCAAAGATATAAACTTGTTCCATCAAACAATTTCCCCCGTGTCATTAAGGGTAAAGGTATCTGTGTAGGAACAATCTAAAGCTATCGCAATTTCTTTCAAATCTTTTTCAGTAAAGTTATCTCGCTTCATTTTATTGTGCAAATTTTGCGGAGAAATTCCCAAACGTCGAGCAAGTTCAGATTCAGATATATTTCCTCTTTTTACCAGAAGAATCCTAATCCGTTCGCTATGTGCCATATAAACACCTCCTACGCTTGAATTATACACCTAAAAATATAAAAAAGCAACCGAAAGTTTAAAAAATAAAAATTATATTTAAATTCGGTATTGACGTTTTAAATTTTTTAGTGTAAAATCGTAATTGAACAGGAGGTGAACTACCATAGTTATAATAAGAGTTTCGGCCCTCCCTGACAAGAAGCAACCGAAACCCTTATCACCAAACCAAGGAGGTTTGATAAATCTATTCTATCAGACCTTCCTTCGGATTTCAAGGAGGAAATTCAAATGACCCTGCTGACTCGTAAAGAGGCTGCGGCCATGTTGGGGATGTCGTTGCCCACGCTGGACATTGAACGCTCCACTGGCCGATTGGCTTACATTCAGCGGAAACCAGGCAGCAAAGTTTGGATTACCGAAGAAGCCATCGCTGAGTATCTGGCGAGGGCTACCCATCAGGCCAGGCCGGAAATCAGAACTTACCGGCGGCGGGCCTAAAACCAAGGAGGAATTCAATATGGTGGAGGGAAAGAAAAATCTTCCCAGTGAAACCGAAACGATGAGGTTAGAAGACGGGTTTGACGCATTGGATGCACTGATGGGCTGTTTGAGCCAGTCAGAGGAATGGGCGTATATCCAGCGACATGACGCACTTGCCCTGAAAGCGGAGGATGTGCTGTATAAACAACTTGAGCGAATTAAGAGCACTTCCGGTTTCGAGTGCTATGAGGAACTGGAGAATGCAATCTGTGTCTACAACAGCACCCTCAATGATGCAGCGATTTTGTACGGGCTGCGCATGGCGCTCAAATTGACCTATGCTTTTAGCAAACCGCTGGAAATGTCCCGCTACTTTCTAAATCGTGACACAGAACGGGGCGTAGGTGTTGGCTATGTCAGAGCCGTCTAACGAAGTGATTAAATAAACCCGCAAGGCCGACGGCCACAGGCCGCCGCTGGTGCAAGTCCAGCCGCCCCCGTAGCGGGGCGGGCGCTCATGGGTATACCCATCGGCACAGGGGGAGTCAACCGCCGCCCCTTTTACATACGCACCTTGAAAACGGAACAGGAAACGGCCACACCGCCCCCTGCCGCTGTCCACAGCGGGGCCCTGCGGTGGCAGAGGGGGTAAACACCCGCCCGCCCGGAGAACGCGCCACAAGGGGGCCGCAAACGGCAAACAGGGCCTTGCGGCCCTGCCTCCTGCTGGCGGGATTCAAATCATGCCGGCCACCTGGCCGCGCTCATCGTAGAACATGGCCTCGGCGGTCTCGAAGTGTCTGAGGCGGGCCAGCTGCTCTTGGAGCCGCCAGATCTCCCGCTCCATCCCCTCGTAGGCATCTGCTGGGGCAAAACCGCAACCCAGCTCCATGTCCGCCGCGATCCAGTTGTCCATCTCCTCAATCTTCTTGAGGATCTCCTTCTTCTGCCGTGTCATTGCATTGTCCTTCGTTCTGTTTGTTTTCCCTTTCGGCACGCACATATTCGCTCTAACCAGAGGAAATAGCAAGTGTATTTTGGGGCGTAATCTACACAAATATGGCCCAGGGGAATTGTGTAGTTTATTCCGAGAAAAGACTTGCTATTATTCCGTTTCAGAGTGATTAATACACTACCGAAAGGAAAACACACCAAAACAAAACGGAGGAAAAAACGATGATCGGTTACGCAGAGGCATTGAGAAGGGCAAAGGCCAGCAAGAGCGACTGGAACGCGGAGGAGCGGATTTCCAAGGCGGTCATTACCTGGGTGGACAGCGATTGGGAATACGAGGTGGAGGTTGAAAACGAGGGCATGACGGATTCCGAGTTCAGAGCCTGGGTCGAGGAGCAGGCCGAGGAGCTTGCGAGGGAGGCCGCCGAAAAGGAGGGCACGACCTTCGAGGAGGTAGACCGCATCGACTACGAGTACGAAACCATCGACGATGACGCCGCCTTCCGGGATGCCTACGAAGCCTACGCCGAGTTCGAATGGGAATGCCGCACCGGGCGGTAAGCCAGCCCCCAGCCGAAAGCCAAGCCCCAAAGGGGGCTTGCTCTCGTACAACATCATGGCAAGCGGGCCGCACCCGTGAGCCGTGGCCACGATTGTAAACTACACAAATATGAGCTGTGGAAATTGTGTAGTTTATTCTCAAAAAAGACTTGCTATTATCTCGGTTCAGAGTGATTAATACACTACCGAAAGGGAAAACCACACTTTGAAAACGGAGGAAAACACCATGACAGAGCAGACCAACACCTACTTCCGGGCCCTTGAGCAGGCCAGCAGCGAGTCCCCCCTCACCGACGGGAAGCACAGGGCTTACATCGCCTGGTTCAACAGCTTCAGAAGCCAGAGCAGCGCCTTCGAGGTGAACGACCTCCCCTGGCCCAGGGACATCCACGAATTCGTGGAAACTCTCCGGGCCGCCGGGGTTACCGAGTTCGCGGTCACCGACCGCAGCACCGGCTTGATGGAGGGCCTCCACAAGCTGGCCGCCGAGGGCTGCACCATGCAGGGGCTTTGCACGGTGACGCGCAGCGAGGTCCGCTGGGGCGGCGATGGCACCGAGGAGTACCAGGGCATCCTTTTCCGCACCTGACCCCCGCGCCCAAGGGGGCGGCCACAAAAGGCCGCTCCCTCCAAATTCCCAGACGTTTGGGATTTTGCCGCAAACAAAAAGGCCCCCTGCAGGTGTCTGCAGGGGGCCTCGTCACATTACTCTTTGTGAGCGTTTATCAAATCCCACGGGCTGCCAGTGCCTTGCGCAGGGTGCTCCTTTTGAGAAGTGCCATGAACCACGGCGGCAGCGGTAGCCGCAGCGGTGGTGGCGGCCACAGTGGTCACGTCCGGCACCTCGCCGAAACTGGCGACAACAGGTTCGCCAAGGGATACCGTGCCATCCTGCTGTTTCTGTGCCCGAACCTCGGCCTCGATCTTGGTTTCCAGATAGGCATCCAAATCCCCATAAATCTTTGCAAGCACGTCCTTGGCGGAGGCAGAGAGCAGAGCCAGCGTCTTGTCCTTGGACTTCTGAAGGGCCTCCATCTGGGCCTCCTTATCAAATGTGCCGCCCTTCTTCAATGCGTCAACATAGGTCTGGCTGGTGTAGGTGACCGCCGTGGTCACGGCCTCGGTCACTTCGGCCAGCAGTTCCTTTGTGGTCAGGCTGTCCACCTGTGCGCCAATCTCCTCGGATTTGCGCCGAAGGAACTGCACGAGGAAAGCCGCGCAGACGGGGATGGCGGCGGTGGCCACCGCCTGGAGCAATTCAAATACAAATTCTTTCATGATGTGATCCTCCTCAAATTTTCTTGCAGAAGTCCAGGGACACCCAGCCGAGACCGGACTTCAGCTTGCCCCAGAGCGTGGCGCCCTGGCCGCTGGCCTCGCTGACAATGGTGTAGACACCGGGAGCGATAGCCTTCTGGACGATATCAGTGTTGGTGCCGGGACCCTTGCGGATGCGCAGATCGGTGGCGGTGATGCGGACCTTATAGGGAACGCTGCTCACGGGAGCGGAGGGCTGTACCGGGGCCGCGCCGGTGGCCCCCAGCTTGGCGTTCACCTTCGCGGCGATGTCGCCGAGCCGCTGGTAGATGTAGTCGCCGGGGCACGCCTTGTTGGCGAACCAGCGGTGAACCGTGAGGTTCTGCTTGGCGGGGTTGCCCACCAGGTTCTTGTCACCGGACCACAGCAGTTTCTTGATGCCGTTGCGCCGGCAGATGTCGGTACACAGCTCGATCAGCGCGGCCATGGCCTTCTCGGTGATGGCGTAGGGGTGGGCGCTGTCGCTGGCCACTTCGATGGTGACGGCCTGATAGTCATTGGAGGAGCCGGAGATGCCGTTTACCCGGATGGGGACGTTAACGCCGTTCACCTTTTTGTAACCGCCCGTACACCAGGAGCGATCTTTTTCCTCCACACACAGGCCGATGCTGCCATCGTAGCCCACAACGTAGTTGCAGGACGCGCCCTTGCTGGACGGCTGGAACACCTCGCACCCGCGTTTCGCCGTCACCTGCCCAACGAAACAGTGGATGGTGATGATGTCGATGGCGTGATTGCGATTGACCGTCTTGTTCGGGGAAATCAGCTTGACGGTTGCCAGGGAACTATTGGTGAATCCCATGGTGCCACTTCCTTTCTTCGCAAATTTGTCATAGTAGGTCTGGCTGGTAGCAGCCCGCCGGTTCTGGTTCTCCACGCTCTGATCGGCGGGTCTCTCGAAGTCGAGCATGACAGCGTTGGACGCCTCTTGGACGGAAGTGGTGGTGGTAAGCACCTTCCAGACCGCAGGGAAACTCTCCTTCAGCTCCTTGATGTAGAAGTCGCCCTGCATATCCAGGTCTCCGATGGATGTTCCCCGGCTCTTGGCGTATTCCAGCAGTTTGCGCTTGCGATCCGGGTGCGTCCATTGGGCGATGCCATACCCCGCCCGGTCATCCACAAAGCCGGCATATGCCCCGCAGTCTACTGCCGCCGTGTAGGTGGTGTCAGTGTATCTGACGCCGCCGGTTTTGGCGGGATTGTTCTCGTAGCTGTTCTGAAGGTTTGTCGGCTTCAGCCCACTTTCCTTGTCCTGGTTCCCCAGGGAACCAGCCGCACCAGCCGGCGTCATGCCAGCGGCGACATATTTGTTATACAGCTTTTCAGCCGTGGTGCTCCCAATGAGGGCCACAGCAGATCACCCCTTTCCTTCTTCATCCTCCGCCGGTTCCGCCTTTGGCTTGTCCGGCCAGTGGTTGTTTTTGCTCAAGTTTTCCACAGCCGACTTGATGCAGTAAGCCAGAACCACGCCGATAATCTCAGTGACGGCTACCTGGGAGAGCCCCTCCGCAATCTGCATCTTCTCCTTCCACGCAAGGTAGTAGGAGAACCACACCCAGGCGATGCCGTTGCCCAGGCATACCCAGATAATCAGCTTGGTCATCTCAAGCCTTGGCCATTTCCGAGGGCTGCGCGGGGCCGCGCGGCGGGCGGAAGTCTTCTTGCGCCGGATATACGCATTTCGAACAGTGAGCAGACACAGGCACAGCACAATGCCCAGCGTCAGGGACACAGCAATAATAAAAGCGGTTTTTACCATGTTGCCGCCCTCAGTAGAGCGCCTGGACGCTCTGCTCCGTCATGAACTCTTTGTGCTCGTGCTTGACCTGGCGGGCGTACTCCAAGGCCGCGTGCATATCGCCGTTGCAGTGGGCGTCCGGGATGCGCTGAACGGCCTCCGCCGTAGCCTCGCCCAAGGCGATAGCGGCCCCCATGCCCTTGATGATAAGCACCTCGTTCTTCTCGCGGGCCTTCTCCCGTTCCTCCTGGGCGGCCTCCCGCTTGGTGATGCGCCGCTGGAGCATCCAAGAGCAGAAAGCAGTGATAGCGGTGGGGATGCCCAGCAGCGTCACCAGCCCACCGACAGAAAGTTCAATGACCATGTCTTTACATCTCCTTCAGAAAAATGGAGCGCACCACCGAAGTGGCGCGCTCCTGTGCTGTTATTCAGACCTTGACGTTCGCCCCAACCAGGGCGGCGATGTGCCGGAGGTCTGCCACCGGCGCATCATAGAAATCGTGGTTCCAGATCCAGAAGTCCTCGTGCTCCACCCGCTTGTACTTCTGGCACAGGGCATCGCCCCACACCTTGCTCCAGCGGTTCTGGATCTCCGTGCGGCGTTTCTCACCGGCTCCGGGCGGTACCTCCAGCCGGGAGAGGATGGCGGCCACCAGTGCCCCGCGCTCCTGGCCCTGGTCATCATCGTTCTGGCTGAAGAAGTCGTGGGCGTTCTGGCTGGTGTCAACGCACAGAGGCTGGCCTTTCCACAACAAAAAACCATCCTGGGCCTCCAGGATGGAACCGTATGGAATATTCACCTGCTGCCCGTTGCAGCCCTTGAACTTTGCCCTCCGGCGGGCGACATAGATTTTGTGATCCATCCCTTACTCCTCCGTGGTTTCGGTGGAGTCCTCGGCGGCCTTGTTGGGCAGCATACCCATCAGCTCCGTGTACTCCTCCGCCGTGATCTTGTTGGAGGCCAGGAAGATGTCCAGCTTCTCCTCCATGCCCTCGATCTGGCTGCGCTCGATCATGCGCTTAAGCGTCCGATACAGCATTCCCTTCACCTCCCCTCTCAAACGGTCTCACTGTCCGCCGTCACCCCAAGTTCCAGCAGGGTGATGCGGTACTCGTGGTCAACGGTCAGGCCGTCAATGTCGGCGGAGAGGCTGTGTGCTGCGGCCACCATCGGGCCGGCGTCCGTTTCCTCCACCATGACGGTTTCCAGGGCGTCCATGCCCTCCGGGGCCTCCCGGCCCAGCAGACGGTAGGGTTCCCCGGCAAAAGCAATGCCCGAAGCCTCCGGCTCCGGGCACAGGATGTAGCAGCCGTTCTCGGCCTGCTTGATGTAAGTGGGGGCCTCGGTCATGCCGAGGCTTTCCCCGTTGCTGGTTCTGGTGATCCTGTACATTTCGCACCTCCAAAAAATATAGCGTGGTAGAGCCTCCGAAGGCGGAGCAGCCGCCCATGGTCATCGAAACTGCGGTAGTAGGCGCTCTGGCACTCCATGTACTGCTCGATGTCCTTGAAGTCCCGCTTGCCCGCCTTGAATTCCTGGTGGAACAGCTTTAGCTTGCGGCGCGCCCGCTTAACACCGTCCCGGCTCCCGTTGATTGTGATTTTCCCGGTCGGCCCCAGTGTGAACCGTGCCTTGCAGAAACGGAAGGGCTTTGTGAGCGGGGTAACGCTGCACTTGCGGCGATTCACCCGGATACCCTTTGCCTCAAACCGCCGCACGATCTCATGGCCCATCCGCTTGGCCTCCTCCATCGTGGGAAAGACCAGCAGGTAATCATCCATGAAGTGGGCCGCGTACTCCGCCCTGGCCTGACATTTGATCCAGTTGTCAATTTCGCTGGGCAAGGCCACCATCTCCTGCTGGGACGGTTCCACACCCAGGGGCATCCCCCGCCCCGGCGTGGGGCAGGGAGAGAACCGGATAATCTTGTCTGCCAGCTCCCGGAGAATCGGGTCGGTAATCAGCCGCTGGTGTCGCTGGTAAATCAGGGCATGGGGCGCATTCGGGAAGTAGCCCTTCAAATCGATTTGAAGGACAGCCCCCTCCCGGCCATAGCGCCGATAGTGCCATGCCAGGTGCTGCTTGAGCCGCTTGAAATGCCAATGCAGCCCCTTCCCGACTTGGCTGGCCCCGTTGTCGTGGATCATGCTGGGGGTGTACAGCGGAACCAGAACCTCGTTGCATAGGGTCTTGTGGATCTGCCGGTCGGTGATGTGGGGCGCATCGATGGGGCGCACCTTGCCCCGTTCGCACAACGTGAAGTGGACACATTTCTTCGGTTTCCATCTCCCCTCCAAGACTTCCCGCCTCCGACGGGCGGTGCCGGAAAAGAGGTGTAACTCGAAGTTCTGGGCGCTTTGTTTCCAGCGGACGCCGTTACAGCACTTCCGCCCATAGAAGAACATCTTCCGATAGCTGAACACCTTGTCCAGGGAACCGAGGGCGGCGCACCGTTCCTCACGCTTTTTCTGCCGCTTGGCCTTGCGGCGTTGGTACCGGGCCTCCCGGCGCTCCTGACTGTTCATAAAAAAGTATTCTCCCCCTGTACAGTTGTCTTGTAGGGTGCCGTCTAAATCTGCGTTGTCCTAATGCACATGAAACGGGAGCTGGCACGTTCTCCCGCCATGCAAGAAGCGTCCGTGCGAGGACATCAGAGGGAAGTTTTAGGGATTGGTTACCCAGGGAAGTACCTCTCCTTTTACGTCGGTCGTCTTTCACTTTCGTTACTCCATTTGACCGCGTATTTACGTAAAATCCGGCCAGCAGCCCCCCGCAATTGTTTGCATTGTAATTGTTGACAGAGCCGCCGGAGCCCAGCGCCGAGAAGTTATTGTTGTTATTGTAATTAGGAGAGCGGAGAGGGCCCCACACAGCCGCGGGATAAATTATCAGAAGTACACCCAATGTGCAGTCAGGATTTCAGCTTTTTGCCCATGCTTTCGATTTGGCCCTTAAGGAGATCATTTTCCCGGTCTATGAGTGCTCCCAAGCTCTGGGCCATCGCGTCCAGCTTTTCCACCGCCTCCTTCGGCCCAACCGATTTTCCCTTGGAGGTGGTGAAACACCCTTCCGGGTTCTGCATCATGACCAGATAGCAATCTGTCAGTCTGGAGTCCAGTGCCATCAGCGAAGCGCGAGCCTCCAGAAGATGCTCTGTTCTGAGCTTTACACGCAGTTCCAGCTGGGCACCCGATGGGAAGATGCTGTTTGCCTTTTCAGCGCGGTCTTTGACCTCCCCTGCCAGCATTGCCGTGGGCTCCGCCACTAAACGGGAATAGCGCGCCGACAGCCTGGTCAAAAAGGCCAGTGTTTCCACGTAGATCTGATTCGCCGTGTTCACGAACTCCGCCGAGCTGACGGTGCGCTTTTGAGCCAGTACCGACATAATTCTACCTCTTTCGTCACTCGGATATGGGCCAGTATAACACAAAAGCTCCAAATGGCAAAGGGGTAAAATTTCAAAAATCGCGTCGGGCGCTTACGCGCCCTCCATGTTCCGGCCCTGCCGGGCCGGTTTTATTTGCCCCGGTGAGCCGCCCCCTTGCGGGGGCGGGATGGGGGTGGGATACTCTGCGGAGGATTAGGTAGAAAAGCCGGCCAGCAGCCCCCCGCAATAGTAGGCACTGCAACCGGCGACAGAGCCGCCGGAGCCCAGCGCCGAGAAGTAATTGCCGCTACCGCAACCAGGAGAGCGGAGAGGGCCCCACACAGCCGTAGTCCGTGCGTCGTGTTTAAACACCTGCTTGCTGTTACCGGCTTTGAAGTAGTCATACTGTGCCAGGTAATTCCTCTCATAGTTATTGGCGTAGGTTCTGGTTCCACCATACACCTCAAACTCCGCCAACAGGAAAAGGTAGTCGACCGAAGATGTAATATTGCTTTGAGTATCCCCAGTATTACCCGCCACGTTGTCAGTGTATTTCGTCACGGTCTTCATCACCTTGCGGAGCGCCGCAGGCAAAGCGGCCATCAGCGTGTTGGCCACAGGGCTGTTCACGATATCATAGCCGGATGGATCATATCCTGCCCGACCGGACGCCGCCGCCTTTCCATACCCACTCGGCGCCCTATTGGTGCTGCCCAGAATGTCATAGCGGAGATCACAGCCCTTCCAGCCGCCGTAGTTGCAATTGCCCCAGTGGTTCATATTGAACCCCTTCCGGCCATCCGTGTAACTGCTATTGTAGTTGCTGTCACACAAAGCAACCTGGACGCCACTAATCTTGCCAATCGCCCAGTGAATGCGGTTGTTGCCCTCCCTGGAGGCGTTGTGGTTGATGCCCAGGATGAAGGCATCAATGGCCAGGTTATTCAGCGCCAGCGTCCCTACTGTGCCGTTGAGCGTGATGCTCTTGGTGTCACCGGGGGCGAAGTAGCTGGCTGCTGTCCCCGCATCGGAAATGGCCTTGATGTCATCCCAGGAGGAGTTGGCGACCGTGGGCTTGCTCACGGTGAAGTTCAGCGTGATGCTGGCCGCATTATACTTCGCCGTCTGTTTCACGGAGATCGTAACCACAGCATTGCCGGCGGATGCGCCAGATACGGTCACGTTCTTCCCGCTGGCCGCAGCGGTGGCCACACCGGGAGCGCTGGAGCTGACAGACACAGCCCCATCGCTGTCCGTGGTCACGGCGATCTGCTTGCTGGCACCGATGGACAGCGTCTGGTTCCCCGAAGGGCTGGCGGACAGGGTAGGCGTCTTCCGGCTCACGGCCACATTGAGGGTGGCGCTGGCGTCGGCATAGTTGGTGCTCCCCTTGCTGGAGATGGTGATGATGGCCGTGCCTTCGCCGGTGCCCCGGATGGTCACGGTCTTCTTATCCGCATCCACAGACACAGAGGCATAGGCCGTATTGCTGGACTCCGCCGTGATGATGGCGTCACTGTTGGACGCTACCTGGATCACCGCGGTATCGCCCACATGGATCTCCTGGGCCGTACTGGGGGTGATGGCGAAGGTGTTCGCGGCCTTGCTGATCGTCCACTGCACCGCTCTGGGGGAGGTGTCACCTCCGGCCCACTGGTAGTTCGGTTTGGGCGCAAAGGAAGTGGAGTGCTGTCCCGCGCTGACCTGCGCCGTCTCCGTCTTGGTCAGCTGCTCCGGGTCGAAGTTGTCCCATACAGGAACCTGCTCCTCCCCGGTGTAAGCGAGGGAGCTGCTGGTGCTGGGCGTTGCGGTGATGGTGGCCCGCTGGATCGTCCACGGGATTTCCTTCTCATCCTTGGACTTGTCGCCCCAGGTGTATTTCTCCTTGGGCGTCACATAGGCTTTGTACGTCCCCGCGTCCGTCTCGCCCTGGAAGTCAGCCGCCGCCACCCGGTCCTCGCCATAGGTGATATCCATCATCTCCAGCGCGAGGTTGTTCCAGCTGGGCTTCTGCGGCCCCTTGTTGTAGGTCAGGCTCCCGGACTGAGAGGGGATCACGGAAATGGTGTTCTGAACGGCCGCGATAGCCTGGGCCGCGCCGTCCGCCACGTCCTTTGCCTGCTTTGCGGTTTCCGCCGTCTCCGAAAGAATGTCCCGCATGGACTTATAATTTTCGCTGTTGTAGTCCACCATGCTCCAAATGTACCCGGCCTCGGTCACACCGGTGCATTCCCATTCCGTCCCGGTCTTCAGATTGATGTAGTGCTGGCCCTTCTTGCCCTCCGTCGCAGTGGTGGGATCGCCCTCCGAGGCAAGAATCGTCTTGCTGCCGTTCATAGCCATCTCAGCGGCCAGCATCCGGGCCGTCAGGCCGGGGTGAGCCTCCGGGTCATTGTTGTGCGTCTCCACGGACTTCCCGGCCAGCGCAGGGTGGGCATTGGGGTCGGCCTCGTGTTTCTTCATGGCGTCCTCGATGGCGCCCATGGTGGCGATCCCCGCGCTGGACACGCTGACCTCCAGCCGCTCCTTGTTGGTGACGGTCAGGACGGCGTACAGCTTGAAGGTGTAAAGCTGGTCGGTCTCCGCCGGCACGGTCACGCCCTTGCTGCCGTTCTCGTCCTCTACGTCCTCAATGACCATGAGCAGCTTGTCGCGGCCCATGGCTCCCGCCACTTCCCCATCGCCGCCGGCTGCGGCGAAGATGCCGATCCGTTCCAGCTTGTAGGGCTCCGGGTTGCCCAGGCTCGTGACCTGGATGCACACGGTCACACCCTCATCCGTCCTGGTCACGCTCTCGATGGTCAGCGGGTGCTCCCGGCCATCAGGCAGTTCCGTCAGCTCCACCAGGTTATCCCCAGGGTCGCTGACAGAGCCGAATGCGCTGGTGATGGTCAGGAGCCGTCCCGCCGCAAACTCGGTCAGCAGGCTGGTACCGACATCCGTCACCGCCGTTTTAGACCAGCGCGCGATGTTACTCTGTTCCGCCATAGTCTACCTCCTGTAAGTTGATATGGGTCTCTGCTGTTTCTTGCGTTGACGCCACCACGCCTCTCGCGCGGGCCTGCGCGGCGGCAGTTAACACCTCATCCATGAGGGGGACGGCCTTGACCACATAGCACTCCTGCCATGCCCCGGCCACAGCCGCCCGAATCCGCGCCGTGCTCCGCACCGGCGCTCCGTCCGGCAGCACGACAGTTGCCCCGAACTCCTCCAGCATCCCAGCCGTGGCCCCCAGACGGGCAATAGCGGCCCTTCGGATGGCCGGGGTGGACAGATCCACGCCAGCGGAGAAAGCCTCGCAGAGCCCCGTCACGGCCCCTACACGGGCCGCAGCCTTGCGCTGGATGACAGGGGTGGGAAGTTCCAGCCTCGCCGTCACGCTCTCCCACAGGCCCGTCACAGCGCCCACACGGACGCTTGCCGTGGGCTTGATGATGGGGACCGGCACAACGAGCGGAACGTGGACGCTTTCCGTCAGGCCCGAAACCCCGGACGCGGCCTTGGCCACGGCTGGCTCGGCCTCCACGAAGTAGGTCACCCCGTCATTGTGGGAGCGCAGGCTCTTATAGAAATTGAGCCGCTCCAGCACCCGGCGCTGCTTGACGGAGTCGATGCTGTCGTTGGTAATGTTGATGTCCAGTCTGAAGTGGTATGGCTCTCCGCCGTACTCGAACCACTCCAACACCTTTGTGTGGGGATAAATCGCCGAGATGGCCATGACCACGGCGGCCTTGGTGCCCAGCAGCTTATGGACGCGCCAGCTGTCCTTCAGCGTCCGCCGTTTTTCCTCCAGGGTGTATTCCGGGTCCCACCAATCAACCTTGTAGTCGTAGGCCAGGATGTCCAGGAGCGGCTCGTCCAGCGTGTCGATTGCCGGGTAAAGGAGCAGCCGGTCAATTTCCGGCAGGCGGGCCACCAGCACATCGGCAAGGGCCTCGGCCAGAGCCACCACGGACGGGTCGGTCCGCAGTGCCGGGGGCAGGGTTTCCACCAGGTTCTCCTTGGTGATGCCGTGCTTATTCATCCTCATAGCCCCCGTTCGTGATGGTGACGGTTCCCAGGGCCGCTACCTGCGGCACGGTCTTGTCGCCGCCATCCCGGAGGACGGTGAAGGCCGGGGCTGTCAGATCCACCCGCTTGATCCCTGTCTGCATCAGCATATTGATCAGGCGCGAGGGATTGATGTCCCGGCCCAGCTTGGCCTGCTGCCAAGTATTGAATTCGTCCACCGCCATCTGCACCGCCGCCGCGATGTCTGCCGCGCTCCCTGTGCTCCCGGTCTGGGTGTAGTAGGTGAAGGCCACATCATAGGACACGACCTCCGCATCCTCCACAAACACCTGGTCGGTGAGGGGGCGCACCTCGTCGGCACTGCAGGCGGCCAGCACCTCCCGCTTGACCTCCTCCGTGGCCAGCGTCCCGTCCTCCATCAGCACATAGAGCTTTACCACGCCGGGGGTCGGGGAGTTGGCGATCACGTCCGCAATTTCGGTACTCACCTGTTTGGCGAAAAAGATGTAGCCCCCTCTGGCCCCGGCACAGCTGTAGCTATCCATGCTGGCCCGCATCAGCTCGTAGTATTCATCATCGTCCGGCACATTGGAGCCGCCGTCCGTTTCTGTGGTGCTGACGCATTCCGAATAGTAGTCGTACACATCCACCAGCGTGCTGATCTGGCCGGCGGCATAGCCGTTGCCCACCACACCGGGGGTCTGGCAGCGGACAACAAGCTCTATGGAGGTCTCCCCAATTGGGATGTATGCGTCGTCCTCCGTCTCCCAGATAAGCGTATTCTTGGCGTCTGTCACCCGCGTCCCGGCGCGAATCAGGATCGCCGTGTCCTGGGCCTCGGAGATGGAGAACCGCACCTTGCAGGCGGCGGCCTTTGCATCCGGCCGGGAGCCGATATGCGTCAGCTCCGCCAATGCGTCCAGGTTCTCCCCCTCGGCGCGGCTGGGGACATTCTGGTTGCCGGTGTAGTTGTTCAGCGCCCGTTCCTGGATGATGATGTTGGCCATGTACTGAATAAACAGGCGTTCCGGGCTGGCGGGCTGGACGGTAGTCTTAGTGATCTCCTCATAGAGCGCCGTCAGGAGGGCCACCACCTGCCCGGTATCGGTCGGGATGAATTGATGCTCTGTGTTTCTACTCAAGGTTGATTTCCACCTCCACTCTTGGAATCAGCACCCCCGGCTGGGCCGGGTCCTCCGAAAAGGAAACGTCCAGCACGGTGGCCCTCGGCTCCCACCGCTGGATAGCCTCCCGCACCGGGGCCACCATCAGCACCTTTGCCACGGGGGTGGGCTTGTCCAGGAAAGACCAGTCCAGGCCGAAGTCCCGGTACAGGGGAACGGTGCCCATCGGGGTGGAGAGGATGACCGCGATGTTCTGGAGCACGGCGTTTACCGTGTCCTCCTCGTTGAACTGAATCTTCTTCAGATCGGTCGCGGAAACCGTGTAACTCATTGGCTCTACCCCCTCAAATACTCCTGCAGGCTGACCGAGATGGTGGCGGTGCGTATGTCGCCGTTCCCGTAGTGCGCTGTCATCTTCATCTCGTGTTTCGTGATGTTCCAGCGGTACTTGCCGTAGCCCTTGGTGCCGATGGTCAGGGGGACGGCCTGTCCGCTGCGCTCGATGTTCCAGATCTTCACCACCTCCGTGATGGGGTCAACCCCCAGCTCCGAGGTCAGGGTGATGTCGAAGGTGATCTTGTCCGGGTCCAGCCCGGTAAACTCTGTGAGGGCGTGGGTGAGATGCCGCTCGTGGACGGCATACCGGGCGGAGCCAGACCACACCATGTTGTCCAGCGTCCGCACAGTGGCCTCGGACACCTCGAAGATGATGTCGCCCAGACAGCCGATCACTGCCATTCTGCCGCCTCCTTCCTACTGATCCGCCCACTGTTTCAGCTCGGTCAGCGTCCCGATCTCCCCCAGGATGTATCCGTCCCCGTTCCAAACAGGGAGGTACAGGCAGAGGACGGTCGCATTGACCTTGGGCATCCAGGGCTTGATGATAAGCGAGTGGGCGTGCGACTCATAGGCGGGATCGCCGCTGCCGCCGCCCTTGTACTCCGTCCGCTGGGGAACGTCATAGTCCGGGATGTAGGGCCGGTTTGCCAGGACGGGCAGCGGTGCGGAGGGGAGATCCATGTCCTTGAACTTCACACGGGCCACCCGCTTGACGGGATCGGTCCAAGTGACGGTGCCGATCCGCACCAGGTTCTCCAGCACGGTTTCCATTTCCCGCGTCATCAGTACCCCTCCAATACTCTCCGAAGTTTGATTTGCACCGTGTACCCGGAGCCGTCCACGGTATGCTTTGCCTGGGTGATGATGTACTTGCCGTCCCAGCCGCCCCAGCCCTCCAGCATCACGGTGACGCCGGCCACGAGGTCAGGGTTTCCGGGCATGGTGAAGGTGGCGGTCTTTGCATAGCGGTTGTGTTTCCGCAGGAACTTCTCAGCCAGGGCCTTGGCCTCGGCCTTGTCAGCCACCTTTGCTGTGATCTCAAGCTGCTGGTTGTTCTTGGCGTCCGCCTTGTAGTCCTCCACCTTGGCAACGCCCTCGATGCACTTCCCGGAGGAATCCACATAGCTGACACGGCAGGAGGAATACTGCGTGTCCGCCGTCCCCACGTTCAACTTGTGCTTGGTGTAGGCGCTGCCGCCCCGCTTGATGGTGAAGACCGCCGACTTGGACTCGTAGGCCGCCTGGTCAAAGAGAACCAGAATGCGGTTCGTGGCCTTCAGCGAGATCCCCGCGTTGTGGCACAGCGTTTCCAGAAACTGAATGTCGCTGGTCTTCAGCTGCTCCACACGGGAGTAGAACGGGTCTGACGCCGATTCGTACATACAGACCATGCCGTTGGCCCCGGCGATCTCGTTTGCGATACCGGACAGGGTGTAGTTCTCCCACGCTTTGGACTTCTTGGTCTGCCGCACCTGGGCAGTGAACGGCAGCGACGTCCCCTTGATATTGATAACATCGGGCGGCCCGGAGGCCGCCACGCTGTCCAATTCGAATTCCCCGCAGGGGAGGATCGCGTCGCTGCCATCCCCCGTCCAGTTCTCCCGGACGATCACTGCGTCCATCTTGAGGCCCTCGGAGGCCGAAACGCTGGCCCCGCCGTCCTCGCCGCCAGTCCCCGGAATTTTGAACTGCTGGCCGGGATAAATCAGGTTTGGATTCTTGATGCCGTTCGCCTTGGCGATCTCCTGATAGGTGGTACCGTATTTCGCGGCAATGCCCGACAGCGTGTCCCCCTTCACCACCGTGTAGACGGTCTCACCGCCCCCGGACGACTCCGAGGATGCCGAGGTGGAGGACGCCGCATCGATGGCGTCGTTCAGCCACTTTTCTTTCCAGACCGAATCCCGGTCATGTACCTGGATTTGGATTTCATCGGTTTCGTCCTCCTCGTTGTCCAGATAGGAGAAGGACTTCAAATAGGGGCCGATGGATTTAGAGATGTCCGTCTTGTTAAAGGCGACCTCCACGGCGGTGCGGCGGGCGTTGTTCTTATTACTCATACCCCACCTTCTTCCAGGGCGGCAGCGAACTGCTGACGCTCTCCTTGACCTCTGGCAGGGTCAGGACGATCCCGGCGGGGAAGATGTAATACTTCCGATACTGAAGGTTGGCGTTCATCAGCTTGTCGGTGTGGTCGGTGCTCCCCAGCTGGGCATAGGCGATGCTGTCCCACATATCCCCCTGGACGGTGGTATAGGTCTTTGCCATCAGTAGGCCCTCCTCTGCGCGTCCACGCCGGCGTCCTCCAGGGCATCCATAACGCGACCCACGATTTCATCTGCAAACCCGTGCAGGTCTTGAACTACCTCCGGGGTGGCGCTGCCACCGATCTGGAAGGTCACCGACACGGGAGCCATGGAGCCCCCGGTCTGCGGCGCCAGCATAGCGGACGCGGCGGGTACGGCATTGCTCTGAAGGGAGGCCGTCCGGGTCGCGTTCAGCACCTTCTCCCCACCGTTGAAATAGACCAGCTCTGGCCCCTCCTCGCCCACCAGGGCAAGGCCGGGGGCCGCATTCTCGGTGCCGCTGGCGTACATGGGCACGCTGCTGTTAGCGGCATACGCGCTGTTGCTGTAGGAGGGCGTTCCCAGTGCGTTGGACGCGGCGCGGGCAAGGTCTTGGTATGCGGCTTTCACTTGGGGCAGCATACTGTTTGCCTTATCGATGTAACCTTGGATCGTGGCCCGTGCCGCTTCTGCTGCTTCATCCCCGAAATCCATGGCCTCGATGTCAGCGGCCAGTTCGGTCTGAAGCTCATCCATGGTTTCCGTGAAGTCGGTCTTCAGTTCGGCCACACTTCCGGCGGCAGCCTCCTGCTCTTCTTGAAGGGCCTTCCAATTGGCGACCATCGTAGCCAATTCCTCATCCGTGGCATTGGCCATGCCGGCGACTGCGTTCACGCTGTCCTCGCTGCCATCGGCAAAGCTGGCAATCACATCGCTCAGGCCCTCGATGTCCGCGCTGCGTTCGGTCAGGGACTGGAGATTGGAGTTGTAGTCCTGCCAGTAGGTGATCTGGCTCTCCAGAGCATTGTTGATGCTCCCGGCGCTGGTTGCAACCACATCCGCCGCCTCGTCCCAAAGGGCATACTGCCCGGAGATGGAATCCAGCGCGGCCGCATAAGCCTCATTGTAAGACTCCACCAGCGCGGCGACCTGTTCAGCGGTATCACCGATGACCGCGTTCAGCTCCTCGGTCTGCGCTGCGGCTGCGGCCTCCGCCTCGGTCTGTTCTTCGGTGGCCCCGGTCAGCTGGGCGACCGCCTCCTCGGCACTCTCGATTTCAGCCTCGGCAGCGGCGACGGCCTCGGCATCCGCATCGATGGCCTTGTTGAGGTTCTTGATTTCCCGCTCTGCGGTGTAGATTTCATCGTTATAACCGTAGAGGGCATTTTCCAGGTCGTAGTATTCCTGGGTCAGATAGGTGCCGTTTTCATATGCCTCCTGGGAAAGTTCATTCATCCGCTCCAGGGCAGCATCCCGGTTTTTCTCCGCCGTTTCCAGTTTGATTTGCGCCTGGGTCAGTTTGATGCTGTTCTCGGCGGACTCTGCCATGACCTCGCCGTATTGGTCATACAGAGAATTGATGTACTCCTGGTAAGCCTGGGTTTCTGCGTTCTTCTTCCAGGCTTCGGTCTGTTCCCGAAGGGCAGCAGTGCCGCCCTCGATGCTGTCGGTGGTCAGGTCGATGCTGTCTGCCAGCTCTGGGACCGTCCGGGTGAGCAGGGCCAGAATGTTGTGGTACTCCTGGTTGCCCTCCACCGCGCCGCCCGTGGCCGCCTCGATCTCCTCCAGCTTGTCGATGTAGAGGTTGGCAACCTCCGCCGTGGCCATGGTCTGGGTGGCCGTCTCCTCGTAGGTGGTGCCCGCCTCGTCCATGGCGTCCTTCATGTCACGCGCAGCCTCGGTCAGCTCCTTCACCGAGGGAACTCCGGCATTGGCGGCGGTGGCCAAAGCGGTCACAACGCCAACGACACCCGCAACAGCGGCGGTCACGCCCATGATGATATTGACGCCGGGGATCGTTGCACTGAGTGTCCCCATCAGGGAAATAAGCACCTTTGTGACAGCGACGACACCTGTGAGTACGGCAACGCCAGCGCCCACAGCCCCCACGCCGGCCATGATGCCCTTTACCAGTGCAGGATGTTCCTGCACAAAGCCATTGATCCCGCCCAGCACATCAGTACCGATTTCAGCCAGGGCTCGCAGTTCCGGGTTGAACTCCTCACCGATGGTGGTCTTCAGCGCGTCCCATGCGGAATCCATCAACGTCAGCTGGCCGTTCAGATTGTCCAGCTTGACGTCCGCCATGCGCTGGGCCGCGCCGGTACAGTTGTTGATGCTGTTGGTCAGGGATGCGTAGTCGGCATCGGTGGCGTTCAAGATGGCCAGCAGGCCGTTATAGCCGCGCTGACCGGCAATGGCCTGGGCATTGTTCACACGCTCGGCCTCGGTCATCTGGTCGAAGTAGACGCGCAGCTCATCAATGGTGCTGCCGAAGTCCTTCATGGTGCCGTCGGCTTTAATCGCACTGTACTCGTATTCCCCGAAGGCCGCGCCGGTCAGGGTCACGCCCTCCAGCAGCCCGTTGAAGGTGTTCCGCAGGGCGGTTCCGGCGATACTGCCCTTCACGCCGCTGTTGGCCATGAGGCCCATGGCCACGGCCACGTCCTCGATGCTATACCCCAAGGCCCCTGCCACAGACGCCGACATCTTGAATGTCTCGCCCATGATGGACACATTGGTATTGGAACTGGTGGCCGCTGCCGCCAGCACATCGGAAAAGTGCGCCGTGTCCTTCGCCGTCAGGCCAAAGGCGCTGAGGCTGTCGGTAACGATGTCCGACACCATAGCCAGGTCTTCCCCGGACGCTGCCGCCAGATTCAAAACGCCATCCATGCCCTGGAGCATATCGGTGGCGTCCCACCCGGCCATGGCCATGTAGCCCATGGCGTCCGCGCTCTGCTTGGCGGTAAATTTCGTGGTCGCGCCCAGATCCTTGGCCTCCGCTGTCAGGGCCGCCATCTCCTGGGCGTTGGCCTGGGAGAGCGCCTCGACGGTGGACATGGCCTCTTCGAAGTCTGCGGCAATGCCGACACACTCCATGAAGGCGTCCGCAACCTCCTTCAGTGCGGCGGCAATGCCGGCGGCGGCCAGGGCGTTGCCAACAGCCATAACGCCCTGGGACGCCTTTTCTCCGAAACTGGCCGCACTGTCGGCGGCCTTGTCCTGCTGGTTCTCCAGCTCCTTGATTTTAGCGGTCAGTTCGGCATCCTTCTGGGCCAGGTTGCTTGTATCAACCCCGGCCTCCTTCAGCTTTGCGCCGGTGGTCTCCAGCTTTTGGCTCTGCCGTTCTAAGGCCGCCTCTGTATTTTTGATGCGCTCCTCCAGCTTGACCTTCTCCCGCTCCAGCCCGGATGTGGAGCCGGTAGTTTCGCTGATTTCCTTTTGAAGAAGGTCGTGCTGTTTCTGCAGGCTTTCCAGCTTGGAGCGAGTGTTCTCAATGGCGCTCTGCTGTTTTTGGTAGGAGGCAATGTCGCCCTGAACCTTATGCAGGCTCTGGATCTCCTTCCCCAGCCGGGAAAACTCCGCCTGCGCCTTGGAGAAGGTGCCGCTGAAACCGCCGTTCATCCGGGCGTTCAGAGCGAATAGCATCTCAAATTCCCGTTTACTTGCCATTTGCGGCCTCCTCCTTCTCCTTGGCTACCACGATGTTATTGGTTCTGATCCACTGGCGCAGTTTCCAAAGCGGAAGTGACAGCCAGAACAGAACTGGGGTGTTGTTGTTCCGGGCCAGAATGATGCATTGTTCCTGGAGCCATAGCCCGCCGTCGCCGGTTACGACTCCCCACGTCTCAAAAAACGGCGGGCGCTCATGTAGATCTGCTGATAGTCCCGAATGGGCAGGGCCCGCAGCATATCCAGGTCAACGATGCGGATGCCGTTGGCGTCCCGGTTCGTGCAGGCCCGGACAGCCATGCCCTCCAGGAATTCGCAGGTAAACGAGGGCACCACCAGCGTCAGGCCGTGCCGGCGCAGATCGTCCTCGATGGCTTGGTGATCCGCGCCCGTCAGCCCGCCCCAGTCGAAGGTCAGTTCCGTAACGGTGTGACCCCGGTACTCGAAGGGCTTTTTAAAGGTGTGCGTAAAGGTCAAATCGTCGGGGCTTTCTTTCACCTCGGCATCCAGCGCAGCCGCGGCCTCCGCCGCAGCCTCCAGCGAAGTGGTCACATTTTTTTCAGTGCTCATGGAATGGCTCCTTTCCGAAATCAGCACAGGCCCCGGACAGCCATGCCGCCCGGAGCCTGTTTCCTGTTACTTGCCCAGCGCCTTACGCACCTCGGCCATGTAGTCCACACCACCGATGACGCACTTCATGTTGCGCTTGTCGATTTCCCACAGCTGTTCGCCGTCCTTATAGGCGGCGAAGTAGTACACCACATACTCGCCGGAGGTGTCGGCAGCGGCCATGGGCGCCACCGTTCCAGGGGTGGTGGTCTTGGGCCGGACGATCATGACGTACTTGTCCGCCCAGAGGCCCACCTCGGCATCCTCGATGCCCCAGAATTCCTCGGCCACCCTCATGTCCAGCTGGTGTTTCTTGGGGGACATCAGCTTCACCGCGTCCCCGTGGGGGGTGAGCCAGTTGATGGTGGTGGTCATGTTGTCCACCATGCCGTACAGCGGCACCTCCATGTTGCCCATCATCCCAGCGCCGGAGATGTTGACGCAGGGGAAGGTGATGGCGGGCAGCTGCACCTTGGCCACGCCCAGGAGATTGATGCTGTCCTCGTAAATCTCCAGGTTGATATAGGCCGCAGGCTGTTTCGTGCTCATAGTTTTCCTCCTTCTGAATTGGCCTGCCCCGGACGGGGAAATTCCCAGACGTTTGGGATTTTCCCCAAGTCAGCGGGGCCAGCCGTATGATTACGCGGCCAGGTTCAGCGCACTGGTCAGGTAGTCCACGTCGAACTCCAGCGTGAAGTGGATCTCCTGGGCCGGGACGGGCGGGGTCATGTAGATGTGGAAACTGATAATGCCGGCCAGCAGGCTGGTCACCGGGTTCTCCGAAGCCTTCAGCTCCACCCTGGCCCCCAGCAGATACTCCTGGCTCACCAGGCCGTTCAGCCAGATGTTGCAGGTGTCCTGGATGTTGTCCAGCAGCCGCAGGTTCATCGGCTTGTCCAGCTTGCTCCAAAACGTCCGGATCAGGGTGTTAGCCACGAAGTCGAACATTCTGGAGACGGGGATGAACTGATCCTTCACATCGGTGTTGCCGGGGTAGCAGGCGGTGTAGTTGTTGCGCGCCGTCCAGCCCATAGACATGAAGTTCAGCGCCGTCACGATGCCGTAGCCGGCGACGATGTTGGTCTGCTCGAAGGTCAGACTGATCTCCGTGCCGTCCGCCAGACAGCACCCGTCCATCTTGAAGTTCTTGTTGGAGGGGCTCTCGTAGGGCACACCGCCGTTGTTGGTATCCACCTGGGCCATCAGGCCCGCCAGCTGGGTGCTCATGTGGAACTTGTAGTCGCCCAGCTTGACCATAGGCCAGCAGAGGATCTGGTCATCGTCCACGATGTTGTTCTTGTTCTTCCAGGGCAGCAGCTCGGAATACTTGCGCACACCGTCCGCTCCGCAGTCGGCGTCGATGAGGGCCTTGGCCCTGAACAGGCCGTTGATGCCCTCCGCCTTGGTTGCCATGACCGCCGCTACCACGCTGTCGTGGGACCAGCCGGGGGCGCAGATCAGGTCGGGGATCAGGCCGACCGTGCTCATGCAGTCATCGATCACGCCCAGACCCTCCACGATGTCGGTCTTCGCCACCGCATCAGGCTTGACGGCGGCATACTTGATATACAGTTGTGTCGCATCGTAGTGCTCGCCGCCGTCCAGCAGTTCCACGATGCAGGCGCCGGCGTCCTCGTCGTAGAGGACGCTATAGTCCTCGTCCAGCTTCAGCACGGTTCCGAAGTCTGCATCCGCGCTGACCTGGATGGTGGACGCGATGGCATCGAAGGGGATCGACGCCTGATGGTCGGCCACATTGACGGGCTCCTGCCCATCGCCGGCCGCGCTGTCCTTCATGCTGGTTCTGGTAGAGTCCAGCACATTGCAGAACACCACGGGCTGGCAGCCGTAGAGCTGGAAGTGCGAATACATGAACTCGCACAGGGGGTACTTCTCCCAGTCGTAGGAAAAGCCCAGCTGCTCCACCGCCTCGTCCCAGCTGGTGGCCAGCACCGGCACATTGGCCTTCGCCGGGTCGCTGGCGGCATGGGCGGGGGCCGCGCCCACCACGAAGGGGATGCCCACGTCAGCCAAAACGGGGGTGCTGACCGCCGTGGCCTTCTCGTATACATGAACGCCAAGGTTCAAAGCCATGATGTTTCCTCCTTACGCTTTCCCGGCCACGCGCTGGTAGTTCTTATACAGGGCGTTGCCGGGTTTCTTCACCTTCAGCCGGGCCTCCGGGAGCTTATCCCCGGAAACGATGAGGGTCTTGATCAGGGGGTACCGCTCGATGGCCGCAGCCGCAGCGGCCATGGCCTTCTTCCGCGTCCCCCGGTAGATCGTGCCGCGCTGGATGAGGCCCGTGATGCTGGGGCCGATGTAGCAGTAGAACCCGTCAGCCTTGCTGTCGGACTTCTCTGTCTTAGTGCTGGCGGTGTCAGGGGCGCCCGCCTGGGGCTCCTGGGTACCCTCCGCCCCGGTAGTCAACTTGGTTTTTTCCATAGGGAACCTTCCTTTCAATGATGGGGAGATGCCAGGTCGTGATCATCTCTCCCAGGTAAAATGGTGATACTGCGGTCTGGTTCGGGTTGCCGGGGTACACCAGCGTTTCGATTCCGGCCTCCAGGTCAAGCTTGAACTGCTTTCCGATGACCACAGCCTCCAGAAGGCCAATCCGCATCCGCTCCATGAGCGTCAGCAGGGCCAGCCTGCCCTCCTGCTCGTTTCTGTGGTACACGCAAAAGCATGAACGCACCACGGTGACGGAGACCTTCCGCTTGCCCATGTGCGGATCGTCCACCACCTTGTCCTTGCCCGTGACGATCTCGTGGGTCATGAAGGGGGCCTTCTGGGCGTAGGCTCGGAGCTCCGGCAGACAGGGGGTGTAGACCGTAGGCGCCCGGTCAGGGGGCTGTTCTTCGTCCTCCTCCTGCATCTGAACCGGGAGAAGGAGGTCGCGGGTCAGTGCCTCGGAGAACTCCTTCATCTGCTCCAGCAGAGTGATTCTTGTCATACCATCACCTCATGTAACCGCTCAGAATTGCCATAACGCTGTGGTCGAGGTCTTTCTCAAAGGACTTCATGGCCTCGTCCGCCAGGGACTTTTCCACATCCTCGCTCCCCAGCATCTGAGGAACGGACGGCCCGAACAGCTCCTCGATCTCGTCCTTGCCATTGGAGGTCATGCCGCCCGTCCGCTCGAAGATGCCGATATGCCCTGTGCTGCCCATCCTGGCCACGAACGCCTTTTCAAAGCTATATGGGGACGTGTCCTTGAGGACGTGACCGGCGGCGGCCACGCTGGGGTACATCAGCCGCCAGTGATTCTCCCCGGACATGACAGGCAGGCGCCCGCTGGTGTCCCTGGTGGGCTGGTGGGGCGAGGCGCCGTCAAAACGGAACAGCGGAATGCGAGCCCCGCTAAAGCGGACAAAGGCTTGCACCCCGCTGTCATAGGAATAGGACACCTGGACGTTCTCGCTCTCCCGGATGTTGGCGGCAGAAATGGCGTACCGCTCCCGGACGGCCTTCACATTGGAACTGCGCAGACGGGCCACCGCCCGGCTCATGGCGCTGCGCACGGCTTTCTCTACGCCGCCCTCCACGCCAGCCAGCAGTCTTGCGGCCCGGTCGATGGCCTCCTGCCCGGAGGCCGAAAGCTGGATACCGGCAAAGCCGCCGCCGTTGGTCGGGCCTGCGTACTGGCCCCCGCCGACGTGTACCCGCGCCTCTGCGCTAATGCCGCTCTCGCTCATTGGGCCATCGCCTCCAGTTCAACGTGCAGCATCCCCATGTGGCTGGTGGACGCCACGATGTAATACTTCTGGAAGAACCGACCGCCCTCCCGCGTGGTGATCTCCAGGCTCTTGCCCTGTTTCGGCACCTTGCCACCCAAGTCCTCCTGGGCGCAGTAAAGGACGGCGGTCATCATGTGCAGCCCCCGAACATGGTCGTCTGCCAGACGGCTCCGTTTCTCCTGCACCGGGCCTTCCAGCACCACGGGGATGTCCGGGTACTCCTCCCCGTCATAGCGGATGGTGCGGCTCTCCGCGAACTCGTCTGTATTCAGAAAAACCTTGTGGATGTCCCGCTTGACCATGTCCTTGAACTTGCTCATTGCACGATGTCCCCCGCTCCCAGGTCGGGCGGAGCCTCGCCGTCCTCCGGCTCCCCCGCCGCCACGATCAGCACGGCCAGGTCATGCTTGGTTCTGGCCCCGGAAACGTCCAGGCCCATGTCTGCGGCCATCTGCTCCAGGTCGACCTTCTGCATACGCTCCAGCCGCGCCACTTCAGCGTCGGGTTCATCGGAACCGCCTTCCTCGCCCCCTGTGGGGGCCCCTGCAGGGGCTCCCGTGCCGGGGGAATCCTGGTGCCCACCCTCCGGCTCACCGCCGCCAGGGGGCGGCGCAGGGGGCGCGCTGGGGGCCTCCGTGGGCGCGTCCGCATAAACGGCAACGTCCAGGGCTACCAACCGCGCGGCCTCCTCGTCCGAGAGGGTCACCCGCTCCCCCTTTGCCACGGGCAGCACCCGGCCCTTCTCATCCCTGCGGCCATAGACGCCGGCTTTAATTACAACGTCCCGCATCTTAGCCCACCGCTTTCTTGGCCCGGATGTAGGGGCAGTAGTTCTTGGGCGCAGACAGGGGCCGGGAGGCCAGACGGAGCTTGCGCATATCCTTGTCCTGATCCAGGGTGAACTTCGGCACCCGGATGCCGGGGTGGGAGGTGTACTCGGTGCTGCCGAAGTCGATCTGGGTGATCTGGCCGTACATCAGGTGGCCGCAGTTGGGGGCGGTGACCATGGCCTCGTCCACGGGGAAGTAGGACTGGTTCTTGCCGGCGTCATCCTCGTAGCTTTCATCCACGGAAATCAGGTTCAGCCGGAACCCGCCGAAGTTGATGGTGCCCAGGAATACCACGCCGGTGTATGCGGAGAGCTGCTCGCTGATGGCTCCGATGGTAATGCCGCTGTTCTTGTCCAACAGGCGCTGAAGGTCATCGAACTGCAGGATGGCGTCCGCCGTCTGGGTGCCCAGCAGCAGATCGGCCACGGGGAGGCCCCGATAGGACAGCATCCGGCACATGGCGATCACGTCCGCGCGCATCTCCATGAAGTTCTCCCAGGGCTTTGCCGGGGTGTAGAGGTGGTCGCTGGCGCCCTCGTAGAACTTCACACTGAGGGCCTTGCCCTTGGTCTTGTCGTCCACATATTCCTGGATGAAGCAGGCGTTTTCCAGCATGGTGTTGACGGCCATCCACTCCTCGCGGCGGCGGATGCGCAGATCCATGTCCTTCATGTCATCCCGCTGGAGTTTGGCGGCCCGCTGGGCAGGGGTGGAGTTGGCGTAGAGCGCCTCACCGAAGCCGCGCTTTTTCAGCTCGTCCGTGGTCAGCAGACGGGAGGTACCGATGAACGCCGGCTGGAGCTCGTGGATCTCATAGCCGATGCGGTCCATGGGAATGTCCCCGATGCGCTCAGACACAAAGGCCGCCATCTTGCGGTCGCCCTTGCGGTACTCGGTCAGCACCTTGTCGGCCGCGAAGACATCCCCCTCCCCGGTGGGGAAGTAGCGGTCGCGGAAGAAGAACGTGTTGGGCACGACCTCCTCCATGATCGCCATGAGGATGTAGGTATCAAAAAAATTCAGAGTTGCAGGCATTGTGTGTATTCTCCTTTCTTACTCAGCCGCAGACGCGGCCTTGAAGATGATGCTGTAGGCCCGGAGCTTGTCCTTGTCGGCCTGGGTGATGGTGTAGCCTTCGGCCACGGTCACCTTCTCCGGGTCAAAGCAGCCAGCGGCATAGACGTCCACGGGGACATCCTCGGCGGCACCCACCTCGGTGTCATCGCACAGGATGCAGTCCGGGGTGCCGGTGCCGCCGTAGACGGTCAGAAGGCCGTCCTCGCCCTTGCCCAGCAGAGTGCCGCGTTTCAGCACGGCGGGGGCCTCCAGCTTGGCGATGGTGCCGCCATCCACGCGGACGGGCGGGTTCAGCCCGGTAATCAGGCCGTCATATTCCATGCTGCCGAGTTTCTGACGCAGTTCCTTCATGGCTTACTTCTCCTCCTTCCCGAAAAGCGCCTTGACCTCCGCGCGGGCATTGGCCATGCGCTGGTCGGGCGTCTGTGCCTCCGCAGGGGGCGGGGTGCCGGGGTCGCCAGCGGCGGGAACGCCCTGGGCGCCGGACGCCTTGGTGTCATCGTCCAGGTCACCGAGGAACTTCTTCCCCTTCTGGGCCGCCGCCTGAGCCGCGCGGTAGGTCATCTCCTGGGCGGTGCAGGCGTTCTCGCCGTACTTCGCCGCCTTGACAGTCTCCGCGTCATACAGGCAGGCCACCGCGTCGATCTCCTGAATGCGCTTCTGCTCCGCCTGGACAGCGGCGCTGACAGCATCCGCGCCGGCCTGGGGAGCGGGGGTGCCGCCACCTGCGGACGCAGACACAGCGGCCTTGGCCTCGGCCATCAACGCCTCGGCCAGCTCCGGGTTCTCCGCCCGGAGCTCTTCCAGATTCTTTGCCATGGTTTTTCCTCCTTCTTTGCCGGTGATGGCCGGCGGGTTTGTATGTGTCTTAGCCAGAGCAGCCGCCCCGGATTTGACCGTAGGAATGCTGTCCGGGGCAAGTACCCCCGGAGCAAGATAGAACTGCTGGCCGCGCACGAACAGGCTGCGCTTGTCGGCGCTGGCAGCGATGTCCAAAGGCTCCGCGTCCTCCAGGAGCTTGTCGGCAAAGCCGCCCTCCTTGGCCTCGGAGCCGGTCATGTAGGTGGTGTTCGCCATCATCTCCGCGATGATGTCTTCGGAGAGGCCGGTCTTGCGCTTGTAGATAGACACCTGGGCTTTGTCCCAGGCATCCAGCGCCATAGCCCGCTGCCGCAGGTCGTTGGCGTTATGACCGCCCCGAATGGTGCAGGCGGCATTGTGGATCATGATAAGGCTGGAGGGGTTTACCTCCACCTCATCGCAGGCGCACATGATCAGGGAGCCCCCGGACATGGCCACGCCGTCCACAACGCACTTCAGATGGGTGCCTTTCGCCGCCATATCCCGCAGGCGGTTGTGGATCAGGATGGATACACCGGCATCACCGCCGATGCTGCTCATGCGGATGGTCAGGTTCCTGGCCCCGGCAACGGTCTCCAAGTCCTGCAGGAACTCGCCCTGGATGATGAATGCACCCGGCTCAGGCTCCCCGGTCCACCAATCAACGGGGCGGGCCTCCACGATTTCCCCGTACATGGTGATCTCCGCATTTTCCCCATCCAGCATCGCCATGGTGTAGGTCTTGCCCTGCGGTGCAGACGCCTGATAGGTCGAGCGCCGGAAACTGCCCCTGCCGAAGAGATCCTCCAAAAAGCTCATTCTTCGTCTCCTCCTTCATTTTTGTCCTTGTCCTCATCGTCCGGGTCGGACACCACCTGGACAGGCCCACCGCCGCCGGCCGCTGTGAGTTTTTCGTTCTCCGCCGCCAGCTGCTCCACGTTGGCATCCCAGTCGCCGCCCGAAACCTCCATGGTGACCTGCTCGTGTGTCTTCAGCGCGTGCTGAATCTGGATCACTGCGGCGTTTGCCTCCTTCAGCGGATCAAGACTGCCCTGCACCGGCCCGATCCACTGAGCAGTACACCAGGCGGCACGGATGAGCGGGTCATCAAAAAAGCCCGGAGCGATAATTCGCCCACGGGCCACGGCCTCAGACAGCCAGGTTTCATAGGTCGGCTGGCAGAAGTCATCCACGAACCACTTCCGCCGCATCCGAAAGTCCTCCCAGGCATCCAGGAGGGCGGCGCGGGCGGCGGAGTAGCTGGAGTTATATTCCTTCACCAGCACATCATAGGGGATGCCCAGACCGGCACCCACCAGCTTACAGAAGGTTTTCACGAAGGCGTCAAAGCTGGCCACCGGCATAGTCGGGTTTCCGAAACGGACATCCTCCCCTTCGGGCACAACATTGATCGTGCCGGCGCCCATGCCATATTCGTTTTCCCCGCGCGGAACCTCTGAAGGGTTGGAGCCGGGGACACCCACCAGCCCGTCCCCTGTCTCGTTGAAGGGGATGTTGTCAGGGTTGGACTTGGTGATGATCCATGCGGTGAAGTAGCTTTGCACCAAGGCCATCATCAGCGCCGAATCGGTGTACCGGCGCAGCTGGAGCAACGGCTCCATCACCTGTGCCAGGTAGGTCACGCCCCGGTACTGATCAGGCCGCTCACTGCTCATGATGTGGAGGATGTTGGGCAGGCCGGTTTTCTTCCCATAAGCCTCCACCCGCACCCACTTGTTCTCGGCCATGGTCGTTTCCCAAGGGTAGGTGCTGTGGACGAAGTACGCCACCACCATGCCGCTGGCATCCACTTCCACACCGTCAAAGATGCGGTTCCCTGTATCCGGGTTTTTGCCGTTGGTAATGCTGGGATAGGTGGCGCCCCCGTACTCCATGGGCGTCCGCACCCGGTCAGCCTCCACCAGATGTATCCGAAGGGAATACGGGCGGATGCGGTCAGGCTTGCTGCGTTTCACCACAGCGAACACATCCCCGCTCATCAGCCAGGACACAAGGGCAAGCTGCTGGAGAGCGTCAAAGTTGTTGGTGCCAGTGGCGTCACAGCCATCCTTCCGGCTGGCCCATAGGCGGAACTCCGCTTCCGTGCGCCGCTGCCACTCCTTTGCTGCCTCCGGGGAGAGGCCCAGCGTCTCCCGGTCGATGGAGGGCTTCAGCGTCAGGCCGACACCCACGGCCTTGGTACGGTTGGTGTTGATGGCGGAGGTGGCCAGCGGGGAACTCATGTAGAGCATCCGGCCCCGTTGCCGCAGGGTGTAATTGTTCCAGTTGATATCCTCATTGGGGCTGCCGCTGTGGGCATTGAATCCCTTCAGCGCCCGTCTGGTGCGGCTGGCCCCGGCCTCGCTGTAGCCGCTGGCCTGGGGACGGACGCCATCCGGGAGGATCAGCCCGGTTTTTCTATCCTGATACATACCGCACCTACCAATCCATGGGCGTCACCGCATAGGCGCGCCGGGCGTGGCCGCTGTACAGAAATGCCTCCAGCTCATCCACTTTTTTCTCAGCGTCCTCGATGCGCTTTTGGAGGGAAACCAGGTCGAGCCGGGTCAACTCCTCATTGCCGATCTTGTAGCTTTTGACGCCGCCGTCCAGGAGGGCGAGGTATGCCTCCCGCAGCTTTTCGAGGGCGCTTTTCCAAAAGGCCAGCCGTGCCCTCAGTTCTGTTGTGTTCGTTGCCATATGCTCACCTACCAATCATCGTATCCGGTATCCTTTGGTTTGATGGGGCCGCGCCGGCGGGTCTGTTGGGCGGGGACCTGCCCCTCTGAAGGGGGACGCTTGCCCCGCGCCTGTTTGAGCCGCCGGTCAACGGCATCCAGTTCCACTGGCAGGGCCTTGAACGCCGCAAGGGCGTACACCCGGCAGTCCAACGGCTCGTTGCGCTTGTGGCCCTGTATCTTCTGCCACACCCACCGCTGGCGGGTCTTGCCCTCTGGCACCAGGTGCTCCGACAGCAGGCCGTTGAAGTACATCGCACCATAGTCATCCCGCAGCGGGAAGTGACAGTATTTCGGCCCCGGAGCCTGCACTTTCAGATTGTCCATGACCATCTGCTTGCCGGAATCCACGCCAAGCTGGTACTGCCACACCGTCCCCAGGTACCGATTTTTGATGATGATCTTCTGCTTTTTTGGCGGACTGGTGAGGGGGCGGTCGGGGCCATAAAAGCCCTTGATGCAGAACACCTTCTTCTGGATGCGCTGCTGGCAGAACCGGCGAACCTCCCCGGTGAAGTGACCGCCTTCGTCCACAAAGGACATACTGACCTTCAGGCCCAAGCCGTCCTTAAAGCGTAGAACCCTGTCGAAAACCATCATATCCAGACTGCTCCAGGTAGCGGGATCGTCCGGACGGCCCATGATGATGCCCTTCTCGATGGCCCAGGTTTCCCCGAAGTGGCCGTGGCCGAGTATCTCATACTCGAAACGGTCATCCTGGGTATCCACGCCGGCGGTCAGCACCAACACACCCTCCGGGAGCTCGGCCTCGTAGATTTCCCGACGCCCCAGGAGTGTATCCGGGTCTTGAATGTCGCCCCGGTCCTCCCAGAGCTGTCCGAAACAGGTGTTATAGACCACCTGCATCTTTGCGGTGTCGCCCAGGGCGTTTTGGTACTTGAGGCAGATGCTCTCCCAGCTGGCCCAGGGACTGACAAAGGCATTCAGCCAGAAGGAACGCTCCCCGTTGGCATAGGCCGCAGGGTTTTCCGCCTCCCACCGGGCGGGCTGTTTCTTCATCGTGGTTTCCTCGGACACGCAGCCGCAGCCGGGACAAATCCACATGATGTTGCTCACCGTGTAGGTGCGCTCATTGCTGACCACCGTTTCCTCGGCATCATAGCGGATATCCTTCCACTGGATTTCGTGGTATTCCCCACAGTGGGGACATTGGGATTTCCACCGCTCCATGGTGCCCTTGGCGAAACTCTTAGCGATGGCGCTGCTCCCCCGAATGGTGCAGGTGGAAACCTCCACGGCCTTCGCATTGTAGAAGGTAGTCTGCCGCGCCATGGCCAGCTCCCAGGGGTCGCCCTCGGTGCCGGCGGAAACGGCCCAGCGGTCTCTCTCATCTCCGAACACATAGCGGATAGGCTTGGACGCCAGGGCGTGGGCCTCATTGGAGCCGCACAGCGTCAGGATGCCGCCGGGGTATGACTTCTGGAGCAGGGTGTTCCCACTGTCCCGGCTCTTGGGCGCGGAGATCCGCCGACGCAGCGCGGGACTGTCCCGGATCATGGGCGCGATGCGCAGCTTGGAAAACTCCCTGGCGTCGATGGTGGTCGGATGGACAAAGAGGATGCTGCCGGGGTTCTGGTCGATGATGTAGCCGATCATGTTGTTGATGACCTCGGTCTTGCCCACCTGGGACGCAGCCACAAAAACGATGTGGCGCACCTTCGGATCGGTGAAGGCGTCCATGATGGCCCGAAGGTAGGGCGTGCGGCTGGTGCGCCAGAGGCCCGGCTCGGCGCTGGCCTCGGTGGAGAGGTACCGCTTGCACTCCGCCCACTCGGTGACGGTCAGGTTCTCCGGGGGCTGCATCCCGGCCAGCCCTCTGGAGATGGCCTTCATCAGCCGCCGGGCCGCACGGTTGGCGGTGATTTCGGCCTGTCGCCGCTCGGCCCTGTTATTCGTCACCGTCTTCACCCTCATGCTCTGCCTTCCAGTCCATCCGTTCCCGGACGCGCTCGGCATATTTCTCCGGGTCATAGTTGTAGCTGGACAAGTCCTTCATCACCAGGAAAACCTCCCGCTTGATGACCTCGGCGGCCTCGGCGGCGGTGTTGGTCGCAGCCACGTCTACAGCCAGACGTCCGGGCAAGGCCAGGAGGGAATCCCGAATGGTGTATAACAGGTCTTCCGTCAGAGCGGCCACGTCCTCGCTGCGGTGCATGATACCCTGGAGCTCCTGCACCTCCAGCTCTGCGATCTGGGCCTTGGCCTGCTTGATGCGCACCTCGGCCTCGAACTTCTCCAGTTCCTTGGACTCCGGGATGCCCTTCTCCCCGCGGCCCGCCGCCTTGTCCCGAAGGTACTGCACATAGGCCCTGGTGGACTCCACCACGTTGTACCGTTTCCCAGCGGGGGTTTCCCTTTTCTTCAGCACGCCGTCCCTGGTCAGCTGGTTGATCCACTGGCCCGTCAGGGCGAACAGATTCGCCAAGTCTTCGGCCTTGCAGTAGCCGGGGGTTTCCTCGACTTTCCCTTTTCTGGGGGTAGCCAACCCAATCACCCTTTCTGAAAAATGGCATAAAAATAACGCCCCAGAAACGAAAGTCCCGGAAAAAATTTTTTCGGTGACTACGCGCGTTTCGGGCGTTTTCTCCCCCGCTCCCCTTGGGGGTGGGGCTCACAGTACCTTTTGAACCACGAGCGAACGGGCGGCCCGCGTCGAGCCGTCCGCTGCCTCGTTCCCAGCCTTACGCCTGGTGCCGATGGATGGTGGCGATGATACGATCCTGCTCATCCGCTCCCACGCCGATGCTCTCCAGCGCCTCTCTCGTGCCGCAGTCCGGGCAGATGGGGCCGCTGCCATCCCTTGCCGTAGCAGGACGCTCGGTGTACGTCCGTCCGCACTTGGGGCAGGTGCGCTCGCTCACTGTTTTGCCGTGCATAGAATTCCCTCCTTGCTGTTGGTGTAGGCATCCAGCAGGATGCACGGGTCAAAGCCAAAGCTCCTGTAGCCCTGGGCGCAGGTCACGAAGTAGGAATTGCTGGGCGTTCCAAGGGGCCTGTCTGCGTACATCATGTAGACGAACCCCGGCAGGGTTTTCACCTCGCCTGTGCCAGCCAGCGTTACGGGCAGTTCCATGTCGGCCTTGTAGTAGAACACGGGGTAGCCCTCGTAGCGGTCAAGGCTGCGCTCATGTGCCGCGGTGACTTCCCACACGGCCACGGGTACGCGCCCGCCCTCCCAGGGCTCGATGGTGAGGTAGGAGCCGGTCTTGCTCCCCTTGAACAGCAGGCGATAATCCTCAATCACTGAGGTACCCACGATGGTGGCCCCAGGGCAGCGCCCCCGCATCTGCGGCAGGTTAAGGTTGCTGCCGTAGGCGATGTAATAGCGTTTCGCCATTTCCGATCCGTCCTTTCCGAAGGGCATCCCCTTCTACCACCTAAAGCCCGCTCGTGGCGGGTTAGGCGGGGCGGAGGTGGGCTGGCGGGGATCAGGCGGCCCTTCCGTTGCGGAAGGCCGCGTTTCCGGCGAGGCGGCGGGTCAGGAGGTCGCGGGCTGTGGCGAATTCCTCTCCGATGAACCCCAGCCGGAGGAGCCAAGTCCTCATGGCGTATTTGGGGTTGTCGGTCTGCTGAGGCTTGGGGCTGGCGCTCTTGAGGCTCTTGGCCATCTGGCTGAGGGCCAGGCAAAGCTGGATGTAGCTTTTCAGCTGTCCGGCGTGGAGGCCGTTCTTTTTGCCGTTCGCGGGGGCATCGAATTGGAAAAGGCGGAATTCAATCGTGCCTTTGGTGAAAGTGGCGTGCAGGTTGAGCATATGGTAGCGGCTGTCGTTGTAGTGCTGGTCGCGGCCCCAGGAGGCTCCGTTGCCGCTGTACCAAATCTCGGCGAGGTCAGCCATCGTGGTGGGCTTTTCGCGGTTCAGCCGGCCCAGGAAGGTGGGGTTCACCGTTCTGCAATACCGGCTCATCCGGCCCCGGTCGAGGTTGAGGGCGTCCGCCAGGAGGCTTTCGTGGCTGGCCATGATGTTGGCCAGGTTCCGAAGGGTTCTGGCGTCGTGGCCCTTGGCTCCGATGTGGATGTGAACTCCGCATCCCCTGGTGGCGTCGCTCTTGGCCCCGGCCTTGCGCAGCCGCCGCACCAGCTCCTGCAGGGTGTCCATGTCGGCGTAGGTGAGGATCGGGGTGACCATCTCGCACTTCTCGCTGTCCGGCCCCGCGATGCTGACGTCCTTCTGGAATTTCCACTCGCGACCCTGGGCGTCCCAGGCGGACCAGGTGCAGTAGCCGTTCCGGCGGGCGGTGTCCT
>CANPFP010000004.1 GCA_947573385.1 uncultured Bacillota bacterium | reverse complement strand
TCCAATTCTCCGCTTCTGGCCGCATTCAACAGGGCGTCTATCTGACTTTGTGATAAGACTTCAGCCATATTGTTCCCTCATTTTAGATACTATGCTCGCTCCTGCCCCAAGGGGCGGAGTATCCGGTCCGGCTCAATTGCCGTTTGTGGTGTAGTTAATTACATCGTCCTCGGTCACATCGCTGTACATAGCGTAATATTTTGAAAAATCGCTGTTCATTTCGTTCTCAAGGTCACGGCCGCTGATGATCAGCTCCACCCGGCGGTTTTTGGCCCGGTTTTCACCGGTGTCATTGGGGGCGATATTCCGCCACTGTCCAAAGCTCTTTACGACAATCCGCCCGGGGTACAGGATTTCCCGGCTGATGCTATCCTGGATGTAAATAACCACCTCGGTGGCGCGGTCAGAGGCCAGGTGCCGGTCGAAGGAGATGTTTTCGTTGGGCTTGTCGGCGTACTGCTGGGCGGTGTGGCCCAGCACGGTCAGCTCGTCAATCATGGGGCCAGCCTGCGCCAGGGCGGGAATGATCGTATCCAGCACCGCCTTGCCGTCGGGCCGCAGATAGGAGCTGTTGCCATCGAAAAAGACGGCATCGTCAAAGGAGATAAACACAAAGTTGTCACCCTTGCTGACGGACATGCTCTCCGCCGCGGCGGCCGAGCTCTTCTGATACTCCACCAGGAAGTCGTAGAGCTGATCCAGGGCCTCGTCCACCTCGTTGTTGTCGTCGGGAACGGGCATGCCGCTGCCGCCGGTGCTGTCAGCGCTGCCTACAGGGCCCTGTGGCTCGCTTATATCTTCCACCGCATCCCGGTTAAAGCTCTTGACAAAAATCATCCACTTATCCTGCTCGATGGTGGAGATGGAATACAGCAGAACGAAGAAGCACAGCAGCAGGGTCACCATGTCGCCATAGGTGTCCATCCAGTTGGCGCCGCCTCCGCCTCCGCCGCCTTTCTTTTTGATGCTTGCCATTGTTTCACCTCAGTTCATACGCGGGCCGGCAGCTTATTCGCCGCCCTTTTGAGCCTTCTTGCCGCCTTCCTCGCTGCGCTGCTTCTGGCCCATAAAGGTGAGCAGCTTTTCCCGGAGGAACTTGGGGTTTGCGCCGGACTGGATGGACATGATGCCCTCCACGATGATGAGCTTGCACAGGGTCTCCTCCTCGTCCCGGCGGCGCAGCTGGGTGGCGATGGGGCCAAAGATCATATGGGCCAGCACGCAGCCATACAGGGTGGTAACCAGAGCGGTAGCCATGGCGGGACCCAGGTCGCCGCCGCCGCTCTCCACGTCCATGGCCTTCAGCATGTTAATCAGACCAACCAGCGTACCCACCATGCCGAAGGCGGGGGCCACGGAGCTGGCCTTATCATACATGCCCGCGCCGTCCTCGTGGCGGGCCACCGACTGCTCGATGTCGTTCATCATGATCTCTTTGGCCTGGTCGGCGTCGTTGTTGTCCACAATCAGCATGATACACTGCTTAAAGAAGGGATCGCTCTCCTGGTTGCCCTTTTCCTCCAGGGCCAGCAGGCCGCTTTTCCGGGCAATCTGGGCCAGCTCCACCAGCTTGTCGATAATGGCCATGGGATCATACCGCTTGGCGTTCATGATAACCGCAAAGTGCTTGGGCACGGCGGTCAGGGCGCTGATGGGAAAGCTGGCGACCAGCACGGCAAAGGTACATCCGATAACGATGAAGATACTGGACGGGTCAACGAAGTTCATCAGCGATCCGCCCTGCAGCATGCCGACAATCATAACCACAAAGGCGACTACCGTACCGATAATGTATGTAATATTCACAGGTCCACACTCCTCTTCCCCGCAGGGGCTTCTTTTTTCTGTATCGGGGCGCATTTGAAAGGCGTCGGGCATGGATTTTGGGCGCTGAACCCTTGACGCCTGTCAAACATGCCCCGTGACCGGCGGCTTAGCGCCGGTCTACGATGGTCAGCTGGCGGTGTACATCCTGTACCTTGGCGGTGTACTCCGCGATGCGCTTGATGATGGTGTCGGGGTCCTCGCGCACGATGAAATAGTCACGATTCATCATGACGATTTTGGACTCGGGGATCATTTCGATACTCTCAATCTGCGTGTGGTTGATTAAAAAGCGCTCTCCATTTCGTTTCGTCAGTTGAATCATGACAAACCTTCCTTTCCTCTCCTTGCCCGCTGGGCGGGCGGTTTCCCTCGCAAGCCCCCCTTGCCAAAGGGAGGAGGGCCGCCGGGCAAAGCCCGGTGGCGGGGGGATTCCGTTTATCGGAGCTATTCCGTGCGGACGGAATCCCCCAGTCACCGCCTTTCGGCGGTGCCAGCCCCCTTTTGCAAGGGGGCCTTGTTCGCTCACCTTAAAAAACTGCTAAGCTTACCGCTTCATGTTCACCAGTTCTTCCAGCATCTGGTCGGTGACGGTGATGATGCGGGTGTTGGCCTGATAGCCGCGCTGGGTGGTAATCATCTCGGCAAACTCGTTGGCCACGTCGGTGCTGGAGGCCTCCAGACCACCGTTCTTGATCTGGGTCTTCTTCTCCACCAGAATGGCGTCGTTAGCAACTGCGTCATCCGCACTCTGGTTGCCCAGGTAGGCAACTCCTCCGGTTCCGGTCAAATCCAGGCCCAGGCAGGACACGCGCACATTGCCCGCACCGCCCATGGCCTTGTAGTAACGGCCGTCCATGTGGGTCACGCCGTCGGGGCTGTCTACCGTGGCCACCGCCGCGTAACCGATTACAACGGTGTCGCCGTTGGGCGCAATACCGGTGATGGAGCCGTCCGGGCCAACCTGCATGCTCTTCAGCTGAATGGGCAGCACATCCGAAACCCGGTTCTCCGCGGTATTTTCCGCCACCGGCAAACGCGACTGGCCGTCCTTAACCGTACCATCCGCTGTATCGCCGGGGGCGGGGTAGATATTGAAGCCGCCTTCCTTCTCACTCAGATAGGGATAAACGGGATCGCCCTCCTTCCACAGCTTTGCCTCATCCTCAGTCTTCGGGGCCGCGGCGGACAGAGGTACACGCAGGGGGACCAGCTCGGTGCTGATAATCGTCTCGCTGGTGATATCTTTGCCGTCTTTCTTCGCTTGTTCTATATCAGCTTCTGTAGCATCCGGTTTATAATTGGGGTTCTGCACCCGGGCAAAGCCGTAGAGCACTTTGTTGTCGCGGTTGCAGATATAGCCGTCGGGGTCCACCCAGAAGTCACCCACACGGGTCAGGTCCAGGCTGGACACATCATTGCCGCTCCGAATCGCACTGCTGCCGGTGATTTTGCCGTTTTCGTCCTTTGTAAACTCCAGCTTATCGCCCATCATGAAGAAACCCTCGCCGGTGAGCATACAGTCCAGACCTACACCGGTAGGGGCGTAGGTGGAGGGGCTCATATTCAGGTCGATGGAGCCCACGGAACAGCCGTAGCCGATCTGGGAGGGGTTGTTGCCGCCCCGGGTCGCGCCGCCGTTAGCGCCGGACTTGCTGGTGGTGTAGATGGACTCCTGGAACGTCATGCGCTGGGCCTTGTAGCCCACGGTATTCACGTTGGCCACGTTGTTGCCGATGACGTTCAGCTTGGTCATATGGGCTTTCAGGCCGCCAATGGCGGCGTACATTGCGCCTGTCATATCGCTAAATTACTTCCTTTCTGTTGCGCTGCCGGCCCCCTGTCAGTCGGGCAGGGGACCAAAGCATCCATAAAGGTCCTGCTTTTGCGTTATTTCAGCAGTACAGCGCCGTCGATATTTGTGAAGATGTTTTCCTCCATCTCCTCCTGAGACATGGTGGTAATCACCCGCCCGTGGGGGACGTTGATGATGAAGGCACGGGTTGCGTCAAAAGCCAGGATATTGGTGGCTCCCTTGGCCTGGGCCCGCTCCACCGAATCGGCCAGCTGCCCCATCAGGGTTTCATCCACCTGTATGCCCCGCTCCGCCGCCCGGCTCTGGGCGTGCTTGGAGAAGGAAATCGCGGGCTCCGCGACTTTCAGCTCCTGGTTCAGCAGAGCGCCAAACTGTCCGGATGCCGCCCGGCTGAGCTGGCTGACCCGTTGGACGCGCTCCACCGGGGACACACCCTGGATGGAATTGATGCGTTCTGCCATATCGCTTCCTCAACTTTCTTCGCGGACCTCCTGTCCGCTTACTGTGGCCGAACTCCCTCCCGGCCCCGGTTTTCAGCCTGCTGCGCCGCCGTCCGCGCCGGAATTGGCTCCGCCCTCGGTGTCGGTATTATTGTCAGTACCGGTGGTGTTGTCGGTATTGGTATTGTTGTCAGTGCCGGTGCCGTCGGTATTGTTGTTGGTGCCGTCGGTCTTGTCGTCCTCACCGTCGCCGGGCTTCTCGTCCTTGGGGGGCGGCAGCTTGCCTACAGCCATAATATCGCTGAGGTAGTAGCCCTTGCCGCCTACATAGATCACCTGATCGCCGTTGTAGGTTCCGGCGCCTTCCACCACGCCCACAATCTCCTCCAGCTTTTTGGTCTGCTCGTTCCAGACGCCGATGGTGACGGTCTGGCCTACCAGAGAAGCGGAGTAAGCCATCACGTTGGCCAGGGTCAGCTCCTTAATCTGGGTGCTCACCTCGGTCATGGCCTGCATGGAGCTCATCTGCACCAGCTGGTTCATCATGTCGGTGGTGCTGGCCTGGTTGTCGATGGACTGGTTCTGGAACTGGGCTACCATCAGGCCGAGCATGTCGGTGAAGGACAGCGTACCCTTATCCTCGTAGAGGGCTTTTTCCTTCTCCAGCTCCTCCCAGCGGTTCACATAGGCGTCGAAATCGCTGCTGGTGGAGTTGGCCTTGCTGCGGTAGTTGATATCCATTCCGGTTGGCATTATAGAATCCGCCAAAGTTTGTTCACCTCCTGAATTTAATCCACATCGTCCAGGCTGAACAGTCCCAGGCGAAGCTTCTGGATAAAATCGCCGCTGTGGCCGCTCTCCTGCTGCTTCTGCTGTTCCTGCTGCTGACGGTTGTGGCCGTTGGGGTCGGTCTGCTGCTGTTGCTGCTGGGCCTGCTGGCTGTCTTCCCCGCGCTGGACCTCCACATGGACCTCGCTGTTTTGACTGTAGCCCTGGAGGGCCGCGTTCAGGTTGTCGATGTGCTGATTCAGCAGGTTTGCCGCCTTGGCGTTGGCCGCGTGGAGCACTACCTGAAGTGTACCGTCGGTAGCCTGGGTCAGCTTCACAGTAAGACTGCCGAGGTTCTCGGGGCTGAGTTTAATCTCCATCTGCCGCAGCCCCTGCTGGGCCGCAAAGCGGATGGTGTCGGCCAGATTGTCGTCCATGTCAGGCTGCTGGGTATCCAGCTGGAAGTTCTCGCCCACCTTCACAGGGGCGGCCTTCACATCCTTGAACAGGGGCTGATCTGCCATGACCGAAGCGTCCAGGCTGGCGTCGTCCTGATCGTCGTTTTTAACGGCCAGTTCCATGGAGGGAGCAAACTGAGCGTCGCCCATTTTCTCCTCCAACATGCCGATAATGCTCTCCGCAGAACGGGAATCGCCTGTCTTCTGAAGCAGCTGCTCCAGAGCCTGGGTAAACTCCGGGGTAGTCTCATCCAAAACCCATTCACCCTGGGTAATTAACCCGTCCGTTCCAAGGAATGCGGCTCCATTCAGCCCCTCCTGTTCAGCCAGGGGCAAAACAGGGTTTCCGTTTGCATCCTGTACGGTTACCATCCACACCGTACCGTCCTCCATAGGGGGAGACAGCTTGGCATATCCGGCCACCAGAAGGGCGGCCTCCTCGGGGGTCACGTCGATCTGACGAAGTCCGGTTGCCGGGTCGGTCTGTACGGTCTTCTGGGTCTTCTGCACGGTCTGGGCCGGCTCCTTCTTCTCGACGCTGTCGCTCTTTTTCACAGAGCTGTCCTTCTTGGGGGACTCCACCCGCTGGTCCTTGGCTTTATCCATCAGGTCCTTGAAGCTGTCGCTCTTCTCTGGCTTGGATGTGTCGGCGTTCTGTCCCACCTGGGGCATAGAAGCGGCCAGATTGGCAGCCATCTGCTGCATCCGATCCAACATCCACTGGTCTGTTACATTCATCTCTCCTACACCTCCTTTCCGATTTGATTGAGATCACTGGTTTCGCCGGGGTCGCGCGTTTCTGTGACTTCCAGGCGCATCTCGTCTTCTTCCTGCTCCAGGGTCTCGCGGTTGTTCTCCTCCACCTGGTCAGCCTGTTCAAAGCTGAACCGGTCTCCCAAGCAGGAGAGCAGGACCTGAACGGTCAGGGTCTGAGTGGGGTCCACCCACCGCGTCCGCTTGGTGCCGTCCTCCATGATCTCCTCGGACTGAGCCACAATGGCTTTGCCCGCGTCCGCCAGGGAATTGGTCAGGGTCTGCTCCGTCTTGCCGGACTCCTTATCCTCCTCTGAGGCGTTCATGACGTCGATCATGGCCATCAAGGCATCCTCTTCGGCATACTCGGCGTTCTTTTCCCGCTGCTCCCGGACCTTTTGCAGGTAATTCAAAAAGATTTGCCTGGGGTTCCAGCCGGTCTGCTCCTCAATACTCTGCTGAGGGGCGGGCATCTGCCCATACCGTGCGCTGATGTCACAGAATGAAAGCGGCGTGCTCATTTGCGTTCACCTCCTTCCTGTGACCCATTATATAGAGAAACACCAGACGGTGTAACTCACCTTGTTATATACCCATCGCCGCCATGGCGCGGGTGGTGGAGACAAACTCCTCGATGCGCTGTTCCTCGTCCTTCTGCTCCGCCTTGCGGTAGTCCTCCAACTTGTGCTCCTTCAGCTTCTCAATGGTGGCCGTCTCCTTTCGGGCCTCCACCACCTGACTGCGCTTCTGTTCCTCCATACGGCGCAGCTTCTCCAGCTTGCGGTACTCCTCCTGGAGTTTATTCTCCAGAGAACGGAGGTAGGTCTCATAGCCCATGGCATCCACAATATTTATGCCCTCCAGCTTGCGCTGGGTAAAATCCTCGTCTGACTGACGGTGTTCCGTCTCCAGGCCCTCTATGACCTGCTCCTGGGCCCGAACCCGTGCCAGAATGGCCCCATGCTCCGCCCGAAGTGCGTCCAGGGCCTGGTTTTTGTAATCCAGAACAGTTTCCAGTGAAAAGCGGAATTTTTTCATCCGTCAAATCACTCCTTCTTGCGATCTTTCTATTTTAGGATACGCCGCAGCTGCTCCAAGCTCTCCTCATAGGAGAAGGCTTCGTCCGTCCCCTGCATCAGGAACTGGTTGATGGCGTCCATCTTGGACAGAGCGTGATCCAGCTTAGGGTTGGTGCCCGCCTTGTAGGCGCCGATAGACACCAGATCAGCATTCTTCTCGTACACACCCATGATGTCCCGGAGCCGGCCGGCCAGCTGCCGGTGCTCGGGGGAGACAATCTCCACCATCAGTCGGGAGATACTGGCCCCCACGTCGATGGCCGGGAAGTGATTGGCGTTGGCCAGCTGACGGGACAGGACGATGTGGCCGTCCAGAATGCCCCGAACCGTGTCGGCAATGGGCTCGTTGGTATCGTCGCCCTCTACCAATACGGTGTAGACGCCAGTAATAGAACCCTTTTCAAAGTTTCCGCTGCGCTCCAGCAGCTTGGGCATCTCAGCGTACATGGAGGGGGTATACCCTCTTGCCACTGGCGGTTCCCCAATAGCAAGACCAATCTCGCGCTGGGCCATGGCGAAGCGGGTAAGGGAGTCCATCATCAGCAGGACATCGTAGCCCTGGCCGCTGAAGTACTCGGCGATGCTGGTGGCAACGCTGGGACATTTCATTCGCAGCATGGCGGGCTGGTCGCTGGTGGCAACCACCAGCACGGAGCGGCGCATACCCTCCTCCCCCAGGTCCTTCTGCATGAACTCCAGAACTTCCCGGCCGCGCTCGCCCACCAGGGCGATGACGTTAATGTCGGCCTTCACATTTTTGGCAATCATGCCCATCAGAGTGGATTTTCCCACACCGGAACCGGCGAAGATGCCAATACGCTGGCCCTTGCCGATGGTAAGCAGACTGTCGATGGCCTTCACTCCAAATTCCATCCGTTCCCGGATAGGGGGGCGCGACATAGGGTTTATGTAGGTACTGTCCACAGAGAAGGTGTCGCCCCGCTGGAAGGGCTCCAGCCCGTCGATTGGCTGGCCCAGCGCGTTGATCACCCGCCCCCGCAGAAAGGGTCCCACCGGAAGAGTGAGCCGCTTGCCGGTATTGCGGACAAAGTTGCCCGCGGAAATCCCGCTCATGTTGGCGTAGGGCATGAGGAGGATGTGGTCGTTTTTGAAGCCTACCACCTCAGCGGGAATCTGGCCGCCCGATTCATTGGAATAGATGCGGCAGATGTCGCCGATGGCGGCACGGCCGCCGGAAGCCTCGATGGACATGCCCACGATATTCTCGATTTTTCCCGTGCGGCCCACCGGTTCGGCGGAACGGACGGATGGAATGAGCTCTCGGAACACGTCGATCTCCTCTTACTGGGGCCAGTAGCCCCCCATTTGGTCATAGAGTACGTCCCGGATATTGGACATCTGTGTGGACACGCTGGCGTCCACAATCTCCTCCGGGGTTTCCACAATACAGGTACCGCCCTCGTCGTCCCCCATGGGGACCACCTTAATGTGCTGAGACAGAGCCCCCAGGGTGGTGGTGAGGGCGGGGGATATCTGGGCCAGCTGCCGGGCGTCGCAGCCGGAGATGTAGATATGTACCCACTCCTGCCGCTTCATCCGCTCGGTGGCGGTCTGGATCATGCGGACAATCACTTCGCTGCTGCTCTTCAGGCTCACCCGCACCACCTTTTCGGCAATGGACAGGCACAGCTCCAGCAGTTCCTCCCGGGTTTGAAGAAGCATCTCTTCCCGGGCCAGGGAGGCCTTTTCCAAAAAGCTTCGTACCTCCTTCTCCAGCCGGGCGGCGGTGGCTTCCCGGTCCCGGACCGAGTCGTCCATCGCCTTGGCGATGCCCTGGGCGTAGCCCTCCCGGTAGCCCTCGTCCCGGGCACCCGCCCGGATTTCCTCCTGCTCGGTTTCCGCCCGCTGGCGGGCCTGGGCCAGAATCTGCTCCGCTTCCTCCCGGGCCTGATTCAAAATCAACTCGGCCTGGAGCTTGGCATAGTGGACGGGGGTCTCCTTCTTTGGCTCAGGGGACGGCTCCGGTTCAGGCTGCTTCTCCTCTATCCCGCCTTCCACATTAACGTCCAGCGGCTCCTGAGGGAGCTCCTCCTCCGTTTCTTCATCAAGGTCGAAGTTCTCCCCCTCGAAACGGATATCCCTGGCGTCGGGCAGGACATAGGCTTCCGCCTTGGGCTCCAGGAACCCTTTCAGGATGTTACGCAATGATATCGTCCTTTCCGCCCTTCATGATGATGATTTCGTTTCTCTCCTCCAAATCCCGGATGACGCCCACAATGCGCTGCTGGGCGTCCTCCACGTCCTTCATGCGGACGTTGGTAGTAACCTCCAGGTCGTCCCGGATGCTCTCGGCCATACGGGCGGACATGTTGGTAAACAGCTTGTTGGCCACCTCGGCGTTGGCCGTCTTCAGAGCCAGCACCAGGTCTCTGGGGTCGCAGTCCCGGACGAAGCGCTGCACCGAGCGGTCGTCCATGGTGATGATGTCCTCGAAGACGAACATCCGCTTACGAATCTCGTCGGCCAGCTCGGCATTGTGGGCGGACAGGCCGTCGAAGATGGATTTCTCGCTGGACCGGTCCAGGTTGTTCATGATACCGGCCACATAGTCGATACCGCCCACCTTGACGTTGGACTGGGTGATGATGCTGGAGAACTTCCGCTCCATCTCCGCCTCGATGGTCTTGATGGCGGCGGGGGAGGCACTCTCCATGGTGGCGATGGCTTCCACCACCCGAATCTGACGGCGGGGTTCCAGCTGCTCGATAACGCCCGCAGCTTTGTCCGGGTCCACATAGGACAGCACCAGAGCCATAGTCTGGGGACGCTCGTTCTGGAGGGCGGAGAACAGAGCCTTGACATCCGCCTTGTCCAGGAAGGCAAATTCCCGGTTTTTCAGGGACTTGGTTACCTTTTCCAGCAGGGCCAGCGCCGTCTGGTTGCCAAAGGCCTTCTCCAGCACGGTGCGGGCATACTCCAGGCCGCCCTCGGTCACCGCCTTGCTGGTCATGCAGTTTTGATAGAATTCAGTGAGCACCGCTTCGGTCTGCTCCGAGTCCAGCATACCCAACCGGGCCACCTCAAGGGTAAGGGCCTCAATATCCTCTGGCTCCATGAACTGGTACAGACCGGAAGCCTTATCTGCGCCCAGAGAGACGATCACGGCAGCCGCTTTCTGGGGGTAAGTCAGTTCCATTTTCGCGACCTCAGCCACCGTTATCCTCTCCTTTCAGCCAGGCCTTCACCATCTGAGCGGCAATCTCCGGATTGTTCTGTGCGAACTGCCGGACACTCTTACGCAGCTCCATGCTCTTCTCGGTATTGACCTCCATGATATCGGCTCCGCCGGTGGGCGGCACAGCGGCCAGGATGGCGGCTGCTTCGGCTGCCGCTTCTGCGGCGGCCATCTCCTCCTCCAGAGCCCTCTGTCTGGCCAACTTCTTCTTTTTGCTGTTCCGGGCCAGCAGGATAACAACCAGCAACAGCACCAGGAAGAGCACCAGTCCGCCGATGGCGGCGTACAGTACCCAGCTGTTTTGCAGGAAGAAACCGCCGGGGCCATTGGGATTGGCCGGATTCTCTTCGTAGAAGGGCTTGATGGTGACGAAGACCTTGTCCTGAGCCGCCTCCACGCTCTCCGCGCCGATGCCGGTGAGGGTGACCACGCTCTCCTTCAGCTCCTCAACAGACATAACATTGCCGTTGGTGCTCGTTGCATTGACCGACACCGTAACCCGCAGGTCGGACAGCCGGCCCTCCAGCACATCCATCTGCTCCTTTGTCGTGTCAACCACGATATCCCGGTCGAGCTGTGAGCCGGCGTAGTCCGCATCGCCATTCAGCGCATCCTCCAGATTGGGGTAGATGGGCAGGTTAGAGTTGGTAGAAGTACCTACAGTGCCGCCTTCGGCCTCGCTGCCATCCCGGATGACCTCCCAGAACAGATGGTCGCCCACCACTAGACCGCCGCCGATCACCGAGCCATCAGGCGGTTTATAGGTGGTACTGTCAATCGTCTTGCGGCTCACCTCTACCGTACTCACCACACCCACGCTTATATTGTCATAACCGTAGATGGGGCCCAGGGTCTGGAGAACCTGACTGCGGATGTTGTTATTGATCTGCTCCTCATATTGCAGCTTCAATGCGGTCGCCTGGTTGGTCTGGGCAATGACGCTGTTGTCGGAATATGGACCGTACTGGTCAGAAACACTGATGTTTTCGATGTTCAGTCTCTCTACGCTGTGAGCCACCGTATCGCGGATGGCCTTGACCACATCGTCCTTCAGCCGTTCGCTTCCGTCCACGGTAATAACCACCGACGCGGTGGAGGGGGTGGCGCTGTCCTGGAGGACATAGAGCCGCTCAGTCCCTGGGTCGATGGTCACATGGGCCTTCTGCACACCTTCGAATCCCCCCTGGATAATGGCCTCCAGCCGCTGCTGCACCGAGACCAGCCATGCCCGTTCCTGTTCGGTGCTGGTGGAGGTGAGACCTACATTCTCTGTGTAGTAGGGATACAGATAGCCGGAGTTCAGGTTACCCGACAGGACCAGCTGAGTTTGCAGCTGAACCTCCCGTCCTTTAGGTACCAGAATGGTGTCGTTTTGAATCTGGTAGTCCGCCACACCGTTGTCGCTGAGGAATTTGACCACAGTGCTGGTGTCGCTGGCGTTCAGGCCGGTACACAGGATAGCGTACTCCTTTTTATTCGCCTGCAGGAACAGCACAATGGCGGCGGCCAGGATCACAACCAGGCACACCCCCAGCAGGATCCGCATCTTCTTATTCAGTTTTTTGAAAAAGTCCTTGACCTTTTCCCAAAGCTCCTTCAGCCTGGTCTGAAATTTCTGCAACTTGGATCCCTCCGGACAGTTATCTTAAAAAGTCCCTTACAGGGAAATACGCATCAGTTCGCTATACACGTCCATCGCCTTGTTGCGCAGCTCCATCAGCAGCAGGGCGGCGTTGGAAGCGTTGGCGGCGGCCAGGGTCAGCTCTGCCGGGTTGTCAATCTGCCCGGTGGCCAGCTTATACTCCAGGTCCACCTTCTTGGCGTCGGTCTCGCGCACATTGTCGATGGCAGACTGAAACACGCTGGCGAAAAGGGACGCGCCGGTGCTCTCCACCCCCCTGCCGGACTGGGGTTCGGTCGTTCCAAACAGCGGCTGGATCGGGGTAATGGGAGTGAATTCCATGGTAAAAACCTCCAAAAATCATCAAAAATCGAGGGCATTCGCCCTATCCCAAAGCGCAAATCCAGGCCAGACCAACTTCCTGCCTTAGGGCTCCTTGCCCGCAGGCATCCATTCAGCCTGGCCTAGAACGGCCTTACTTACCAATCTCCAGTCCTTTGGAGATTACACTTTTCAAAAGGTTAAACGCGGTAACGTTGGCAGACCACGCCTGACTGGCCGCCATCCCATCGGTAATTTCCATCACCAGATTGACATTGGGCAGTTCCACATAGCCTTCCTCATTGGCATCCGGGTCACTGGGGTCGTATTTCAGCTTGAAATCGGAGGGGTCCTCCGCCACCTCCACCACCCGGACGCCGGCTTCAGGTTCCGTATTCCACCGGCCTCCCCTTCCGTTGCGGGTGCGGGCCAGCACATCCTGGAACCGGGTGCCGCCGTTGTCCGCCTCGAAGACCACTACCTTCCTGCGGTAGGGGCCCTCCCCGTTTTCGGTACGAGTTGTGTTCATATTGACGATATTCTCGGAGATGATATCCAGCCGCTGCTGCTGTGCAGTGAAGCCGGAACCGATGGTATCAATTGCGCTGACAAAAGCCATATGTATCTCCTCCACATATACTTGAAGGCGCCGGAGGGGAGGGATGCTTCATCCTTACTGAGCGGCGCGTTTTATGTTACTGTCCCCGAATCAAGGTGCGGAGCAGGGACAGGTTACTGTTGATTGCTTCTATTGTGTACTGCATCTGGTAGGCATTGCGGGTGGCTTCCGTCTCCTGCTCGACAATGTTGACACCGTTGTCGTCCATACGCATGCTCTCCCGCTCGGCCACATGAACAATGGGCTGAGACCGGTCGATGACGGAGCGCACCGAAGCGGTCCGCTGTTTGTCCGCGCTGTGAAGGGCGGATTGGATGCTGGCATCCAAGGCTTCCTCAAAGGTGACATATTTCGCCTTATAATTCGGGGTCTCGGCGTTGACAATATTGTCGTTGATGGTGACCTGTTTGGTCCACTGGAAATTCATGGCCCGCTCCAGCATCAGCTGGGAATTGCTGTACAGCAAGCTGGACATGACTCTCCCCCCTTCCTTCACAAAATACGGCAGCGCCCCCAAGTTTCTGACGACCATCATACCATGACTTATCGAAAAACGCAAGGGTGCAGGCAGACTTTTATATCCTATTTACAGCCGTGTATCCCTGCTTGGCAGCAGAGTACAGCCCGGTCTTAATTATAACGCATTTTTTCGCTCATTGCAAGACATTCAGCAAATATATTCTCGGCAGATTTCACCAAATGGTTTATAAAATTGACCGCCTGTTTTTCCCCTGGAAGGAGACGCTTCTCCAATGGTATTTTATAGAATACCGCATATCTTTACCGATTGCAATGGTAAATTCAGCTAACCCCACTCTACGTTCAAAAATTCTTTTCAAACCTTAAAAAAAACAGCCGTATGTAAACAAACACACGGCCATTTGGATCATTATTCGTGCTTTTCTCTCAAAATATCCAGCAGCTCCAGAGGAGAGGTCTCCTCCTCTGCGGCCTCCCGGTTGGTGTCGGCGGCCACCTTCAGCTCGCTGCGCAGAATGGTAACGCTGCGAGGCGCCTGAATGGCCAGTCGCACCCGTCCGGCCTCTACGGTAAGGACGGTGATCTCCACCTCGTTCCCCACAAGAAGGGACTCCCCCTCTTTGCGCTGTAAAATCAGCATGGCGAGCCCTCCTCCTTCCGGCCAAATTCCGACAGAAGGTGACGCATGTGATAGCTCCCGTCCTCCAGAATAACCTGCACCGCCCGCCGGGTCTGGTCGTTAACCGCCACAGGACACCGCAAATTCACCGTGCTGTTTCCCACCGGATGGCGCACTACACACAGAACGTAAAAGCACAGGTCCTCGCTTCGCTCCACTCCCATGGTCTTCAGCTCACTGCTGGTGAGCACCGGCGCATAGTCCGGATTCAGACTGAAGGGATTCATCGCCACAAAGGCCAGCTCCGGAGTAACTGCGCTTTGAAAGCAGAGCAGGCTGCCCTGTCCGCCCTCAAAGGGCAGGAGAAAAAACTCCTTCTCCTCCTCAAACCCAAACAGTCCGTCAGGGAAATTCAGCTTGTCCTCCTCGGCGCATTCGATTTCTCCAAAATATTTGGTTTTCAGACGCATGGCTCCTCCTATTCAGGGTCTGGCCCCGTAAATTATGCAGGGTCTCCCCCTGAGGGGGAGACCCGGTATATCAGACTCTTACATCCACCGGCTCATAGTTGGGATCCGAGGAGGGCGGCACATAAATCGGTCCGCCCACATACTTGATGACCACGTCGGGACGCTGTGTGACGGTGAACTCAATGTCGCCAGGGGTAAACTCAAAGCTGCCCTCACCCATCTTCCAGTCGATAGCCAGCTTATCCATCTCATAGCGAATGTTCATCTCGCCCGGGTCCCAGTTGATTTCAGGCCCAACCTTTGGGATGAAGTCGATGCCCACATTGGTCTTGACATCCTTCATCATGGCGTCCTCGGCAAACTGGGTCACCAGCTCCTCTCCGACCTGGGTCTGCAGCAGAAGCTGGCCCTGGCCGGCATAGGTGGCGGTGGCCTCATAGGCCGCCTGCCTGCCCTTTTGGGCGTTTTGCTCCAGATAGCGGGCCAGCGTGGGAGAGACAGAATTTCTGGCCTCAAATGTGTCGATATTGACCTTGATGGGGCGGCTTTTGATCTTGAGATTTCCATTATCTCGCGTAACTTCCATCTCTGCGGTGGCGCGGGCATACTCAAGCTTGGCATTAGTGGTTCTCATTTCGATTTGAATGGGAACAGTTGTGATCTCAATTAACGGCTTCATTGTGTGATACGCGCTCCCTTCTAGTATACTTTACAAGGCATCCTTACCTTTATACACACAACAGGAAAATCACAAAATTCACTCAGCTCATATAGTCCATCAGCCCATATAGTCAATCAGCGATTGACTGAGCAGCTGATTGCCGATCTTCAGCGCGGCGTTGTAGCAGTACTGCTGCCAGGAGAGGTTTGTAATGGCCTCGGCCAGGTCCACCTGCATGACATCCAAAATCTGGGCGTTTGTATCTACCATCTGGGTCTCCAGCCGCTCCTGGTTGGTGGTGAGGAAGACGGCCTGGGCGTCCAGCTCATCCCACTTCTCGGTAAAATACTCCCGGCTGGCCTTCAGCTTATCCAGCAGGCGGAAGGCCTTCGCCTCCATCTCCTCTGAGGTCAGGCCCTTGGCGGTCTCTCCTGCCAGCGCCGGGTTATAGCCCTGGGGGTCCATGTCCTCGTCCCAGGCCTGGAAAACATCGGCGAACTCCCGCATCAGCAAAGCCAGGTTCTTGGAGTCGCCGTCCCCGTCCACGCCAAAGCCGACAAAGGAAATACCGCACAGCGCGCTGTTGAAATAACTGCCGTTGACGGCATTGTTAGGGCTGCTCTCCGCCAGGCCCATGCCCAGATCTATATAAAGCTTCTCGTCGCTCAGCTCCTTCAGCTTCATATAGTTATCCTTGTCGTTGTAAAAGTTGAGCCACTCTTTCGTGGTATCGTCTGTTGTGTCATCCACCGGGGTCTTCAGCAGCTCGTTCACCCACTCCGGACGGGTGCCCGCCTCGGGGACCGTCGCGTTCTTCGCGCCGCCGAGATACTGGTACCACGTCTCGTCGGTTTTTGTCCATTCGCCGTTAGCCATTTTAGTCGCTCTATCCGACACACCATCCAGCAAACCCGCCGGGTCCGGATCCTCGGGCATCTCCACCAGTCCGCCGGAGTTGACGTTGATGCCCCGGTAGTACAGGTCCTCGCCCTTCCAGGTGAAGGGGACGTTCAGTCCGTCGTTGCCGGCGAAGATGAACTGGTCGCCCAACTTCTGGTTCATGGCAAAGATCAAAGACTCGGAGGTTTCCTTCAGAACCGTCGCCAGGGCCCGGCGGGCCTCGCCGGTGGGACCGTTGTCGCCCTGAATCGAGCCGGGCAGGACCGTCTTATCAATCATGTCGGTCTTGACGCCCTGGAGGTTGTTCCAGGCGGTGTTGTACTTGCTGTAGACATTCTTGGTGTTGTTCAGCTGGCTGTAGGTGTCGTAGTAACTCCGGCGCAGGCGGAACTCCTGGGTGGCCGCCGCGGGGTCCTCGGCGTAGCTGTTAAATTTACGCTGGGTGAGCACCATGTCCCAGGAATCCGAGAGCTTCTTGGTAGCGCCCTGGAGATTGTACCGGTAGGAGTTCATCATCATGTTTGTGGTAATACGAAAGCCCATCTTAGGTTACCTCCTTATCTGATGGTGCCGTTAATCAGCTTATCCAGCATGGAGTCCAGAGTGGTCATCAGCTGGCAGGCAGCGGAGTAGGATTTCTGGAACATCATCATATTGGTGGCCTCGTCGTTCAGGTCCACGCCGGAAACGCTCTGGCGGCTGTTCTCCAGCGCCAGGGATTTGACGCTGTATGTGCTGTACAGTTTGCCGGTGGCCTCCTGGTCTACCGCCAAAATGATATTCATGTCCGAAAACCGCTCCTGGAAGGTGCCGTTAAAATAGCGCCCGGTGTTGGCCGCGGTGTTTCCGTCTATTATCTCCTGGGGCAGATAATCCATCTTGCTATTCATCAGGTTAATCATGTGGGCGATGTTGTCGTTGGCGGTGGAGTGGGTCAGGGTGGTCCCGCCGTCAGGACCAATCACTATGGTGTCCGGCTTCTTGGTGTCCAGGATGCGCACGTCGCCCACAGACCAGCTCTTGGAGATGGTGATGTTGGCCGCCGTAATATTCGTCGTATCGTCCCCGTCTCCGTTGTTGCTGAACAACACGCCGCCGTTGTAGTAGGCGTATTCAGCATTCAGAACACCCTTCTGCCGCAGCTCCTCCATGGCGTCATAGGCGGCCTGTATCTCCTCCTCCGTTGGGGGCGTGACCGGCGGCGTTATATCGGGGTTGGAAGAGTCTTCAATCTTCTTGGCCAGGTCATCAAAATACTTAGGGTCTATTACGTTGCCATTCTTGTCTTGGATCGTGAGTGGCTGGCCGTTTTTGTCGAGGAACTGACCGTTGGCGTCAATTTTATAAGCCGTGGTTATCATGTCTATGTCAAACCGGTTGGCCTTGTTGAACTCCTCGGCAAACTTCTTGGCCAGGGCGTCCAGGGACATGCGGTAGTAGGGTACGCCCCGGGTAGTGGTGGCATCCTTGTTGTACTTAATATCCAGCTTGCTGGAAAACTCGCCCTTGCCGGTGAGGAACTCGCGCATGGACTGGAGACTGCCGTAGAGCATATTGTCGCCCAGCTCCACCGCCTCGCTCTCCTTGCCATCGACGCTTTCAAAGACGCGGCCCTTCTGGTCCACCAGGGGCTTCAGGCTCATCCACAGGCGGTTCTCATTCTTGTTCTTGTCGCCCGTCTGCGCGTTGTCAACCTGTTCTGCCTGTTCGGGGTCATCTGTAAGGGTTCCGTCCGGCATAACATATCTGGGCACCCTCGTTCCGTCAGGATTGAAGTTCTTGGGGTCGTTGGGGTTTTCAAAATTATAGCCGGAATTTCGCTTGGGGGCGGTATCCGGCATCTCCAGCTGGGTTCCGTAGGTGCCACAAATCAGGCGGACGGGAGGATTGCCGGTGTCGGCCAGGTTGATGTTCAGCCGCTCTACAGAGGAGAACTCGTCGATCTTCTCCATGTCATAGCTGACCTCAATTTTCATATATTTGGACAGGTCGTCGATGAGCACATTCCGCTGGTCCCGCAGCTCCAGCGCATTGTCCCCGCAGATGCCGGCCTCGCGAATCTCCTCGTTTAGGCTGCGGATCTGGGACAGAATCGAGTTTACAGACTTGACGTCCTCCTTCAAATTTTTCAGCTGGCTGTTCTCCACGGTATCCAGCGCCTTGGCGTAGCTGTTTAACAGCTGGCACAGCACCTCGGCGGAGGAACGGGTAACGGTGTCGTAGTCCATTGTACCCGCTGCGCCGTTGAGCTGCTGGAGCTGGGCTTTAAAGTCGTTAAACTGCTTCTCCAAAACGCCGAAGTCGTCGCCCAGCCCTACCTCGTTCAGGGTATGGGACAGCAGCTCCAGGCTTTCCAGCCAGGTCTCAGAAGCGCCCACGTTGGCCTGCTCGTTGCGGTAGCGGATATCCATAAAGGGGTCCCGCAGCTGAGACACGCCCTCCACCAGCACGCCGTAGCCAATATTCAGATTAAAACTGTTGTAATACCGGGAGTCGCCCCCGGAGTAAAGGGACACCAGGTCCGCCCGTTGGCGGGTGTATCCCTTTGTGTTGATGTTCGCAATATTGTTGCCTGTCACGTTCAGGGAGGACTGGGAGGCGTAGATGCCCAAACGTGCGGCAGTAAAAGAACCAAAAGTACCAATAACAGCCATAGTTGTTCTCCTTTATCTTAAAGCCGGGACTCAAGCCCGAAAATCAGTCTGATGCTGTTTGCGGCTCTCTTCCGCCTCGGCGGCGTCTCCGGCCTGAACAGCCTGCATGCGCTCAATCGCCCGCAGATTGATCTCCAGCGTGTTCCGCGCCGTCTCGCTGGCGGCCTGAAACAGCTTATACTGCCGGCGCAGCTTCTCAATCACCTGTTTGGTCTCCATCTGAAACTCATCGGGGCTGTGCGTCTCCATCTGGCTCAGCGCGACCCCCTGAAGTCCCAATTCGGCAAGTATCTTATCCCGCTTCTGGTCATAGCCCCGCAGAGACAGACTGAGCACCTGTTCCCGCTTCATACACTCCTCAACCGCTATCAGGTTCCCCTGGGAAACAGCGTCGTTTTTATCCTGCTCCACCCGGGTGAGCTCCTCAAGGGTGTGGGTCAGACCGGTCATCAGCTTTAAATAATCCTTCCAGCCCGCCATTTACTCGTCCTCCGACAACAGCAGCATCCGGGCCGCGGTCTCCCGCGCGTCGGGACGGTATGCGCCCGACGCCACCTGATTGCGCAGATCCTGAATCTTGCCTGTGGTATTGTAGGTGCGCACCTGCTGCGACAGACTGGCCGCCAAGCTCCGAAAAGAGGGGCTGGCCGACTGTCCGGCCGACAGGGTGATTTGGTCAAAGCTGTTCTCCACACCGGCGGCCACCGTCTTGGCCCGTCTGGTGCCGGACGGGCTCACACCGCCCGCCGTGGCAACAGGCGCAGCAGAAAAACTATCTCGTCTTGTAACCAACATATCGTAACCTCCTGAATGTCTCCCGCCGGGAGGACGTTCATTATATCCAATCAAAAGTATTTTGTATTAGTTTTATCGGACCGTTCCGGGCAAAAAATAACATAGCCGGGGAAATTTTTTTCTTTCCACACACTGAGGGGCTGTTTTCAGAGAGTCTTTCCGGCTTCGGATACGTGCCCGCCCTCCTAATTTCCCATTGCACACGGAGAGATTTTCTTATATAATGTAATGGAAACACTGCCAGGCTTTGCCAAGGCAAAAAGAGGTGTGACACAATGACTCCATTTATCCACTGCAAAAAGGCAGAGATTCCCGGCAACAAGGGAATGCCTACCCTCCGGGCTGCGGTGAGCCACGCTCCCACTGGCGGCCTGCTTCTCTCTCTACCCCGAGATACCGTTTTTTCCTCTGATATCCCTGTCGAGGTGATTTTTTTCGATCCAATCCTGGGCATTACCCAGTGCCACTGCCGTCTCTCCGCCCCTGTCCCGTCGGGAGATCTGCGCACCTACCGGTGCGAGGTGCTGGAAACCCTGTCTCAACAGCAAAGACGCGAGGATTTGAAGGTCTCGCTGTTCGTCCCGGTAGAAGTAACCTACAACGGCAGCGTCTGGCCCGCTACCGTAAACAACATCAGCGCCAGCGGAGTTCTGCTGACAAGCGTTCTTTCAGCCAAAAAAGGAGAGCATCTGGCCTTTCAGTTTAGCCGCACCGACACTCCCGTGTATCTCACCGCCAGGATTCTTCGGGTAGATCTCCGCCCGCCCCAGAAGGGCAAAATGACCTACGGCTACGGCTGCCGGTTTATTAACCTGCGCGCTCAGGACGAGGCCATGCTGCGCAGCTACGTTTTTCAGGAAGAGCGGCGGCTGTACTACCCAGACTGATAAAAAATGGACCCCCAGCCCTGCTGGAGGTCCGTTTCTTATTCCATCGCCGCCAGCGCCCGCTCGGCGGGCAGGCAGGTGGTGTAGCGCCGGATATAGGCCTGAAATCCCGCGTTTCCAGCGGGATCTGGGTGGGAGGTCTGGCTGTCCGCCCGGGAAAAGACCTTTTCCAGATAGTCCTCCACGGTCTCCCCCTCCGCCCTCCGGCACAGGTAGGCCGCCAGCAGGGCCATCCCCCAGGGACCGCCCTCTCCGGCGGTAGTCATGGTGGAGATGGGCACCCCCAGGGCGTCAGCCATAATCTGACGGCCCACCCCCTCGGTTTTGAAGAATCCGCCGTGGCCCAGCAGCCGGTCGGTCTTCACCCCCTCCTGCTCCACCAGCAGGTCGATGCCCAGCTTCAAAGCGGCGATAGCTCCGTAGAGCTGGGCCCGCATGAAGTTTGCCAGGGTAAAGTCTCCACCGGGCAGGCGGGCGAACATGGGCCGGCCCGTCTCCGTCCCGGTAACGGGCTCGCCGGAGAAGTAGTTGAAGCTTACCAGCCCGCCGCAGTCCGGTTCCCCCTCCAGGGCCTTCCGGAACAGTTTGGGGAACAACTCCCCCAGGTCGGCCTGCTGGCCCATCAGCTCGTAGAACTCCCCGAACAGCCGCACCCAGGCGTCCACATCAGAGGTGCAGGTGTTGGTGTGGACCAGGGCGGTGGGCCGGCCGGCCGGGGTGGCCACCACGTCGATCTCCGGGTAGCAGCCCTTCAGCTCCCGCTCCAGCACCAGCAGGGCGAAGGAGGAGGTCCCCGCCGAGATGCTCCCCATCCGGGGCAGCACCGCGCCGGTGGCCACCATGCCGGTGCCCGCGTCCCCCTCCGGGGGGCACAGGGGGATGCCGGGCTCCAGCAGGCCGGTCTCATCCAGCAGGGTGGCCCCCTCCGCCGTCAGCACCCCCGCCGGGGCCCCGGCGGGCAAAACGCCGGGGAGGATGTCCCGCAGCTTCCAGGGAAAACCCCGGTCCGCCACCAGGGCATCGAACCGCTCCACATGGGCGGCGGAGAAATCTCCGCTCTGTTGGTCGTAAGGGAACATGCCGCTGGCCTCCCCCACCCCCACCACGTTCCGGCCGGTGAGCCGCAGGTGAATGTAGCCGCTGAGGGTGGTGAGCAGGGCGATATTCTTCACATGCTCCTCCCTGTTTAGGATGGCCTGATACAGGTGGGCAACGGACCACCGCTGGGGGATATTGAAGCGGAACCGCTCCGTCAGCTCCGCCGCCGCCTGGCCGGTGATGGTGTTGCGCCAGGTGCGAAAGGGGACCAGCAGCCCCCCCGCTTTGTCAAAGACCAGATAACCGTGCATCATGCCTGAGATGCCCATGGCGGCAAACCGCCGGGGGCGCTGGCCGAAGCTCCGCTCCACGTCATCGGCCAGGGCCCGGTAGCAGGCCCGAAGCCCTTTGATAACCTCCTCCAGGTCATAGGTCCAGATGCCGTTTTCCAGCCTGTTCTCCCAGGCGTAGCCCCCGGACGCAATGGGCCGGTGATTCTCGTCGATAAGGACGGCCTTGATCCGGGTGGAGCCCAGCTCCAGCCCCAGCACCGCCCGCTCCAGATCGGGTTTCATATGCAGCGCCTCCTTTTATGATGATTTTCCCCGCCCTGTGGGCGGGGAAAATTCCGTTTGCTCAGATCGTCTTGGCGTGGGCCAGCAGATACCGCTCGGCTTCGGGGTTCCACAGGCCGTTGTTGGCCTTGCAGAGCTTATCCAGCTCGGCAAAGAGGGGGTCGTCCTTCCCCTTCTCGGCAAAGTCGTCGATGGCGGTGAGGGGCAGGTCGATATGGTTGTAAATCAGCTTCTTGCCACCGGGAATTTTTGGCAGGTTGCACACGGTGTCCACCACGGTGTTCAGTCCGCCGATGTGGGTGACCATGGCCGCCGGATTCAGCTTGCCGGCGTTCATCAGCTCCACAGCCTCCCGCAGGTCGTCGCTGTTGCCGCCGGAGGTGCCCACCACATGGGTGTACAGATAGTGCACGTTGTACCAGTTGAACTCCGCCTTAAACTGGGAATCCGTAGGGCCGGCGAAGAAGTTGAGACAGCCGTCGTAGCCCAGGATGTCGCCCGCCTGCTCCACCACCGGCCGGACAGGGGCAAAGCAGATCACGTCGTCATACCCGGCGCCCCCGGTGAGCTGGCGCAGGTACTCGGTGGCATTATCCATGCGGGTGTTGACGTAATGCAGTTCCACGCCGCACTTTTTGGCCTCCTCCACGGTGAAAATGGACTCCGCCCGCTTCAACCTGGCATCGTCAATGTCAGTGACCACCAGCAGGGAGGGGCGGCGGTCGTCGTTGTGGATGGCGTAGTCAATGGCGCCCAGGCCCATGGGGCCCACCGAGGCCAGCAGGGCCATCTTGCCCCCCTCCTTGATGCCCATTTCGTGGACATAGGAGCCCGCCTTGGTGTGGTACATGGCGTGGAAGGTGCCCACCACGCAGCAGACCGGCTCGGCCAGGGAGCCGTAAAAGTAGGTGTCGGAGTGGTAGGGCAGCAGGCAGTCCATGATAAGGGTCTCAATGGGGATGTTGGCATACTGAGAGGAACCGCCGCAGTAGGGGTAGGAGTAGCCGGGGGCCGCCTGGGAGCCCTTGTAGTAGTGGGCGGGCTGGATGACAAATTTGTCCCCCACCTTATACTTGTCCTTCCAGTTGTCCCCCACGGCGATGATGTCGCCGCAGAACTCATGGCCCACAATCACCGGGTTTTCCGCCACGTTGTCGGGCACCCGCTTGTGCTCCGCCCCCTCCAGGGCCGCCTTGTGGGTGGACATACACACGCTGTCCGAGATGATCTTTACCTGCACGTCGTCGGGACCCACCTCGGGCAGGGCCATCTCCTCCAGCCGCAGGTCCATCTTGCCGTAAAGCCGTACCGCTTTAGTATTCATAACGCGTTCCTCCTTGCTGTCGTTTTCATTTTCGCTGTAACGCTTCAGGTCTCTGCCAAAGGCCCCTTGTGAAAGGGGGCTGGCACCGCCGCAGGCGGTGACTGGGGGATTCGGCTCATCGAAAACTTTCTTGTAAACGGAATCCCCCCGCCACGCTTCGCGCGGCCCTCCCCCCTTTGGCAAGGGGGGCTTTTTTCTATCGCAGGGGCGCCCCGCTCTTTTCGTGCTCGATGAGCTTCCAGGTGGCGTCGATCAGGTTGGCAAACAGGGGATTTTCCATCGCCTTAATGACAAAGCTCTGCCGTGGGGTGTTGATATCCTCCCCGGAGACCTGGAACATACCGTAACGCTCACACAGGCCCCGCAGCCGCTCCAGCTGGGCGGGGGTATTCCGGGTAGGCATGTAGGTCACTGCCCACACTCCCTCCTCCCGGAGACATTCAAAGACATCCTCCAGGTAGTCGTCCTCAAACTTCTGGGCCTTTTTGTCCCCGGTGACGCTGTCGGCCACGTCCCCCAGGTAGGCGTAGCACAGGCAGGCATCCACCTCCCGGCACAGCTCCACCAGCCGGGACACCCTGGGGCATTCCTCATCTGCATCCACGTAGATTTTCCCCACAAAGGCCCCTTTGAGGATACCCAGCAGGTCATACTCGTAGAAGGGGTATTCCACATCCCCCAGCAGGGCCCGCTGCTTGTCCGACAGGGCGATGCCCATACCCGTCAACCGCTCTATCACAGGCCGGCCCCTGCCCGTCTGCTCCACCAGCTTTTTCGCCAGAGCATACATCAGATGCCGCTCGGTCACCCCGCCCCCCTCATGGGCCAGGGACAGGGGGAGCACATCCCGGTCGTAGTCCAGGCCGATACCGGGCAGAAGACCATTGATATTGTCCGTCATCTTCCGGTTCCGGGTGTGGCGCATCTCCCGGTAGGGGGCAAAGAATTTGTCCAGCACCGGGATTTTGTCGTGGGGCACCGACTGAATGGTCATATAGCTGACCCCCGCCTGGTCCGGGTTGTTGGTGCGGCGGCCCTCCAATCGGGTGCCCGCCATAGACGCCCGGCACTCCATGCCGATGGTGGCGGGCATCCCCGCCAGCTCCGCCGCCGCCAGGAACTCCTCCGCCCCGGCGATGGAGTCGTGGTCGATGATCCCCGCCGTGCACAGGCCCTCCGCCCGGGCGGCGTACACCGCCGCCGTGGGGGAGTAGGGGGAGAAGGAGTAGGTGGTGTGGATGTGGTTGTTGATATACTCAGGCACTACGGGGGGGAATTTCGTCTCCCCCAGCAGGGCCTTCAGATTGGCCAGCCGCGACCCCCGGGTGGGGGCGTTGAGACGGTTCAGAATTTCAATGTCGATCATGGCCGCTCCTTACGCCAGCATGACCTGGCCGCCGGTGACGGGGATGGCCTGGCCCGTCTCATACTGCTGTTCCACGCAGTACATCACCGCCCGGGCCACGTCCAGGGGCAGACAGCCCCGGTTCATGGGCACCTTGGCCTCGTAGAAGCGGCGCACATCGTCCACCGTCTTGGCCCCGGGAACCTTGCCGTCCTCCAGGTACTGGACGAACAGGCCCCGCACCGGGTCGGTCCACAGGGGGCCGTCCAGGTAGTTGCCGGGACAGATGGCGTTCACCTTGATGTTGTAGGCGCACAGCTCCAGAGCAAAGCTCTGGACCAGGCCGATGGACCCGAACTTGGAGCCGGCATAGGCAAAGTTCTTGTTGGACCCCACCAGCCCCGACTTGGAGGACATGGCGACGATGTCGAACATGGCGGCCGGGTCGGCCTCGTGCTGGGCCTGCATGATGATGGCGGCGTATTTGCAGCACAGGAACAGGCCGGTGTAGTTGATGGAGGTGACAAACTCCATGTCCTTCTTTTCAAAGGTGGCCAGAGGGCCGGAGCGGACCACACCGGCGTTGGCCAGCATCAGGTCCAGGCCGCCGTACTTCTCCACCGTCTGGGCCACCATATTGGCCACGCTCTCCTCGTCGGAGACGTTTACCGGGATGGCGCAGGCCCGTTCCCCCAGCTCCCCGGCCACCGTCTCGGCCAGGGACTGGTTCATGTCAGCGATGACCACCGTGCACCCCTCTTTATACAGCTCCTCAGCGATGCCCTTGCCGAAGCCCTGGGCCGCGCCGGTGACAATGGCGATCTTCCCCGCCAGCCGTCCCGCTCCGGCGGGCCGGTCGTGGATGCGCGATTTGGCTATTTCCTGCCACTTTGTCATGTCTACGCTCATTGAATTGCACCTCTCATTTCATTAGAGCTTCCAGCTTGCGATAGGCCGCTTCCCACTCTTCCGTGTGGTTGGGGGTATAGGTGTCCACCTCCACATTGCTCCGTACGATCCGGCGCAGGCCCGTCACGTCGGGGATGTCCCCCAGGGCCACGGCCTGGGTGAGCAGGTTGCCCATAGCCGCCCCCTCAATGGGGCCGATGACCACGGGCCGGCCGGTGGCGTCGGCCGCCATCTGGTTAAGCAGCTTGTTCTGGATGCCGCCGCCCACGATGTTCAGGGATCGGATGGGCTCCCCCTTCATCTCCTCCAGCCCCTCCAGGGCCTTGCGGTATTTCAGGGCCAGGGACTCGTAGGCGCACCGGGCGATCTCCCCCACCGTCTCGGGGACGGGCTGGCCCGTCCGGGCGCAGTAATCCTGAATCTTCTTCACCATACCGCCGCCGGCGTAGAACTCCTGGCTGTCGGTGTCGATGATGGAGCGCAGGGGGGCGGCAGAGCGGGCCTGGGCCACGATATCGTCCCAGGACAGGTCCTGCCCCTCCTTCTGCCAGTCCCGGCGGCACTCCTGAACGATCCACAGGCCGATGATGTTCTTCAGCGGCCGGAAGCCGCCCTGGATGGTGCCCTCGTTGGAGAAGCCGGAGCCCGCCCCCAGCTCCAGCACGGGGCGGTCGGTCTCCACCCCGAACAGCGACCAGGTGCCGCTGGAGCAGAAGGCAAAGCTGCCCTCCCCGGGGATGGCGGCCACCGAGGAGGCGGTGTCGTGGCTGCCCACCGCCACAAAGGCGGCGGGGTTCAGGCCTAGCTCCTCGCACAGCTCGGGGCGCAGATGGCCCCGGATGGTGCCGCTGGGCTGGATCTCGGTAAAGATGTGCCGGGGCAGGCCCAGCTCGTCGATGGTGGCCCAGTCCCAGTCCCGGGCGGTGGGGTTGTAGAGCTGGGTGGTGGTGGCGATGGTGTACTCCGTCCCCGCCGCGCCGGTGAGGAAGTAGCCCAGCAGGTCGGGGGTGAGGAGCAGCTTTTCAGCGGCGGCCAGGGCGGCATCCCCCTCCCGCTGGCGGCGGCAGAGCTGATACAGGGTGTTGAAGGTGAGGGAGGGGTCGATGCCGCTGCGGGCATAGAGGGTGTCCGCCGGAATTTTGGCGGTGACGGCGTCCACGTCGGCCTGGACCCCCAGCCGGTAGGACCGGGGCACCCCGGCCAGGTGGCCGTTTTTGTCCAGAAGGCCGTAGTCCACCCCCCAGGTGTCGATGCCGAAGGAGTCCAGCGGACCAAAGCCCCCCTGGCGGAAGGCCAGCAGGCCCTGCTTCAGCTGGCTGTATAGATAGGGCGTGTCCCAGTAGAACACCCCGTTCATTTCGATGTAATTGTTTTCAAACCGGTGCAGCTCCTGCATGGTGAGCCGCTCCCCGTCAAACCGGCCCAGGATAGTTCGGCCGTTGCTGCCCCCCTGGTCGACGGCGATCTGGTGGGGTATATTAAAAAGCCCCCGTGTCCGGACCATTGGCGCGGGTTTTTTAATTTGCACCGGCCCGGCGCCGCAGAGGCTGCGGCGCCGGCCGGGATTCGTTCAGCCTGACAATCTAAATGATGTAAAGCCTTTGAATTAATCGTAGACCAGCAGGGCGATCATCTCGTCGTCGATGTTCTCGGCATTGTACCACTGAGCGCCGGTGTCCACATCGGAGACGGCCTCACCATTGGCGGCCTTCACAGCCATCTCAACGGCCTTGTAGCCGATCTGATAGGGGTCCTGAGTGACGGAACCATAGAACCAGCCCTGACGGACAGCGTTCTTCTGAGCGGCGCCGGCGTCGAAGCCAGCCACGACCAGGTCGGCGTAGCGGCCGCCCTCGGCCAGGTCCTCACCGTCGGAGACAGCGGCCAGGAAGCCGGTCACAGCGCCCTCGTTGGAGCAGAACACGGCGGCCAGACCCTTGGCACCCAGCAGAGAGGTGGCGGCAGTCTGCACTGCGGTGGCCTCGGTGGTGGCGGAGATCTCAACGCGGATGATGATGGCAGGATCGGCAACCTTCTTCTCCCACAGGGTGTGGCCCTCGATGGAGACCTTGCCGGGCTGATACTTCTCAGCGATCTCGGCCATCTTGTTCACGAAGCCGATGGTGCGGCCGGTGACGGAGGCGGAGACGGCGTCCTGAGAGATACAGCCGATGACAACGGGCTCAGCGGAGGTGGCGGCCTGCATCTTGGCAACCAGACCCTCGTGCTCGCCGAACTTCTCGGCGGCCAGGGCGGCGGCGGCCTCGTTGTTGGTGGCGGCGGTGGCCTTCACGGCGCCGCTGGTGTCGTCGGGCACGCCGGAGTCAAAGCCGATGACCGGGATGTTCTTCTCGGCGCACTCAGCCAGAATTTCCTTCACGGCGTCGGTGGACAGGGCCGCCAGAGCCATGGCCTTGGGGTTCTTGGCCATCTGGTCCTTGACCATGTTCACCTGCTTGTCAATCTCGGTCTCAGAGCCGGGGCCGTCGAAGTAGATTTCCACGCCCAGGTCGGCTGCGGCGGCGTCAGCGCCTTGCTTAACGGCCTGCCAGAACTGGTGCTGGAAGCCCTTGGCCATAACGGGGATGAATATCTTCTCGCCGTCGCCGCCGGAGGGCTGGCTGGTGCTGGAGCCGCCGGAGGGCTGGCTGCCTCCGGAAGGCTGGCTGCCACTGGTGCCGCCCTTGTCGCCGCCGCCGCAGGCGGCGAGGGAGAGCATCATGGCCGCGGACAGGATCGCTGCAAACAGTCTTTTCTTGTTCATTACATTTCCTCCTTAAAATTTTCGGTTCGTTATCTATTAAGGGGACGATTGCGCCCCGCTTAATACCAAATCAGGACTTCTTCACCCGGTTGGCCGCCTTGGTGCGCTGGATGTCCAGCAGGACGGCGCCGATGACCACCAGGCCGGTGAAGAAGGTCTGCCAGGGGGCCTGGAGGTTCAGGTTGGACAGGCCGGTTTTCAGCACAGACATGATAAACACGCCGATGAGGGTGCCCACCATGGTGCCCGAGCCGCCCGACATGGAGGTGCCGCCGATGACCACGCCGGTGATGCCGTTCATCTCCTGGCCGTTGCCGGTGCCGGGGGTAATGGTGGTGTAGGCCGCGGCGTACATGATGCCGGACAGGCCCACAAAGATGCCGCTGAGGGTGTAGACGGCGATCTTCCAGTTGTCCACATTGATGCCGCTGAGCCGGGCGGCCTCCTCATTGGAGCCGATGGCAAACACATAGCGGCCAAACTTGGTCTTGTGGAGGATCAGGGCGGCGATGACAAAGAAGCCGATAAGCCAGAACACACCCACAGGGAAGCCCTTTACGCCAAAGAGATCGGCCCGGATGAACACCTTCTTGAACCAGCCGCCCACGGGCTCGGTGGCGGTGGGCCAGGTCTGAGACTGCACCTTGGTGATGATGGAGCCGAAGCCCTGGCTCATCATCATGGTGCCCAGCGTGGCGATGAAGGGGGGCAGCTTCAGCTTGGCCACCATCACGCCGTTGAGGAAGCCGAACACGGCGCCTACCAGCACAGCCACCAGCAGGGAGACAATCAGCGGGAAGTGCAGCTGCTTGAAGGTATACGCGCCCAGCAGGGCAGCGCACATCATCACGGTGCCCAGGGACAGGTCGATGCCGCCGGTGATGATGATAAAGGTAACGCCGAAGGCCATGAAGCCGATGTAGTAGCTGGATTCCAGGATGTTCTTGAAGACAGTCATACTGAGGAATCCGTCGCCCACAACGGAGAAGAACACATACAGGATGACCAGTGCCGCCGGGGCCAGCACTTTTTGCATGTCAATCTTTTTTTCATTCAGTTTCATACTGCTTCCTCCAGTTCACGTTTTGTGGCAAAGGTCATAATCCGCTCCTGGGTGGCCTCGGAGATATCCAGCTCCCCGGTGACCCGGCCCTCGCACATGACCACCACCCGATCAGACATACGCAGCAGCTCGGGCAGCTCGGAGGAGATCATGATGATGGACTTGCCCTCCGCCGCCAGCTGATTCATCAGCTTGTATATCTCGCTCTTGGCACCCACGTCGATGCCTTTGGTGGGCTCGTCGAAGATCAGCACGTCGCAGTCCCGGTGGAGCCACTTGGCAATAACCACCTTCTGCTGGTTGCCGCCGGACAGGCTGCGGATCAGGGTCTTCACCGTGGGGGTCTTGATGCGGATTTTGTCCACATACTCAGTGGCGGCCTTGTGGATTTTGCCGTCGTCCACAAACAGGGGGCCGGACAGCTTATCCAGCGAGGGCAGGGCGGTGTTGTCGGCCACGCTCAGCCCCAGGCACAGGCCAAAGAGCTTCCGGTCCTCCGACAGATAGCCGATGCCGGCGTTCACCGCGTCCTTGGGGCTGCGGATATTGACCTCCTTGCCCCGCACCTTGATGGTGCCGCTGTCCCGCTTGTCGGCGCCGCACAGCAGGCGCATGGTCTCGGTGCGCCCCGCGCCCATCAGGCCGGCAAAGCCCAGAATCTCGCCCTTGTGGAGCTTGAAGGAGACGTTTTTCACGTCCAGGGAGGTGAGACCCTCGGCCTCCAGCACCACCTCGGCGTCCGGGGGCACGTTGGAATGGCTCTTGGGCTCCTCGTAGATCACCCGGCCCACCATCATCTGCACCACCTGGTCGATGGTGGTGTCGGCGGTGTTCACGGTGTCAACGTACTGGCCGTCCCGCATGACGGTGATCCGGTCGGTGATCTGCTTCAGCTCGTCCATGCGGTGGGATATGTAGACGATGCCCACCCCGGTGGCCTTCAGCTGGCGGATAAAGGTGAACAGGTCCTCAATCTCGCTGGCGGTGAGGGCGGTGGAGGGCTCATCCATAATGAGCACCTTGGTGTTCTGGTAGGACAGAGCCTTGGCAATCTCCACCATCTGCTGCTTGGCCACCGTCAGCCGCTTGATCTGGGTTCTGGCGTTGATGTTCAGGTGGAGGGAGGAGAGCAGCTCCTCCGTCATCCGGTTCTGCTCCCCCTGGTTCAGGAACAGGCCCTTGCTGGGCTCCCGGCCGATGAAGATATTCTCCGCCACCGTCAGGTCCTGCATCAGGTTCAGCTCCTGGTGGACGATGCAGATGCCCTTGCTCTGCGCGTCCCGGGGGCCGTGGATTTCGATCTCCTGGCCGAAATACTCAATGGAGCCCCCGTCCTTCTGGTAGATGCCGGTGAGAATTTTCATCAGGGTGGACTTGCCCGCCCCGTTTTCTCCCACCAGGGCCATCACTTCTCCGGCCCGCACCTCCAGGTGCGCGTTGTCCAGCGCGTGGACACCGGGAAAGTATTTCTGGATGCCGTCCATTTTTAGGATCACTTCACCCATTCCAGTTCTTCCCTCCCAATCTTAAATAAAACTCGTACTGCTTTCACGGCGGGCATATGTCCGCCGGTTTTTCCGTCGTTCTGTACAAATTACATCTCCATTTTTTAGTTTTAATGGCTAAATCTCCGGTTTAAAACTCGAATCGTTTCGTTTTTTAGGGTAATTTCAAGCTGTTTTTTCTGTTCGGTTTCCTATTATAATAGACTTCCGCACAAATTGCAAGACATTTTTTATAAATTTTTGTATTGACAGCACAAAGCTTTTTCTATATCATAAAAGGAGCGCAAGCAAAACAGGGTTTTTTGCGCGAAACGATTCGTTTTCAGGGAGGTTATATGGCGACAATCAAGGATGTGGCCCGGATGGCAGGGGTTTCCCAGTCCACCGTCTCAAAATACATCAACGGCGGACAAGTGCGTCCGGCCAATCTGGAATCCATCCGGCGGGCCATCGCCGCCCTGGACTACCGGGTCAATCCCTTTGCCCGGAGCCTGAAGACCCAGCGCAGCCATTCCGCCGGCATCCTGCTGCCCACCCTCAGCGTCCCCTTCTACAGCCAGATATTCACCGCCCTGGACAAGGTGCTCCGAGAGAGGGGCTACCACACCATCATCTCCTGCTACTCCTCCGACCACGGGCTGGAGCGGGACTATTTCAACTTTCTCGTCAGCACCGGGGTGGACGGCCTGATCTATCTGCCAGAAAACCTCACCGCCGATGAATTTTCCGAGATCATCGCCAACCGGAGCGTGCCGGTGGTCCAGGTGGACCGGGCTATCCCCGGTGTCTGCGCCGATGCGGTGCTCACCGACAATACCGAGGTCTCCTGCCAGGCGGTCAGCCACCTGATCCGCAGCGGACACCGCCGCATCGCTGCCATCACCGGCCCCGGCTCCATCCAGACGGCCCGGGAGCGCATCGCCGGCTACCTCCGGGCGCTGGAGGAAAACGGCATCCCCTACGACGACTCTCTGGTCCTCCGGGGGGAGCTTATCTTCGCCACCGGCTACCAGGGCTTTCTGCACATGATGGGCCTGGCTGCACCGCCCACCGCCATCTTCTCCACCAACAGCGACATCACCATCGGGGTAATCACCGCCGCCCGGGAGCGTGGGGTGAACATCCCCGACGACGTGACAGTGTTCGGCTACGACTGCGTGGACGTCTGCTCTATGATGACGCCCCCCCTGCCGGTGGTCTACCAGCCTGAGCAGGAGATCGGCCGCACCGCCGCCCAGTGGCTTATCCGGCGGCTGGAGGGGGACGGGGACCCGCCCCGTACCGTCCGGCTGAAGTGCAGCCTGCAATTTTAGTATATCACGCTTTCCGGAGCGTCTTATAAATTCCATACACCCCCGCCGGACACGGCGGAACAGTCAATACAAGGAGGAAGATTATTATGGCAAAGAACCGGTACATCGGCGAGTATCCCGTCATCGGCATCCGTCCCACCATCGACGGCCGCCGCGGCCCCCTGAAGGTCCGGGAGTCCCTGGAGGACCAGACCATGGCCATGGCCCAGGCCGCCAAGAAGCTGTTTGAGGAGAACATTTTCTACAGCAACGGCGAGCCGGTGAAGGTGGTCATTGCCGACACCACCATCGGCCGTGTGGCCGAGGCCGCCGCCTGCGCCGCCAAGTTCAAGAAGGAAAACGTGGACATCACCCTCACCGTCACCCCCTGCTGGTGCTACGGCGCCGAGACCATGGACATGGACCCCATGACCATCAAGGGCGTGTGGGGCTTCAACGGCACCGAGCGCCCCGGCGCGGTGTATCTGGCCTCCGTGCTGGCCACCCACGCCCAGAAGGGCCTGCCCGCCTTCGGCATCTACGGCCATGAGGTGCAGAATCTGGACGAGGTCACCGACGTCCCCGCCGACGTGCGGGAGAAGCTGCTCCGCTTCGGCCGGGCCGCCGTGGCCGTGGCCACCATGCGGGGCAAGAGCTACCTCCAGATCGGCTCCATGTGCATGGGCATCGGCGGCTCCATCATCGACCAGGAGTTTATTCAGGACTACCTGGGCATGCGGGTGGAATCCGTGGACGAGGTGGAGATCATCCGCCGCATGACCGAGGGTATCTATGACGAGGCCGAGTTCCAAAAGGCTCTGGCCTGGACCAAGGAACACTGCAAGGAGGGCTGGGACAAGAATCCCGACTTTGTCAAGGCGTCCCCCGAGAAGAAGGCGGAGGCGTGGGAGTTCACCGTTAAGATGTACTGCATCATCAAGGATCTGATGAACGGCAACCCCAACCTGCCTGAGGGCCGGGAGGAGGAGATGGTGGGCCACAACGCCATCGCCGGCGGTTTCCAGGGCCAGCGCCAGTGGACCGACTTCTATCCCAACTGCGACTACCCTGAGGCCCTGCTCAACTCCAGCTTTGACTACAGCGGCGCCCGGGAGCCCTATATCCTGGCCACCGAGAACGACGTGCTCAACGGCCTGGGGATGCTGTTCATGAAGCTGCTCACCAACCGGGCCCAGATCTTCGCCGATGTGCGCACCTACTGGTCCCCCGAAGCCACCAAGCGGGCCACCGGCTATGAGCTGGAGGGCGTGGCCAAGGAGAACGGCGGTTTTATCCACCTGATCAACTCCGGCGCCGCCTGCCTGGACGCCTGCGGCGAGTGCGTGGACGAGAACGGCAAGCCCGTTATGAAAAAGTGGTGGGAGGTCACCGAGGAGGATATCGAGAAGATGACCAAGGCCACCGACTGGCCCTCCGCGGACTTTGGCTACTTCCGGGGCGGCGGCTTCTCCAGCCACTACATCACCCGGGCCGAGATGCCCGCCACCATGATCCGCCTGAATCTGGTGAAGGGCCTGGGCCCCGTCCTCCAGATTGCCGAGGGCTGGACCGTCAATCTGCCTGACGAGGTGACCGAGAAGCTGATGCGCCGCACCGACTACACCTGGCCCTGCACCTGGTTTGCCCCCCGGTGCGACGGGGTGGAGGGCAGCCCCTTCCGCTCGGCCTACGACGTGATGAACAACTGGGGCGCCAACCACGGCGCCATCTCCTACGGCCACGTGGGCGCCGACCTGATTACCCTGTGCTCCATGCTGCGCATCCCCGTATGCATGCACAACGTGCCCGATGCCGACGTGTTCCGTCCCGCCGCCTGGAACGCCTTCGGCATGGACAAGGAGGGCCAGGACTACCGCGCCTGTGCCGCCTACGGCCCCATGTATAAGAATATCCGCTGAGCCTGCGCTTCATCCCCTCCCCCACGGGGGAGGGGATATTAAATAAGGAGGTTATCCCTATGCTGAAAAATATCCCCCCCATCCTCTCCCCCGAGCTGCTGAAGGTGCTGGCCGAGATGGGCCACGGCGACCGCATCTGCATCGGCGACGGCAACTTTCCCGGCAAGTCCATGGCTGAGGCAGGCGGCGCCGTTCTGGTCCGTGCCGACGGCCACGGCGTCCCTGAACTGCTGGACGCCATCATGCAGGTGATCCCCCTGGACGCCTATGTGGACACCCCCGCCATGACCATGGAACCCATGGCCTGCGACAAGGATTTGGATATCCCCATCATCAAGGAGTATAAGGACATCGTGTCCAAGTACGACGATCGGGGCGAGACCGCCTTCGGCACCTATGAGCGATTTGAGTTCTACGACCACGCCAAGCAGTGCTACTGTATCCTCCAGTCCGGCGAGACCGCTATCTACGCCAACATTATTTTACAGAAGGGCGTTATCAAATAGGCAGACTTTACAGTACAGGGTCCAATATATTATACAGGGCAAAGGCTGAGCCTTTGCCCTGTGTTTCGTTCATTGATAGTAATACCGCCAGCCGGCCGGCCCCTCTACCCGGCCCAGGGAGACTCCCATAACCCGCTCCAGGGTCTCTCCCCCGTACAGTTCCTCCGGTGTACCTGTCTGCCGGACCCGGCCCTCATGCAGCAGGGCGGCCCGGTGGGCACAGCGCAGGGCCAGGGTCAGGTCGTGGAGGACCATCACCACCGCCCGCCCCTCCTCCGCCAGCCGGCGGGCCAGGGCCATCACCTCCAGCTGACAGCCCACGTCCAGATAGGTGGTGGGCTCATCCATGAGGATGGTTTCCGTGTCCTGAGCCAGGGCCATGGCCAGATAGACCTTCTGCCGCTGACCGCCGGACAGCTCCGCCAGCGGCCTGGAGACCAGCTCCGCCGCGTCCGCCCACTCCAGCGCCCGCTTCACCATCTCATGGTCCTCCCTCCGGTAGCGCCGGGGGTAGGACAGGTAGGGGAACCGGCCGTGGAGAACCATCCGTCCGGCGGTGATATTGGGGACGGACCGGGACTGGGGCAGGTAGGCGATCTTCTGGGCAATCCTCCTGGCCGACAGCTCCTTCAAAGGGACGCCGTCCACCAGTACCTCTCCGCCTGTTTTGGGCAGCAGGCCGTTGGCTGTACGCAGGAGGGTGCTCTTGCCGCAGCCGTTCGGGCCTAAAATCGCCAGCACCTCTCCGGGGCGGAAGTCCAGATTTACTCCCTCCAGCACCGGGCGGCCGGGGTAGCCCGCCCGGAGGTTTTTCAGCTCAATCACAGCCCGCCGCCCCCTCTCCGCTGCTTCAGCAGAAGCCAGATAAAGAAGGGCCCCCCTGTCAGGGACAGCACCACCCCCAGGGGCAGCTCAAAGGGGGCAAAGATGAGCCGGGAGACCAGGTCGCAGACCGTCAGCAGCAGCCCGCCCCCCAGGGCGGAGGACAGCAACAGGAAAAAACTCTCCTCGCCCACCGCCCGGCGCATGATGTGGGGCACCAGAAGCCCCACAAAGCCCAGCAGTCCGGCAAAGCTCACCGCCGCCCCCGCCAGGGCGGCCGCCACCATGAGCAGGGCCAGCCGCAGCCATTTGGCGGGCAGGCCCAGACTCTGGGCGGTCTCCCGGCCCAGGAGGAGCAGGTCCAGCTCGTTGGACAGGGACAGCGCGATCAGCAGGGCAATCAAAATGACCCAGAAGGCCGGGGCCAGCCGGGCCATGGACAGGTTTTTCACCCCGCCCACCCGGAAATCGGTGTAGCCGCTGAGGGCGTCGGGCACAAAGGTGACCACCGCGTCAATGCCCGCGCCGAACATGCTGGACATGGCTACTCCCGCCAGCACCAGAGTGATTCGGGCGGCCCCCGCCCGCTCGGCGATGAACAGCACCAGCAGCACCCCAACCAGCGCCCCCAGAAAGGCGGCCAAGGGGGTCCACCGCACCGCGCCGGGGGCCAGGGCGCAGCACAGGGCGGTGGCCAGCCCAGCCCCGGAGTTGACCCCAATCACGTTGGGGGCGGCCAGGGGGTTGTTCAGCACGCCCTGGATGATGACCCCGGCGCAGGCCAGAGCCGCCCCCGCCAGCAGACAGCCGCACAGCCGGGGCAGGCGGGCATAGAGGACGATGGAGGCCGTTGTGCCGCTCCCCCGGCCCAGCAGGGCGGCGATGACCTCCCCAGGCGGGATGGACACCGCTCCGAAGGCCAGACTGGCCACGCCGGACAGAGCCAGCAGTCCGGCCAGCAGGGCGATCAGCCCGGCCCGGCCCTTATTCCCCACAGAGGATGTCCGCAAGCTGCTCATAGGCGTCCCCCCACAGGGCGTTGGGCTTCAGGCTGTACATCCGCCGCTCCAGGGTATGGAACCGCCCCCCCTCCACCGCGCTGAGGGAGGCCCAGGCGGGGTTGGACAGGAGGGTCTCCTCCAGGTTGGCCTGGGCCGCCGCCTCGTCGGTGCCGTGGTAGACGGCAAAGATATAGTCCGGATCGGCCTGGAGGATGGCCTCCAGGCTCAGCTCCTCCAGCAGAGCGCCGTCCTGGTCCGCGATGTTGACACAGCCCAGCTCCTTGAGCATGGGGCCCAGTATGTTGTCCTCGCTGTTTTTCACCTTCACGCTGCTCCCCGACACCTGGATGGTCAGTACCGAAGGGGCGAAGCTATAGACAGCCCTGCGCAGTATGGCCCCGTCCACCTGTTCCTGGACGGCGGTCCCGTAGGTCTCATAATTTTCCGGGTGTCCGGTGAGCTGAGTAAACAGCGCCAAAAGGTCCAGGTAGTCCTGGAAGGAGGACACGTCGAAGTAGGCGGCGGGGATGCCGGCGTTGTCGAAGGTCTCCTTCAGCTCCAGGTTGGAGGGGGACAGGCTGCTGGCGATAATCAAATCAGGCTCCGCCCCCAGCACCAGCTCCACATTGGGCTTCATAGGGGAGCCGATGTTGACCACCTTCTCCCCCAGCTCCAGGCCGTAGGACTCCCAGGCGTCGTTGGCTGTGGCGGCCAGGGTGTCCTCTCCCCCGGCCAGCGCCCACACGTCGGCAAAGCTGCCGATCATCACCGCCGCCCGTTGGGGCGGGTCGATGGAGAAGTCCTGGCCCAGAGCGTCGGTGAAGGTGATTTTTCCCACCTCCGAGGGTGTGGCCGCCAGCTCAGACTGAGCGGGGGGCTGGGCCGTCTGCCTGCAGGAGGCCAGCAGAAGGGTGAGGAGCAGAAGGGAAATAAAAACGCGTCGTTTCATAGCCTCGATATCCTTTTCGTAAATGGCGTGTGTAGGGGCGCATATTATGCGCCCGCGGGCGGCCAAAGGCCGCCCCTACATGAGCGCGCCGTTTTGTTTCAGGGCAGGTCCCGTTATCGCGGGCGGGTAATACCCGCCCCTACAGGGCGTTCAGCAGCAGTCCCAGTTGTAGAGCACCCGGCTGAAGTCCAGCTTCTCCAAATCCGTCCGGGCAATGAAGAAATTGCACACGCCGCAGTCCCCCCAGAGGATAGAGTAGTTGTTCTCCTCGTCCTGCATGGAGTCGATCTGGAGCAGCAGGGTGTCAAAGGGGCTGTCCTCTGTCCGGGGGTCCTCCTGAGTAAAGCTGGGGTAGCCCAGCATCCAGTGGCCGCCGTTCATGCAGCCGTCGTCAGTCTCCTGGAAGAACTCGAACAGCTCGTCATAGGCGTCCTCGTCCAGAAACTCGTAGGATTCCTTCTCCCCAATGTCCACCCCCATCACCGCCTGGACCGCCGCCCGGAAGGCGCCCTCAAAGACAAAGGAACGGTCGTTGGCGAAGCTGTCCTCCCGCTCCGCATAGATGGCCAGCTCCTCCTCCAGGGGACTGGTTCTGTAGTCGTTCACCAGGCCGGGAACGCCCAGTGCGGACACCTGGTCCGGGGTGACGCTCCCGTCAATTTCGGGGTGGTAGACCACCCGGTAATTCTTCTGGTCCGGGGCGTAGGCGAAATTACAGCCGAACATCTCGTCCAGCCCGATGAAAAACTGGAGCAGGCCGGTTTTGGGGAAGGGCTTGTCCATGTCCTCCGCCCCGAAGTTGATCTGAGCCAGCAGCTGCATGGGCTGGCCCTTCTCGTCCGCCGGGTAGGGCTGGCTCAGGTCCCAGTAGGGCAGTCCGCCGATTTTGCTGTCGGTCAGGCCGGGGGTCTTCCCCCGCTGGACCCGCAGGCGGTAGGCGGGGACTTTGGTCCGGGCCTTGATGTCCTCCAGCAACTCCTCCAGAGGGACGTCCCCCTGGTAGGTCTTCTTCCGGGGCGCCGGGGCGGGCTGGACCGGCATGTACTCTTCGACGATGTAGCTGCTGTACTCAACAAATTCAATGCCCAGTGTATCCAGTACATCCGCATGGAGCAGCTGATTCCGGTGCGGCAAACACAGATACCGCAGGGGGGGCAGCTGGGCAAGCAGTGCGCAGTCCCGAAAGTCCGTCCACCCCAAATCCAGCGCTCTCAGCGTTTTACAGCCGGCCAGAAAGGCGTAGTTCTTGTGCCGAAAGCCATGCGGAAACCGAAGGGTGTGCAGCTTGGGCAGCTCCCCCAGCAGGTCGAAATTTCCAGTCTCAATTTCCAGCCAGTCCCCGACCCGGTTGCCGTCCCGCCATAGACCGATATCAGGCCATTTTTTGATGGCCTTCACCTTTGTCAGGTCGTAGGGCTTGTTGGGAAAGCCCGCCGCCTCCTCAATGGCCTTCAACAGCCTTGGGTCTATCTTCTTTATGTCCACAAGCGTTCCTCCTTAAAACAGAGCGGCCCGGTCGGGCCGCCCCGCGGTTTTTGTGCTTACACGTATTTGGCAATGATGGCGTCCCGCTCAGCGGCGTGGTCCGCCGACCACCGCTCCCAGCGCTGTCCGGCGGACGCCGCCGCTTGGCCCAGCTCCACCAGCAGGGCGGACAGGTCGGCCTCCAGAACGGTGCCCACCTCCTGGCCGAAGCGGGCCTGACCCAACTGGTCCGTGCCGTTGAGGAACATTTTGAAGGCGGGCTGAGGCTTCTTGTCCACCAGCTTCACGCCCCCCTGGAAGCCCATGGCCCCCGCCTGGTGGGCGGCGCAGCTGGAGGGACAGCCGGAGATGCAGATTTTGGGCAGGGCCCCGTCGGGGATACCGGCCTCCTGGACGGCCTTCACCACCGTCTGGAGGACGCTCTGGCTGTCCCGGACCCCCTGCTGGCAGGTGGCCGCCCCGATGCAGGCCACACTGTGTTCAAACTCAGTGGCGGCGCTGTCGCTGGTAGCGGCAATTACCTTCTCCGCCTCCGCGGCGGTGAGGTTGATGATATACAGGGTCTCATTAGGGGCGAGGCGAATCTCGGCCCCGGGGATATCCTTCAGCAGCTCATAGAGCTGGCGGGGCTTCTCCACCGGCAGCAGTCCCCCGACGGGGTGATACTTCACGGCGTACATGCCAACCTGCTTCTGGGGGATGGCCCGGGGGTGGTCCACCGTGCCGCTGTTGTCCCGGGCAATGCTGGCGGGGGCCTCCAGGTCTTTCAGTTCCAGGCCGCCCTCCGCCTTCCGGGCGGCCACGTTTTTCAGGAAGGCCTCCTTCAGGCCGTTGGGGCCCAGGGTGTCCTGCATATAGCGGGTGCGGGCGCGGGCCCGGTTCTCATAGTTGCCGTGGGCGCAGAAGGTGTCCACCATGGCCCGGACGTAGTACAGGACCTCCCTGGGGTTCACATGCTCCTCCACCAGCACGCCCATAGAGGGCCGGGCCGCCCCCAGGCCGCCGGCGATCCGCAGGGCGAAGGTGCCGTCGGGCTGGGCCAGGAAGCCCATATCCCGGAAGGCGCTGTGGACACAGTCGTCCACCCCGTTGCAGAAGGCGATTTTCAGCTTGCGGGGCATCCTGATGTCCCGGCAGATGGACAGCAGATATTTGGTCACCGTCTCGGCGTAAGGGATTACGTCGAAGGTCTCGCCGGGCTGGACGCCGCTGAGGGGGCTGGCCATCACGTTGCGGGGGTTGTCGCCGCCGCCCCCCTTGGTGTATATCTCACAGCCCACCGCCTCGGCCATGAGGGCGGGCACCTGATTGGCCGACAGGTCGTGGAGCTGGATGGTCTCGCAGGTGGTCAGCTTCATCCGGCCCACCTGCTCCCGCTCCACCACCTCGGTGAGGAATTTCAGCCGCTCCAGGGTCAGCCGCCCGCCGGGCAGGCGCAGGCGGAGCATGTGTTTGGAGACGTCCCGCTGGGCGTAGGAGCCCAGGCCGCCGGACACGCCCTTGTAGGCCTTCCGGTCGATCTCCCCCTGGTCGAAAGCGCGGATGGTCTCCTTAAAGTCCTCAATCTCTCCGCGCAAGGTGTCGGTCCACTGCTTGTTCATATGGTTTTCCTGCCTTTCCCTAATTTAGTCTGTGATTCCCCGGGATGCCCCCGGCGGATTATAGATTAGTTTTCCTCATTATACCAAAAGCAAAACCGGGATACAATCCCCGAGATATATTTTTGACAGCCGTTTTTCGCACAAAACCGCCTGTCCGGGCATAGGCTGAGGCGTAAAATTGTTAATATGGAGGGTCGCTTATGACTGCTTTGCCACATATCGAATATTTCCTGGGGGCCAACTCCCCCAGTGGTTTTTATTCCCTGTATGATCAGCTGCTCCCCCCGGATCAGGCCAGAGCCATCTATATTTTAAAGGGCGGACCTGGCTGCGGCAAGTCCACCCTGATGCGTAAGGTCGCCGCCTGGGCCCAGGAGACCGGGCTGGAGACCGAGTACATTTTATGCTCCGGCGACCCGGATTCCCTGGACGCCGTCGTCTTCCCTGACAAGGCCACCGCTATTGTGGACGGCACAGCGCCCCAGGGGATTGTGCCATAAGTACATTAAAACCTCCAGGAGACTTTCACTTCCTGCTGTCCAGTTTCCGGGTTTTTCTCGCAAATTTCGATTTTCTCGACCAATCCAACGACCAGCTCCCGGGGGACAGTTTTCAGCTTTAAAAGCTCCTGTGCCCGCTCCATCAGCTCCGTCTGCTGCTGAGACCGCTCCCGCTCTGCCAGCTCTTCCTTGATAGATTGAAGCCGCCGTTCCAGGCGGCTTTTTTCTTGCAGGAAGGACTGGTTCAGCTCCACAAATTGGCTCTCACTGAGGATTCCGGCCACCTTGTCCAGATACAGGGCTTTCAGCGCCTGGCTGCGCTTCTCCAGCTGGACGGTCAGGCTCTTTTGCTCCTGCTCCAGTGTCTCCCGGCGGGTGTCCTTCTGGGGCCGGAGGTCCACAGGGTCCAGTTGGTAATAGGTTTGGACATAGTACCGGATGCGGTCAGAAATCAGGTCGATGAGCTGGTCCAGCCGGACGGAGTGCCGGGTGCACAGCTTTTCTTTGCCGCTGCCGGCGTATAACTTGCACCGCAGGTAGGCCCGTTTGCCGTTGGAGCACTTGCTCATGGTGGAACCGCAGTCGACACACTTCACCAGCCCGGACAACAGATGGGCCTCGCCGGCGCCGTCTGTCCGGGAGCGCAGCTTCAACCCCCGCTGGACCGCCTGGAAAGTCTCCCGGTCGATGATGGCCTCGTGGGTGCCCTCCACCCTGTACCACTCGCTCTCCGGTGTGTCGATGACCGCCTTGGACTTGTAGCTGACCTTCCGCCTCCGCCCCTGTATCATCACGCCGGTGTACATCTCGTTGGTCAGGATGCGGCCCACCGTCACCTTGTTCCACAGGCCGAAGTCGTTCTTGATGGGGTGGTTGCAGCTCCAGCCCCGCTCCGCCTTGTAGCGGGTGGGGTTGGGGACGCCCCGCTGGTTCAGCAGGTGGGCGATGTTCTGGCGGCCGTGTCCCTCCAGCGACCACTGGTAGATCTGCCGCACCACCTCCGCCGCCTCGGGATCGGGGATGATGTGGTTTTTGTCCGCTGGGTCCTTGCAGTAGCCATATATGGGAAAGCCGCCGATGTACTTGCCCTCCTTCCGCTTCAAGTCGAACACCATGCGGACGTTTTCCGACAGGTCCTCCAGATACCACTCGTTCACCAGACCGTTGATCTGCCGGGCCTTCTTGTTGCCCTTGACCTCCGTGTCGGCGTTGTCTGCCACCGCGATGAACCGGATGCCCCAGATGGGGAACAGGCCATGGATGTATTTCTCTACCAGCTCCATATCTCGGGTAAACCGAGATTGGCTCTTGCAGAGGATGATCTGGAATTTTTTCTCCTTGGCGGCCTCGATCATGCGGTTGAAGTCGGGGCGGTCACTGTCAATACCGGAAAAATCCTCGTCACAGTAAATGGCGTAGATATCCCACCCGTGGTCGATAGCGTAGCGGGTCAGCAGAGACTTCTGGTTCTGGATGCTCTCTGACTCGGGCTGCTGTTTGTCTTCATCCTCCTTGCTCAGTCGTGTATAGATCGCACAAAGGATTTGTTACACCTCCCTTAAGGCGTAACTGCTCTCTTTTAACGCACCCTATGAGCAGTCATGCGGCAAAGAAATCATTTTAAATGCCTGCGCCGGAAAAATGGCACAGGCATCATTTGTGGAGGGTTTTTACAAGCCATGCAGCAACAGTCCGCTCAATGGTTTGGTGTGGTAAATTCGTGCGCAGCGGGTGGCATTCGCTCAAAATCAGAACCAAATTTTTCATAAAAATCACCTTCATAAAACTGTATGCAGCAGGAGTCTCGAAATATGAAAGGAAAAATATCTCCTAACCACCGCTCCGCTCACAGTCCAGCAGCTTCAGTAACTCTTGGCGTTGATTCGCTGCATCTCCATTCATCACCCGCTCCAGCAATTCATTCAGCACCTTGCCCACCTCCGGACCGGGGACCACACCAGCAGCGATCACATCCTTACCGTTCACAGCCAAATCCTTTAATGAAAAGCACTGTCTCTGGGCCACAAGTTCCTCTGCCCTCGCTTTCATCTCCTCCAGTTCAATCAAGCGGTCCTTGACCAACTCACAATCCTGTCCCATGCCGTCCGCGTGCTTGACCTCCAGAAGCTGGAAAAAGGTTTCCGCCCCCAGACGACCCATCCATTTGCGGATGGAGCGGTCCTGGCACGGAATCTGGACATCGTGGTGTTCCACCAGAACGCCCACCCGTTCCCGGGTTTTGTTGTCAAATTTCAGCGCCCGCAGCATCTGTCCGGCCAGCTTGGCACCGGCCGACGGGTGGCCGTAAAAGTGGTCAACCCCCTTCTCATCAGTGGACTTGCAGCTTGGCTTGCCGATGTCGTGGAGGAGCATAGTAAGCCGCAGGATTTCATCGGCGGGGGCAGCCTCTACCGCATGGATGGTGTGTTCCCAGCCGCCCCAGCAGTGCCAGGGGCTGTGCTGCTCCAGCGTAACCAGCGGCTCCAGCTGGGGCCAGAACTGGCAGAGCACGTCTGGATACTGCCGCAAAATGTCCCCAGCGTTCTCCCCCACCAGCAGCTTGCACAGTTCCACATTGATTCGCTCCGCCGCCACATGCCCCAGCATGATACGGTTTTCATGGATAGCCTGGGAGGTCCTTTCTTCAATCTCACAGCCGAGCACAGCAGCAAAGCGCAAGGCCCGCATGATGCGCAGGCCATCCTCCTGAAAACGGTGAGCCGGTTCTCCCACACAGCGAATCAGTCCGGCTTTGATATCCTCCATACCGCCGAAGGGGTCCCGCAGACTGCCGTCCAGCCCCAGAGCAATGGCGTTCATGGTAAAGTCCCGCCGGGCCAGGTCGCTCTCCAGGCTGGAGACAAACGCCACATAGTCCGGCCGGCGGCCGTCATAGTATGGGCCCTCGGTGCGGTAAGTGGTGATTTCGTAGGGTGTACCGTCTTCCAATACAGCAACAGTGCCATGCTTCAATCCGGTCTCAATGATTCGGTGGCCGGCAAAGCAGCGTTCCACCTCCTCCGGGCGGGCGGAGGTGCAGATATCCCAGTCGTGGGGTTCGACACCTCGCAGCAAATCCCGGACACAGCCGCCCACCAGCCACGACTCATAGCCTGCATCGTGGAGACTCTGGAGAATATACGCCGCTCCAGAGGGAATCTCAAATTTCATTCCGAACTCCTCCCGCTGATCAATATGAGACCATTATAGCAGAATTGCACTTTCATCACAACAGACAACGCCTGATGAAACCGTGGGCATAAAATGTTGCCTGTGCAGTCAGAACTACCCGTATAAGGGGTGGTCCTGACTTGTCCATTCCCTGTCTGACAGAGGGCAAAAATCCCGATGAATTTTGCCGCCAAACCGTCCCATGTTTCAAAAGTCCCTTTTTCGGTAAAATAAAAGCACCACACTTCACAGAAAGGGTCTGAACCATGACAGAAACAACTTATGGCTATGTACGGGTATCGACACAGGAGCAGAACGAGACGCGCCAGCTGGACGCCATGCGGAAATTTGGGATTGTGGAAGAAAACATCATTGTAGAAAAGGTGTCCGGGAAGGATTTTAACCGTCCCCTCTACCGGCAGCTCATCAAAAAGCTGGGGCCGGAGGATGTGCTGGTGGTGAAAAGCATTGACCGGCTGGGCCGGAATTACAATGAGATTTTAGAGCAGTGGGGCGTTATTACCAAGAAGCGGAAAGCCGCTATTGTGGTGTTGGACATGCCCCTGCTGGATACCCGGCAGGGGCGTGACTTAACCGGAACACTGATCTCAGACATTGTACTCCAGCTGCTCAGCTATGTGGCCCAATCGGAGCGCGAAAATATCCGCCAGCGACAGGCGGAAGGGATTGCGGCGGCAAAGGCCAAAGGCGTACACTTCGGGCCGGAGCGCCGGCCCCTGCCGGACGGCTTTGAACCGCTGCGTCAGGCGTGGCGGAGCAAACAAATAACACTGCGGACGGCGGCAGAATCCTGCGGTATTCCCAAAACCACGTTCCGGGACGCCGCCCTCCGGGTAGAACTGGCCGGAAGCGCAAAATAAATCTGGACGAAGTAGTATACTTTTTCGTCCAGAAATTTCATGAGATATTGTCGCTTGTCCTGTATTACATATCGGCTTATTCTGAAAAGAATTAAGACTTTTTAAAAAAAATTTTTTTGGACGAGGTTGTATACAACCTCATCCAAAACATTATCTGTCTTGCTGCGGAAAGGGGGCGGAGCCGCTATGCTCTGTATCACTATGCGAAAGGGCGATTACTTCAAAATCGGCGGTGACATCACCGTCCGGTTCGATCACCTGAACAGCGAGCGGGTCCATCTGAGCATCGACGCCCCCAGAGATATCCCCATTGTTCGGGGGAAGGTGCTGGAGCGTCTCAATGGCACGGACGGCGCCTGATTCATTCGGTTTCTTCCGGCTGACGAGCCGGTTGAAATATAAGTACTGCGCCGGTCAGCCAAAGCGTTAAAGGCCACAACGCTCTGGCGGCGCACCACAGACCTGTGCCGCACGGTAGGGAAGCCGCGGGCACACTAATTTAGAAAGGAGCACAACACCATGCGTATTCAGCACAACATTATGGCGATGAATTCTTATCGCAACTACAGCAACAACACTTCCGCCCTGTCCAAGAACCTGGAGAAACTGTCCTCCGGCTACAAGATCAACCGCGCCGGTGACGACGCCGCCGGTCTGGCTATTTCCGAGAAGATGCGCGCTCAGATCACCGGTCTGAAGGCCGCCTCCAAGAACGTGAAGGACGGCATCTCCCTGGTGAAGACCGCTGAGGGCGCCATGCAGGAGATTCAGGACATGCTCAACCGCATGGACTACCTGGCCACCCAGTCCGCCAACGGCACCTATCAGGACGAGGTCGACCGTGAGAACCTCCAGAAAGAGGTCAGCGCCCTGAAGGACGAAATCAACCGTATCGCTGATTCCGCCAACTTCAACGGCATCAAGCTGCTGGACGGCTCCCAGCAGGCTCCCTCCGGTGCCACCTCTGTGAAGACGGCTTTCAACGACGCCGCCATGTCCGCCGTCACCGAGACCGCCGGCAACAAGTTCAACCAGACTCTCACCATCACCTCCACCCAGACCGCCGAGACCGGCGGCAAGGCGGGCACCACCGGCAAGATGGATCTGACCTATCTGGACAAGGACGGCGTTTCCCGGAACACCACCATCAACTTCACCTATGGCTCCACCACCAACAAGACCGCTGAGAACATCTCCAACGAACTGAAGAAGGTCTTCGGCTCTGGCTACAATGTCTCGGTTAACGGCGCTGCGATTACGATCACCAACCCCAACAAGGAGAAGGACCGCACCAATATTCTGGATGTGAAGCAGTACTCCTCCAACGGTACGGAGATCACCGGTACTGCCAATAAGGCAACTGCGGGCACTGCGACTGCTGGCACAGACAGCAAGTTTACGGTAGACTTCTCCGCTGTTACTGACCCCACCAAGAACAACATGTTCGAGATTGACGGCCAGAAGTTCCAGATCGTTAAGCGTGGCGACCAGGTGCAGGACGGCTACAAGGCCATCTACACCGACGACGGTAAGGGCACCGCGGCCTCTGTGGCTCAGATCGCCGAGCAGCTGAACTCTTACGGCATCAAGTGCGAGGTCAACGCCACCACCAACACCTCCATTGACTTCATCAAGAGCAACGGCAACGACGGCAAGGGCGGTCTGACTCTCCAGATCGGTGACACCGCTGACAGCTTCAACCAGATGCAGGTGAAGATCGGCGACATGCACGTCCAGGCTCTGGGCATCCAGTCCGTGGACATCAGCACTCTGACCGGCGCTCAGGGCGCTATCAAGTCCATTAAGGACGCCATCAACCAGGTTTCTTCTGTCCGCGGCGATCTGGGCGCTGTCCAGAACCGTCTGGAGCACACCCAGAACAACCTGTCCGTGATGACCGAGAACATCCAGGACGCCGAGTCCACCATCCGCGACACCGACGTGGCCGAAGAGATGATGAGCTACGTGAAGAACAACATCCTGGTCCAGTCCGCTCAGGCCATGCTGGCTCAGGCCAACCAGGTGCCTCAGGGCGTTCTCCAGCTGCTGGGCTAATGGCTTCGGCCGCTTGAGAAGCGCATACGCTATATTAGACCGGGGAGGGCGGAAAAATCCGTCCTCCCCTTTAAGATTGCGCAGACAACCTCGCCGCTGTCTGCGCGTCTTTTTTCAGGTTTTAAACAAAATTCCTTACGGGAACTACGCTTCAAAGCTTACAGCCTGACCGTTGACCTCCACCCTCTCCTCTGCGGGAATCAGGAGATATTTTTTGCCGTCGATCACCCTGGTCTCTACCAGGTAGCTTTGGTCCGGGCTGACGGACACCGCCGCCTGTGAGGTCTTGATTTCAAATTTCCCGGTGTCGATCAGGTTGGCCGGACTGAGTACCGCGCCCTCGCCAAACTGCTCCCCATACTTCTCCCGGAAGGCGCCGACCTTGTCCTGGGAAACGCCGCAGTCCTGGAGGATTGCGGTAATATTCGACGCCGTTATGGTCAACGGCTCCGGGGATTTGCTCTCTTTATGTTGGGCAATCTGGTCTGTCAGCCGCTCATGGATAGACCGGGCCACCTCAACACTGTAGGTGTCCTCCAGGGCATCGGACAGGGTGCTCTGGAACGTCTCACGCTGTTCGGCGGCAGACATAGGCGGCTCGGTGTGGAACACGGCATCAATAAACTCCTGGTGGAGCTCATCCGATTTCTGGGAATAGAACAGGGCGTTGTAGATGTTGGCTGCCCGGTCATCAAAGGACGGGAACAAAAAGCCCAACTCCGGTGCGGACACCACCTGTCCGGCGGTGTAGTGGAACTCGTTGTCGCCGGGGAAATAATTCAGCTCCGGCCGGCTCATTTTCACCGGGCAGACGCAGCAGAGGATGTAGTTGAATACGGTTTCTGAGCCGTCAGCCTGGACCTCGCCGTCCTTCCCCCGATGGGGCACATCGTAGGAATCGCAGGCCATCAGCAGCAGATAATTGTTACCTCCCATATCCAGGCGGTCAATCACCTTCCGGTAAAAAGTCTCCCGGGTCTGGCCGTCTTTCAAGGCGCTGGAGCGCAGGGCGGAGAGGAGCTTATGCTCCTCACTCTCCATGACCTGCTGCGTAGAAAACACAATGTCGATCAGGTTTTTGCCCAAGGCCCCGGACAGAGACTTTTTCAGCAGGCCCAAATATTTTTCGGCCTCCTCCTCGGGCATTGTTCCCAAGGACTCATCCAGATTGGAGACAATCTCCTTATTGCTGTTGACGTAGCAGCCATAAATGCGGCTGACAGCGTTTTTATCTACGCGCCACCGGCGGCGCAGTTCACTGACTTCTTTCTGATTCATAGAGAACCTCACTTTTGTAAAGTCACCCCATCAAACGGGGCGCGGTGTTCTCTATTGTAGCCCATACCGATGGAAAATGCAATCCGGTAATTTACGTTTCTCGTTTGTTCGGACCTCATTCAGACTGTCTCCAGCGGTTGAATTTTCCTTGCACTGAACGGGTATAAATGATAAAATTGAGAAAATCTATTTTTTGCGGGAGATGCAAATGAAAGGAGTCCTGCCCATGTTAACCATCCGAAATGAAACGAAAGCCGACCGCGAAATCGTGGAAAAAATTACCCGAAAAGCCTTTTACAATCTCTATATCCCCGGCTGTGTGGAGCATTACCTGGTCCATATCATGCGGGAACACGAGGATTTTATCCCGGAGCTGGACTTTGTCGCCGAGCTGAACGGACAGGTCATTGGAAACATCATGTTCACCAAGGCAAAGCTGACCGACGAACAGGGAACTACACAGGACATCCTCACCTTTGGCCCGCTCTGCATCGCACCGGAACACCAGCGGCGGGGCTATGGGAAAGTGCTGATGGAGCACGCTTTCCAGCGGGCGGTTGAACTGGGGCACAGTGTGGTCGTCATTTTGGGCAGTCCTGTCAACTATGTGAGCAGCGGCTTCAAGAGCTGCAAAAAATATAACATCTGCCATGACAACGGAAAATTCCCAGCAGCCATGATGGTAAAAGAGCTGAAAGAGGGGGCGCTGGACGGCAGAAAGTGGTTTTACCGCTACAGCCCAATCATGGACATCGACGAGCAGACCGCTCTGGAATATGACAGCGGCCTGGAGTCAATGGAGAAGAAATATTTGCCCAGCCAGGATGAATTTTATATTATGAGCCACTCTTTTGTAGAGGACGAAGATATGTGATTTTTGTCTCCGGGGGTGAAAAATGAACTGCGCCGCTGAGAGAAGTGGTATGAGGAATGGCCCCGTTTTCCTGTTCCTTCCGGCAGCAGCACCGCTTTAAAATCTGCATTGCCGGACAAGCTGAGTCGGTGGGAAAAGCGGCTTTCAAACAGCTTGTCCCGTGTCCTTAGGTCACAGCGCCCCATGTGGTGGAGCCCAAATACCCCGGCGCAGTAGAACGCTATGTAAACATGGGGGACTGCTACAACAAGGAAGCCCTGTGGCCCCTGCGGCAGAAGATTGCGGACTGTATGTCGGGCTACAAGGGCTGCTATCAGCGAGCTTACCGCTGTTTAAACGCGGCTGCGGACATTATGGAGGATCAGCGCGCCGTTCTGCTCACAGACACCCTGGCTCAGAAGCTGGCCAAGCGGGCCCGCGGCATTCTGAGCCGGGAAATTCCCCGCCGGAAGACAGAACAGTCCGGCCATGTGAAGCAGCGTTTTCTGGGAGCTGTCACCCACAGAGGTCCCATATGCCTGTACGACACCGCTTTCGCCCAATGTGACCGAATTTATGCTTTGACGGACAGCTACGGCATGGCACACGAGCTGCTTATTCGTCTTCTGGCCGGAATTGTATCCAGCGGCTATGACGCAGTGGCCTGTCCCGATCCTATGGCCCCCGACCGGATGGCCCATCTGCTGGTACCTCAACTGGGGCTGGCCTTTCTGTCCAGTCCCGCTGCCCTGCCCTGTCCGGAACAGTCCTGCCGCCGTATCCGGCTGGATACGGCAGCGGACGCAGAGACGCTGCGCTGCAGCCGTCCCCGCCTGCGGTTTGCAAAAAAAGTGTCCGCCGCCCTGACCGACGAGGCGGTCTCCTCTCTGGCTCAGGCCAAGGCCATGCACGACAATCTGGAATCCATCTACAATCCCCACGTCGATTTTGTATTGGCAGAGGAAATCGCGCGGAATATTTGGACAGAAATTCTCACCTTCTGACCACAAAAGGAGCGCCTGCCCCAACCCGGGACAGGCGCTCTTAAACCGCATGGAAAATCCCTTACTTCGCAGCCTTGGCGGCCTTGATGGCCTCGATCAGCAGCGGGGTGACCTTGAACAGGTCGCCGCAGATGCCGTAGTCAGCGATCTCGAAGATGGGGGCGGTGTCGTTCTTGTTGACGGCGATGATGCACTCGGAGTCCTGCATGCCGGCCTTGTGCTGGATGGCGCCGGAGATGCCCAGAGCGACGTAAATCTTGGGGTGGACGGTCTTGCCGGTCTGGCCAACCTGGTGGTCGGCGGACAGCCAGCCGGAGTCGATGGTGGCACGGGAGCCGCCCACGACGCCGCCGAGAACCTCAGCCAGCTCCTCAGCCAGCTTGATGCCGCCCTCCACGTCCTTGGAGATGCCGCGGCCCACGGAGACGACCACGTCGGCGCCGATCAGGTCCACCAGCTTCTTGGCGGCCTTGACCACCTCGACAACCTCGGTCTGCATGTCGTCAGCGGTGAGGGTGAAGCTGGGCTTGATGATCTCGCAGGCGTCGGCCTTGGCCTGATCGAAAGCGGCCTTCTTCATGACGCCGGGACGCACGGTGGCCATGGCGGGACGGAACCGGGGGCAGATGATGGAGGCCATCAGGTGGCCGCCGAAGGCGGGACGGGTCATCTTCAGGTCCCGGGAGACGTCGTGCTTCTGGCCCAGCACCATGGCGTGGCTGGTGGCGTCGATGCGCTCGGGGGCCAGGGTGGAGTTCTCCTTCAGGAAGTCCTTGTAGATGCCCATGTCCACGTCCAGGTGGGTGCAGTCGGCGCACAGGCCGGTGTGCAGGCGGGCGGCGCACCGGGGGCCCAGGTCACGGCCGATGTTGGTGGCGCCGATGAGCATGATCTCGGGCTTGTACTCCTCGATCACGTCGCAGATGACCTTGGTGTAGCCGTCGGTGGTGTAGTTCTTCAGCAGGGGGTGGTCGCAGACGTACACGCCGTCAGCGCCGTAGCCGCCCAGCTCCTTGGCGATGCCCTCGATGCCGTCGCCCAGCAGGATGCCGTACAGCTTGGTGCCCAGCTCGTCGGCCAGCTTGCGGCCCTCGGAGATCAGCTCGTAGGAGGTGGGCATCATGCTGCCCTGGCGCTGCTCACAGAATACCCAGACTCCGCCCTTGAAGGCGGCGACGTCGGAACTATTAAAAGTAGACATATTCTTCTATCTCCCTTCTTAGATCATGTGCTTCTTGGCCAGAATACCGGCCAGCTGCTCGCAGGTAGCCTTGTCAGCGCCCTCCAGCATCATGCCGGCGCCCTTCTGGGGAGGCGTAAAGGAGGTCAGGATGTTGGTGGGGGAGCCGCTCAGGCCGATGGTGTCCTTGTCGATGAAGGGATGATCTTTCAGGGTGTTGTAGTCGAAGATCTCATAGGGCTTGGAGTAGCACTCATAGATGCCGCCCACGCTCATGTAGCGGGGGGTGTTCAGCTCCTTGATGCAGGTGATGAGGCAGGGGGTCTTGACCTTGATGGTCATGTAGCCGTCCTCCAGCATCCGCTTGACGGTGATGGTGTCGCCCTCCTTGGTGATCTCGGCGGCGTAGGACACCTGGGGCAGGCCCAGCTTCT
>CANPFP010000003.1 GCA_947573385.1 uncultured Bacillota bacterium | reverse complement strand
ATGCCGCAGGAGAAGCGGACCAGATCGGGGGTGATGCCGGCGGCGGCCAGCTCCTCGTCATTCATCTGCCGGTGGGTGGCAGAAGCGGGATGGAGGGTGCAGGTGCGGGCATCAGCCACATGGGTCTCGATGGCGGCCAGCTGAAGATGCTTCATAAAGGTCTCCGCCGCGGCCCGACCGCCCTTGAAGCCAAAGGACACCACACCGCAGGTCCCGTCGGGCATATACTTCTGAGCCAGCTCGTAGTACTTATCCCCCTCCAGGCCAGGGAAGGTGACAAAGCTGATCTTGGGGTGGGCCTTCAGGTACTTGGCCACCGCCAGGGCGTTCTCACAGTGGCGGGGCATCCGGACATGAAGACTCTCCAGGCCCAGATTCAGCAAAAAGGCGTTCTGGGGGGACTGGATGGAGCCGAAATCCCGCATGAGCTGAGCGGTACACTTGGTAATAAAAGCGCCCCCCTGGCCAAACTTTTCCGCGTAGGTGATGCCGTGGTAGCTGTCGTCAGGGGTACACAGGCCGGGGAATTTTTCCCTGTGGGCCATCCAGTCGAATTTGCCGCCGTCCACAATGCAGCCGCCCACACCGGCCCCGTGGCCGTCCATATACTTGGTGGTGGAGTGGGTAACAATGTCGCAGCCCCACTCGATGGGCCGGCAGTTTACCGGGGTGGCAAAGGTGTTGTCCACAATCAGAGGGACGCCATGGGCGTGGGCGGCCTTGGCGAACTTCTCAATGTCCAGCACGGTGAGGGCCGGGTTAGCAATGGTCTCGCCAAAGACCGCCTTGGTGTTGGGCTTGAAGGCGGCGTTCAGCTCCTCCTCGGTGCAGTCGGGGGAGACGAAGGTGAAATCAATGCCCATCTTCCGCATGGTGACGTGGAAAAGATTGTAGGTGCCGCCGTAGATGGTGGAGGAAGCCACCACATGGTCGCCGCAGTTGGCGATGTTGAAAACGGCGTAGAAGTTGGCCGCCTGACCGGAGGAGGTGAGCATAGCGGCGGTCCCGCCCTCCATGTCGCAGATTTTAGCGGCCACATGGTCGTTGGTGGGGTTCTGGAGCCGGGTGTAGAAATAACCGCTGGTCTCCAGGTCGAACAGCTTGGCCATGTCCTCGCTGGTGGCGTATTTAAAGGTGGTGGACTGGACAATGGGGATCTGCCGGGGCTCGCCGTTGCCGGGCGTGTAGCCCCCCTGGACGCACTTGGTGTTGATTTTATAGCTGCTCATGGAGAACGCCTTCTTTCCTTTGAATAGTCCTAAGATTACAGACAAATACAGAATTTGTCAAGGGTTTTGTCGGAGCGGCCACAAGTCTCCCCTACGAGGGGGTGTCCGCCAGTTCGTCCCACAGCACCGCCTCCCCGGGGGCCAGCAGTTGGTGGCTGCGGTAGCTCACCTTCCGGCCGCCGGCGGTGATTTCCACCTCCTCAACCCCCTCCACCTGGGACAGGGTAAGGACAATGGAGTAGTCCGCCAGACTCAGAGACACGTCAGCCAGAGCGCCGTACTGCTCAGACAGGTCCACCAGCAGCACCCCCGGCCGTTCCTCATCCCAGCTCCACCGCTGCATGGCGACCCCTCTGGGGAAAGGGGAGACCAGCCCTGCCTGGTCGGGCCCGGCCAGCAGGGCGGACAGCAGCGTCTCCGGGGTCATCTCCCCCTCGTAGGGCTGGGGGGACAGGGCGGGGCCGTGGTCCCGCTCCCCTCCGGTGCAGAACCAGAGGACGGGCCCCTCTGCGTGCTCCGTCTCCCCGCCGCAGGCGGCCAGGAGCAGAGTCAGAATCAAAAGCAGAACCCACCGTTTTTTGCTCATCGGCCCCGCCCCCTCTCATTCTCCTCCAGCACAAACCGGGGAAAGCCCACGGTAAACAGGCTGCCTTCCGGGCTCCGGGGCCGGGCGGTGACCCAGCCGCCGTGGCGGCGCACCGTGTCCCGGACGATGGACAGCCCCAGTCCGGTGCCTCCGGCGGCCCGTGACCGTGCCTTGTCCACCCGGTAAAAGCGGTTGAATACCTTTGGCAGGTCCTCCTCCGGGATACCCACTCCGGTATCCCCCACCTCCAGCAGCACCTGGTCCCCGTCCCGGCTCACCGAGACGAACACCTTTCCGCCGTTATAGTTGTATTTGACGGCGTTTTCCACCAGGTTATAGCAGATTTGGGACAGGTCATCCTCGGTACACAGAACGGCGCAGTCCGGCTTCAGGCTCTTTTCCACTGTGACGCCCGCAGCATCAGCCACCGGCTGGAGCAAGGCCACTGTCCGCTCCGCCACCTGGGACACATCCACCGCCCACTCCTCTCCAGCGGGCAGGCTGTCCAGCCGGGTAAGGGCCAGCAGATGCTCGGTGATGCGGGTAAGCCGCTCCGCCTCAGAGCCGATGTCCCCCACAAATTCCTGCACCATGGCCGGGTCCATCTCATCGGTCTGCAAAATGGAGTCGGCCAGCAGGCGGATGGAGGCCAGCGGGGTTTTCAGCTCGTGGCTGGCGTCGGAGACAAAGCGGCGGCGGACCTCCTCGGTGGTCTGGAGACGGTCGGTGAGCTGGTTGAACTCTCCGGCCAGCTGGGCCATCTCGTCCCGCCCTACAGGCTGGAGCCGGTGGCCGTACTCCCCCTCCCCCACAATGCGGATGGCCCGCAACAGGGCGGCAATGCGGGCAGTGAGCATCTTGGAAAAAAAAGTTGACATAATCACTGTCACTACCGCGATAACCAGAGAGATGGTTCGCAGGTTCTGCTGAAGGTTATACAGCAGTTCCCCCTGGGCCTGGTCCACCTCCAGGATATAAATGGCGCCGATAATCATGCCCCGGTAGACAATGGGCATGGCGGCGGTGGAGGTAAACATCCGGTTCACATACCGGGAGTAAAACACGTCGTTCCCCCGCAGGGCACATACCACCTCTTGATACAGGGCATAGCGGTACTCAGCCGGTCCACCCTCCCCATCAGGCGGCGATGTCTCTTCCTCCTTTGGCTGGTTTGTGCTGTCGTAAAGGATCAGTCCCGCCGGGTCGGTGACCAGAATACGGGTGGTGCCCATGCTGTCCAGCATGTTCATCACCCGGGCCACCTGCTCGGCGGACAGGGACTCCAGCTCCATCAGGGCAGAAGCCATCACCGCCGTCTGGCTTTTCAGCGAGTCCCGCTTGGAGGTGAACAGCAGCTCCTGAGATGCCATAAGAGGGTAGGTGTTCAGCAGCACCAGCACTACCGCGAAAATGACAAAGTAGCTCAGGGCGTATTTCACCTGGAGGGAAGCAAAAAAGGGGACCTTGTTTTTCTTGTTCATAGCTTCGCCAGATAGTACCCCACACCCCACTTGGTGCGGATATATTCGGGGCTGGCGGGGTCCAGCTCCAGCTTTTCCCGCAGGCGGCGGACATGGACATCCACTGTGCGGTAGTCGCCGATATACTCATAGCCCCACACCACGTTGAGCAGATTTTCCCGGCTGTACACCCGGCCGGGGTTGCGGAGCAGGAGCTCCATCAGATCGAACTCCTTGGCGGTTAGCTCCACGGACACGCCATCCCGCCACGCCGCCCTGGCTGCCGTGTCCAAACGGATATGTCCGGCAGTGAGTATCGCTTCCGACTTCTTCTGCTCTGTGGCCCCGGAGCGGCGCAGCAGAGCCCGCACCCGGGCTTTCAGTTCCAGCAGGTTGAAGGGCTTGGTGATGTAGTCGTCGGCTCCGCACTCAAAGCCCATGATCTTGTCGGTGTCCTCCCCCTTGGCCGTCAGCATGATGATGGGCACGTTGGAGAACTCCCGGATGCGCATACAGGCTTGAAGGCCGTCGATCTTGGGCATCATCAGGTCCAGCAGAATCAGGTCAAAACTGCCCTCTCGGGCCAGCTCCACCGCCTGCTCGCCGTCGTAGCCCACCTCAACCTGGTAGCCCTCGTGCTCCAGGTTGAACTTGATGCCCTTCACCAGAACCTGTTCGTCGTCTACTACTAAAATTTTTGCCATATCAAACCTCACTCATTTCCCGTCGCTGCAAACATTCGCAGGCCCTCCAAAATACCCGGCCCGATGCCGGACACCTCCGTCAGCCCATCCACACTCGAGAAGGGGCCATGCTCCTCCCGGTAGGCCACAATGTCCCCGGCCCGCTTCTCCCCGATGCCTGGCAGGCGCTGAAGGTCATATACGTCCGCCGTGTTTATGTCGATCACCTCGCCGGGCAGAAGACTGTCCGGGCGGACTTCCCCCTCCGCAGCCGGTTCAGAGGACATCTCCTCCGCCGGAGGACGGCGGACTGAGGACACCTGCCAAGGCTCCGGGGTACTGGCCCGGGCCAGATACCAGGTACCGCAGACCAGGACAAAAACCGCAAACAGGGCCAGCACCGTCCCCGCGTATTTGGATTTTTCTCCCATGTCCCGTGCCCCCTTGCGGTCCTGCCCGCTTTTTGTTATAATCAGTACGATTGCGGTTATACCGAAAATTAAAAAAATCTTAATTGCCTTTTCCCCTCATATGCGATACACTGGGATACGCACCTCATTATAACATACATATGGAGATTTTCCTATGAAAAAATATCCTTTTCTTTCCCTGATCCTTTTGTTTACCCTGTCCATGTCTCTGCTGCCCGTCTCCGCTGTCGTCCCGGGGCAAGAGGACCTGGACCTGTTCTGCACCCACGCCGTCCTTCTGGACGCCAACCACGGCGAAATCCTATACGACATGAAGGCCACCGAAAAGGCCTACCCCGCCAGCATTACCAAAATTATGACCGCCCTGCTGGTACTGGAGGCCATTGAGTATGGCCAGCTCTCCCTGGACACCCCCATCACCGCCGGGGAAACCCGGATGCAGGGGGTCACCCAGTCCTACGTCAACGCCAATCTCAAGCTGGGAGAGGTGCTCACTGTGGAGGAGCTGCTCTACCTGACGCTTATCCCCTCCTACGCCGACGCCTGCAACGTGCTGGCTGTGGCTGTGGACGGCACCATCGAGGACTTTGTGGACCATATGAACCGGAAGGCCTCCGAGCTGGGCTGCCAGAACACCCACTTTACCAACCCGGTGGGCATCCACAACGAAAACCACTACTCTACCGCCTACGATCTGGCCCTGATTCTGAAGGCCGCCCTGGAGTACGACACCTACCTTGAAATCTCCAAGGTCCCCAAATACACCCTCCACGCCACCGACATGTCCGGTCCCCGGGAGATGTACAACACCAACGCCCTGGTCTCCACATGGCGGTACAGCGGATACATCTATGAAAAATGCATCGCCGGCAAGACGGGCAACACCGACGAGGCGGGCCGGTGCCTGGCCGCCGCCGCCGAGGACGGGGACGAGGTGCTCATCTCCGTGATCTTGGGCTCCGGACCTATGGAGGTCCCCGGCGACACCGAGCTGCGCCAGGGCCAGTTCCGGGAGAGCAAACGGCTGCTGGAGTACGGCTTTAACAACTTCCAGCGGGTAACCATCACCAAGGACAGCGAGCCGGTGGAGACGGTGAAGGTCACTATGTCCCGCCAGGCCGACGAAGTGAACGTGAAGCCCCAGGGCTCCATCACCCGTACCCTGCCCAAGTCCATGGACCTGAACGACATCGAGACCAAGATCACCCTCTACGCCAAAGAGGTAGAGGCCCCGGTGAAGGCCGGACAGGTGATGGGCATTATGACCCTCTCCTACAATGGAGAGGTCTATGGCCAGCTGGACCTGGTGGCCGTCACCTCGGTGGAACGGTCGGAGCTGCTGTATAAAAAGCAGCAATTTTTCGAGTTCTTCCAGAATGAGGGGGTACGTATCATTCTGGCAGTGGTACTGTTCCTGGCCGCCATTGTGGTACTCAAGCTTACCTTTTTCCGCCGCAAGCGCCGCCCCAAGGCAGGGGCCGCCGCCCGGCGGGGAAACTACAAGGGCACCCGAATGTGAAATGGAGCGTTGTTCCGCCAATTTTATCCAAAAAAGAATCAAGCCCCTTGGATTTTTTATAAATCCAAGGGGCAGTTTGTCAAAAAGCAGACCGTAAAATGCAGTATAGATAAATATTTGGTGATATTTTGATAGTTGCCATAATATGATCCTGGGCGGCGGCACTCTCAGAAGCGGAGGGCGGATTGTCTCAATCCTGTCCATTGAGGAGTGGCCGCTTTTCCCTCGCCCCATATCCCCGAGCGGATTGACATATCCTCCAAAAAAAGGGGTCATCTTTTTGTCAACCTTCCGATTTTTTCTCTTCGTCTCAAATTTTACTTGCATCTTCCGGAAATTATTGCTATGATAATTACAGTCCATCTGGAAACGTTTCCGATAGCGTTCCCGGTAGCGTTATCAGTAAGGCAAAATTTTATTTGTAGGAGGACAATGAAATGAAAAAAGGCAAAAAAATCCTTGCTCTGGTTCTCAGCGCAGCTATGGCCCTGACTCTTCTGGCCAGCTGCGGAGGGGACAGCAAAACTCCCAGTGGCAGCAAAACTCCCAGTGGCAGCAATCCCTCCGGCGGCAATTCCAGCAGTGAGACCGGCCGTGTATACTGGCTGAACTTCAAGCCCGAGCTGGACGAGACCGCCCAGGAGCTGGCCCAGACCTACACCCAGAAGACCGGCGTGCCCGTCCAGGTCATCACCGCCGCCTCCGGCACCTATCAGCAGACCCTCACCGCCGAGATGGATAAGTCCGCTCCCCCCACGCTGTTTGTCATCGGCAACACCGCCGGCGTGGCTGACTGGGGCGACTACGCCATAGACCTGACCGGCACCGCTATTGCCAACGAGCTGAATACCGACGCCTACAACCTCTATGACGACGCTGGCAAGCTGGTGTCCATCGGCTACTGCTACGAGTGCTACGGCATCATCGTCAACCCCGACCTGGTGGAGCAGGCCGGCCACAAGATGGACGAGATCAAAGACTTCGCCTCCCTGAAGGCCGTGGTGGAGGATATCCACGCCCGGGCCGGCGAGCTGGGCTTCGACGCCTTCACCTCCTGCGACATGGACGACTCCTCCTCCTGGCGCTTCACCGGCCACATGGCCAACCTGGAGTACTTCTATGAGCAGAAGGACGACCCCTGGACCGAGTGCCCCGCCACCATCACCGGCGCCTATATGGACAACTTCAAGAACCTCTACGACCTGTGCATCAACAACAGTCTGACCGCCCCCACCGACCTGGCCACCGGCGGCCATGACGCCGCGCAGGAGTTCAAGGACGGCAAGGCCGCCTTCACCGTGCAGGGCTCCTGGGAGTACGCTGGCTATGCGGAAGCCGTGCCCAACGCCACCATGATCCCCTACTACTGCGGCGTGGCCGGCGAGGAGAAGGCTGGTCTGAACTGCGGCACCGAGAACTGCTGGGCCGTGAACGCCAACGTGTCTGAGGCCGACCAGAAGGCCACCATCGACTTTATGGTGTGGCTGGTGTCCGACCCTGATGCCTCCGCCAAGATGGTGGAGCAGCTGGGCATCCTGCCCTATAAGAATGCCGTGGAGTCCTCCAATGGTTTCCTGGCCGACGCCGCCGAGTACACCGCCAACGGCTGCTATGTGATGCCTTGGGTCACCAACTACCAGCCCAACGTGGACGAGTACCGCCGGGGCCTGGTGGCCGCTCTGAACCAGTACAACGCCGACCAGTCCGCCGGCAACTGGGAGAACGTCCGCACCGCCTTCGTAGACGGCTGGGCTGTGCAGTATCAGAACGTCAACGGCTGATCTGAAAACCACGCGCTTTTCCTGTAAGCTGGGGCGGGCACTTCGCCCGCCCCGGTTTCCGCTTGTAGGGGCGGATATCATCCACCCGCGATCCCACAACGCACAAAAAGCGGGCGCATACTATGTGCCCCTACAGAAATGAGCAAGGAGTTGATACCGTGAAAAAGAAGATCTCCAGCAGCAATTCCATCCGCCGTGCCACCCGGCGGTGGGGACTGTTCTTCCTGGGGCCGGTAACGGCGGCCTTCATCATCGGCTTTGTCTGGCCCTTCGTTCAGGGCATCTGGCTGTCCCTGTGCCGGTTCAAGACCATCAAGGGAGCCCAGTTTATCGGTCTGGACAACTATGCCAAGGCTTTCAGCGACGTGGGTTTCCGCCACGCTTTCTGGTATACTGCCATGTTCGCCGTGGTGTCCCTGGTGCTCATCAATGTGCTGGCTTTCGCCGTGGCCTACTTCCTCACCCAAGGCATCAAGGGCAGCAATCTGTTCCGCACCGTGTTCTTCATGCCCAACCTGATTGGCGGCATTGTACTGGGCTACATCTGGTCCATGATCTTCGACGGCATCCTCAGCTGGTGGTCCACCTCCATCCTGCTGGAGAGCAAGTACGGCTTCTGGGGCCTGATTATCCTCATGTGCTGGCAGCAGATCGGCTACATGATGATTATCTACATCGCGGGGCTGCAAAATGTTCCCGGGGAGATGCTGGAGGCGGCCCGCATCGACGGCGCCACCCGTACCCAGACCCTGTTCAAGGTGACCATCCCCAATGTGATGCCCTCCATCACCATCTGCATGTTCCTGTCCCTCACGAACGGCTTTAAGCTGTTTGACCAGAACCTGGCCCTCACCGGCGGCCAGCCCTTCATCATCCAGCCCGGCGGCACCACCATCAAGACCACCGAGATGCTGGCCCTGAACATCTTTAACACCTTTAACGCCTCCGGCGGCTCCTCTCAGGGCGTCGCCCAGGCCAAGGCAGTGATCTTCTTCGTTCTGGTGGCCGGACTGGGCCTGTGCCAGCTGGGCTACACACGCAAAAAGGAGGTACAGCAGTAATGAACGCCAAGAAAACGCTCTCCGCCGAGGCCCGCCGCAAGACCATCCTGTCCGCCGTGCTGGCCGTCATCTGCGTCATCTATGTGCTGCCTGTGGTGGCGGTGGTCATCAACTCCTTCAAGCTGAATACCTTTGTAAAAACCGACACCTTCGCCCTGCCCACCGGGGAGATGTACGCCGGCTTTGAGAACTTCATCAAGGGCATGACCTTCGGCAACTACCCCTTTGCCAAGTCGGTGCTCTACAGCGTGGTCATCACCATCCTGTCCACCGCCCTGATCCTGCTGTGCACCTCCATGGCCGCCTGGTACATCGCCCGGGTAAACTCCCTGTTCTGCAAGGTGCTGTACTTCCTGTGCGTGTTCTCCATGGTGGTCCCCTTCCAGATGGTCATGTTCACCCTGTCCAAAACAGCCAACAGCGTGCGTCTGCTGGGCTTCTGGGGCCCTCACCTGAACACCCCCTGGACCATCCCCGTCATCTACCTGGGCTTCGGCGCGGGCCTGGCCATCTTCATGTTCGTGGGCTTTGTCAAGTCCATCCCCATGGAGATTGAGGAGGCCGCCGCCATCGACGGCTGCGGGCCCCTGCGCACCTACTTCTCCGTGGTGGTGCCCATGCTCAAGCCCACCATGGTCTCGGTGGGCATCCTGGAGATCATGTGGGTGTGGAACGACTTCCTCCTGCCCTACCTGGTGCTGGACAAGAACCTGTACCGCACCATCCCCATCCAGATTCAGTATCTGAAGGGCAGCTACGGCACCGTGGACCTGGGTGCCACCATGGCCCTGATCCTGCTGTCCATCATCCCGGTAATTGTGTTCTACCTCACCTGCCAGAAGCACATCATCGCGGGCGTGGCCGCCGGCGCTGTGAAGGGGTAAGCCTTGTATTCGCCCTATAAATATACTATGATTGTTCCCGAAAAGGAGGGTCATAGTATGACCATCAAAGATATTGCCCGGCTGTCCGGATGCGGCGTGGCCACCGTGTCCCGGGTACTCAATGACCACCCCGACGTCAGCAACGAGACCCGCCAGAAGGTGATGGCCGTGGTAGAGAAGCATGGCTTTCAGCCCAACGCCAACGCCAAGCACCTGAAGCAGCAGACCAGCACCAGCATTGTGATTATCGTCAAGGGCATTATGAACATGCTCTTTGCCGACCTAGTGGAGAAGCTTCAGGCCCTTCTGCGAGAGGCGGGCCAGGACGCCGCCGTCTACTACCTGGACGAGGACGCCAACGAGGTGGCCTACGCCTGCCAGCTGTGCCGGGAGCGCAAGCCCATTGGAATTATCTTCCTGGGCGGCGATCTGGAGCTGTTTCAGGCGGGCTTCTCCCCTATCACTGTCCCCTGCGTGCTGCTCACCAATACAGCCCGGGAGCTGGGATTTCAAAACCTGTCCTCCTTCACCATCGACGACAGTCTGGCCGCCCAGCAGGTCATTGAGCTGCTGTACAGCAGGGGCCACCGGAGCATCGGGCTGCTGGGGGGCAACTGGTCCTGTACCCAGATCAGCCACCGGCGCCTGACGGGCTGCCGAAACGCCTGCCTGCGCCTGGACCTGCCCTTCGATGTGGACTGGCAGTGCGAGCCCTGCCGCTACTCCATGCCCGAGGCCTATGCCGCTACCAAGGTGCTGCTCAAGCGCTGCCCCGACCTGACCGCCATCTTCGCCATCAGTGACGTGATGGCCCTGGGGGCCATCCGGGCCCTGTACGACCTGGGCAAGCGGGTGCCCGAGGACATCTCCGTGGTGGGTTACGACGGCATTGTGATTGGCCAATACTCCATGCCCCGGCTCACCACCGTCCGCCAGGACACCCAGCAGCTGGCCGAGCGAGGGGTGGACGCCCTCCTGCGGAGCATCCAGCGCCGCAGTCCCCCGGTGCACGAGCTGGTCCCCTTCCATCTCATCCAGGGGGAGAGCGTCGCTCAGCTCAGTTGATGAAAGGGCCGCCGGCAGGCGGCCCTTTATTCTACAAGAAACAGGTGATTTCAACGTGAGAAAAGCAGGAGTTCTTATGCCGATTTTCTCCCTGCCTTCCCCTTACGGCATCGGCACCTTGGGGAAGGAGGCCTACCAATTTGCCGACTTCCTGGCCGCAGGCGGCCAGAGCTGCTGGCAGCTCCTCCCCATCGGCCCTACCAGCTACGGCGATTCCCCCTACCAGTCCTTCTCCTCCTTCGCTGGCAATCCCTACTTCATCGACCTGGATTCCCTGGCTGCTGACGGCCTGCTGGAACCGAACGAGTACCAGTCCCTCAACTGGGGGGACGACCCGGAGCGGGTGGACTATGGCCTGATGTATGAGACCCGCTACCCTGTGCTCCGGAAAGCCTGCGGCCGCTTGCTGGCCCAGGGAAGGCCCGACTTCGCCGCCTTCTGCCGGGAGCAGCGGGAGTGGCTGGAGGACTACGCCTTATTTATGGCCCTGAAAGACAAATTCGGCGGGGCTGCCTGGTCCCAGTGGCCCAGGGAGCTTCGTCTGCGTCAGCCCGCCGCCCTGGACAGGATTCGGAGCGAGCTGGCTGAGGAGACCGTTTTCTGGAAAGGGGTCCAGTACCTCTTTTTCCATCAGTGGCGGGCGTTTAAGCAGTACGCCAACGGCTTAGGGTTGTCCATCATCGGCGACCTGCCCATCTATGTCTCCGGCGACAGTGCCGATGTGTGGGCCAATCCGGAGCAGTTCCAGCTGGACGGGAACGGACTGCCCACCGAGGTGGCCGGCTGCCCTCCTGACGGTTTTTCCGCCGGCGGCCAGCTGTGGGGCAATCCTCTCTTTAACTGGGAACGGATACAGGAGGAGGACTACGTCTGGTGGCTGCGGCGCATCGGGTTTCAGTTCCAGCTGTACGACACCCTGCGCATCGACCACTTCCGGGGCTTTGACGAATACTTCGCCGTGCCCTACGGGGACTCCACCGCCCAGAACGGCAGGTGGAAGCCCGGCCCAGGCATCGACTTCTTCAAGACGGTCAGCCGGGAACTGGGAAAAAAGGACATCATTGCCGAGGACCTGGGCTTTCTCACCCCCTCGGTGAAAAAGCTGCTCAAGAACTCGGGTTACCCCGGCATGAAGGTGCTGGAGCTGGCCTTTGACAGCCGGGACCCGGACAGCGGCTATCTGCCCCACAGCTACCCCGCCCACTGCGTCGTCTACACCGGCACCCACGACAACGACACCATCCAGGGCTGGATGGCGTCCGCCTCCAAGGCGGACGTGGCCTTTGCCAAGGCCTACCTGCGGCTCAGCCGGCGGGAGGGATACCACTGGGGCATGATGCGCACAGCCTGGGCCTCCCCCGCCAATTTGGCGGTGATGCAGTTTCAGGACCTGCTGGGGCTGGGCAGCGAAGCCCGGATCAACACCCCCTCCACGCTGGGGAATAACTGGAAGTGGCGCACCCTGCCCAACACCTATGACGACAAGCTGGCCCGCCGGCTGTACCGGGAGATGCGGGTCTATCAGCGCCTGCCCAAGGAAAAACAGTCCAAGAAATGAGGGATTGATATGGCAAAAAATACGCCAAAGGAGTACCGCAATCTTGTAATGTACTCCGTATTTGTCCGCAACCACAGCCAGGAGGGCACCTTTGAGGCCGTCCGCCGGGACCTGGGACGAATCCGCGGTCTGGGGGTGGACATCATCTGGCTGATGCCCATCCACCCCATCGGGGTACAGGCCCGCAAGGGCAGGGAGGGCAGCCCTTACGCCATCTCCGACTACCGGGCGGTCCACCCGGATTACGGCACCTTGGAGGACTTCCGGCGCCTGGTGGACAGCATCCATGCCCTGGGGATGAAGTGTATCATTGACGTGGTGTATAACCACACCTCCCCCGACTCCTGGCTGGTCCAAAACCATCCGGAGTGGTTCTATCACAGGGCGGACGGCAGCTTTGGAAACCACGTGGGGGACTGGACCGATGTGGTGGACCTGGACTACTCCAATCCGGGCCTGTGGGACTACCAGATCGAGACGCTGAAATACTGGGCCTCTATGGTGGACGGCTTTCGGTGCGACGTGGCCCCTTTGGTGCCGCTGGACTTCTGGATCCGGGCCCGGCGGGAGGTAGAGACGGTCCGCCCCGGCTGCATCTGGCTGGCCGAGTCGGTAGAGCCGGAGTTTATCCAATTCGCTCGCGGACAGGGCATCACCGCCCTGTCCGACTCGGAGATTTTCCAGGCCTTTGACCTCAGCTATGAGTACGACATCTACCCCTGCTATCAGGGCTATCTGGACGGAGTTCTCCCCTTGAGCCGGTATGCCGAGGCGGTCACCCAGCAGGAGACCATCTACCCGGACAACTATGTCAAGCTCCGCTACCTGGAGAACCACGACCGGCTCCGGGCGGCCGCCGCCATCCCCGGCGAGACCGCCCTGCGCAACTGGACCGCCTTCCTCTATTTCCAGAAGGGGACGACTCTGCTCTATGGCGGCCAGGAGCACAGCTGCTCCCATGTGCCCAACCTGTTTGAGAAGGACCCGGTGGACTGGACCTCCGGGCCGGACCGGACCGAGCAGCTTCAGCAGCTCTACCAGCTGAAGCAGGACCCGTTGCTCACCGACAGCACCTACCGTCTCCAGGCCCTGACGGGGGACATCCTCTATGGGGTCCACCAGTCTGGTGAGCGCCAACTGACCGGTATCTTCAGTCTGAAGGGGAACTGCGGACTGGTTCCTGTCCAGGCCCCCGACGGAATCTACCCCAATCTGGCCGGCAGCGGCAGTGTGGAGGTGAAATTCAGCCGGGTGAGCTGTCAAGGCGAGCCCATCATCTTCGCGTCCGTCAGGCCCGCGGGCTGATCCGACAGCTTTCGCTCAAAGCGGTCTTTTCGGGTATCTGTGGGGATCGGTGTGGGGTAACGGCCGGTAAAGCAGGCGTCGCAGCAGCGCCCCCCGCCGATGAGCGCTCCCAGCCGCTCCACCGGCAGATATCCCAGGGAGTTTGCCCCGACGATTTGGGCAATCTCCTCCACACTGTGGCGGCAGGCGATGAGATTCTCCTGGGAGTCGATATCCGTTCCGTAGTAGCAGGGACTCAGGAAGGGAGGCGCGGACACCCGGAGATGTATCTCCCGGGCCCCCGTCTCCCGCAGCAGACTGACGATCCGGCCGCTGGTGGTCCCCCGAACGATGGAGTCGTCCACAAGCACCACCCGTCTGCCCGCCACGCTCTCCCGGACGGCACTGAGCTTAATTTTCACCTGATCCAGCCGGTGGTCCTGACCGGGAGCAATGAAGGTGCGGCCGATGTATTTATTTTTCACCAGGCCAATACCATAGGGGATGCCGGAGACCCGACTGTAGCCCAGAGCGGCGTCCAGGCCGGAGTCGGGCACACCCATCACCACATCCGCCTGGACTGGGTGGGTCTGGGCCAGAATTTCCCCGGCCCGCAGGCGGGCGGCGTGGACGGACACTCCGTCAATCACCGAGTCCGGGCGGGCGAAGTAGATGTACTCAAAGATACAGGGGGTGGGCTGCACCCTGCCGCAGTGCTCCCGGCGGGAGACCACGCCGTCCCTGGAAAATACCAGAATCTCACCCGGCTCCAAGTCCCGGACAAACTCCGCCCCCACCGCTGCCAGGGCACAGCTCTCAGAGGCAGCCACATAGCCCCCCTCCGCTGTCTTTCCGTAGCACAGCGGCCGAAAGCCGCGGGGGTCTCGGGCGCAGATCAGTTTCTGGGGAGACATGAGCACCAGGGAGTAGGCCCCCTCCAGCTTCCACATGGCGGCGCTGAGAGCGTCCTCGATGGAGGGGGCACTGAGCCGCTCCTTGGTAACAATATAGGCGATGATCTCGGTGTCGCTGGTGGAGTGGAAGATGGCCCCGGACAGCTCCAGAGCGTCCCGGAGCTGGGCGGCATTGCTGAGATTGCCGTTGTGGGCCAGGGCCATGCGCCCCTTCTGGTGGTTGACCTCAATGGGCTGGCAGTTGCTCCGGTTGGAGGCCCCGGTGGTGCCGTAGCGGGTGTGGCCCACCGCCGTGGTCCCCTGGGGCAGACGAGCCAGCGCCTGGTCGGAAAACACCTCTCCCACTAGCCCCAGGTCCTTGTGGGAGACAAACACCCCGTCATCATTGACCACAATGCCGCAGCTCTCCTGCCCACGGTGCTGGAGGGCGTACAGGCCGTAGTAAGTCAGCCGGCCCACATCCCCAGGCCGGGGGCTGATAGCGCCGAAAACGCCGCATTCCTCATGGATACTCATTGCGATTCCTCCGTTTCATGGTGAATAAAATGCGCCCGGCCAGTGTTTCCACTGCCGGGCCTTGTTTTGGTGATGGATGGATCACCTAAAGAGAGGAGCCGATATTTATTTACCTGGCAAAGGTCCGATAATACTCGTCCAGCATCTTCCACAGTTTCCTCATAAAAATCCCTCTTTCCTTTTAAATTCCCAATGGGTTTGGGCTTCTCCTTTGAACATCCTTATCCTAACACAGGAGCAGGAAAAAAGGAAATACATATATCATTGCAGTTAGCATATCTTTTCCATATGATAAACTCCTGCGCCGTGTTGGCACAGGGGCGTCCTCCCTTATGACAATGCTCGTTTTCCCTCCAGGCAGTCCTGAATATAATGGATAAATTCCTTTGTCAGCCCGGAGGGGGACTGCCCCTTGTTCCAAACCAAAATATACTCCGCCTGGCGGGAGGGCTGAGTTATAATTTTGGACACCACGAGCCTGTTGGACACGCCAATCGTCTGCGGGAAGATGCTGACTCCTACCCCATAGCTGGTCAGGGCTGCTGCATCCATATAGTTGGACATCTCGCACAGAATATAGGGCTCCGCCCCGATCTCCCCAAACCAGCGATGGATGGACTCGATCCGGGATTTGCGGCTGGGGACGATCAGCGGCTCTTTCGCCAAGCTGGACAGTGGGATAGAATCCCCCTCTGCCTGGGCCAGGGGGTGGGCCGGGTGGAGCATCGCCGCCCAGGGCTCCCGGCCCACCGGGAAACCCTCCAGATACTCAGCATCGTAGGGTGCGGCGATGACGGCCAGGTCGGCCAGCCCCTTGTGCAGCCGGTCCAGTACGTCGTCGCTGCTGCCGTTCCACAGATTATACCGGACCAGGGGGAACTCCTCCCGGAAACCGGCAATCCATTGGGCAGCCAGAAAGGGGGCCTGACCCTCCACCATACTCAGGTAGAGGGTGCCGGTCATCCCCTCCCGCAGGCTGGCAATCTCCTCCCGGGTCTTGTCCGCCAGTTCCTGCATCTGGATTGCCCGGCGCAGCAGCAGCGCCCCTTCCTCCGTCAGCTCCAAATGCCGCCTGCCCCGGATAAACAGCTGAACCCCCAGTTCCTCCTCCAGGGCCCTCATCTGATTGCTGAGGGGCGGCTGGCTCATATTCAGTTTTTCCGCCGCCCGGGTGATGTTCAATTCCCTGGCCACAACCGTGAAATAGCGCAATGTACGCAGATCCATAACAACCCCTCCCCCATATCAGTCAACGGCAGCACTTCTTTCGGCGGCGCGCAGGACCGCTCTGTTCACCTTATATGCCCGTTTATTATAGAGCCCCCATCCCTCGGCTGTAAATATATATTTGAAGTTTTTTTCACAATAACAGAAAAATATCCTCAAACTCTTGACGGCCTGAATAGGTGGAACGGGGCACAGTGCAGATTGCCTTTCGGAATTGGATATGGTAGAATTATTCTCAGTACAAACCGACATATTTCGATTTATCTGTCAAATTCTCTTAGAGCCCTGATATATCAAGGTTTTCCGCAGATTCCGCAGATTGAATGTTCAAGCCTTATGTAATTTCCCTTGTTTTTGCCCTTATGGGCTGAAACAAGGGAAACTTTTTACTCCCCGCAGTCTGCCTTATCCAGCAGTCGGGCAGAGGTGCGCTTTGCTTCCCTCGTGGTGTGGGCGTAAATGTTCATCGTAGTACTGACGTCGGCGTGGTCCAGCAGCTCCTGAACATCTTTGGGAGCCGCCCCGTTGGAGAGCAGGTTGCTGGTAAACACGTGCCCGTATGTTATAATAAGGACAAATCCGGAAACCCCTTGAAAATCAAGGAGAATCGGACTTGTCCTTATTCTTTTTCCAACCATATCCCAAGCAAAATAAGGCCGCTGAGACTGTGGTCAAAAAGGAGATGTTACATAAGAGACAAAGCAAAGTTTTCCAAACCGGGAGCACATACCTACTGACAACGAAAACAAAATACAGCAGTGCAAAGGAGTTTGCACCTCCTCTGCACCTGCGCAGGTGAACTACCCACCTACACAATGGACAGCGTCCACACCGCAGGAGCAGTATACCCTTTTTCGGGGAAATACGCAAGAAAAATCCTGCGGCTGGACGGTCCATCCCGTGTTTTCTTTGACACCGTGTAGGCTCTTGTACCTGCACGATGTTTTGTTTTCCCATGAATGAGAGGAGCGACACAGTGAAAAGAACATTTGAAAAAGACCTCCAGGGGCAGTACCTGCTGGACAGCACAGAGGCGCTGACCATGAACGGGGACGCCTACGTTTCCAGTGACCAGCTCTACCGCTTCGCCAAGCGCAATCACAAGGCCCTGATCTATGACCAGTTCCGGTCAGACCGGGTGTTTCTGCTCAGAGAGGGTTTCCTGCGCTTGGAAGGGAGCCGACTTTACCAGAAAAATATCTGGGAATATGAGAATGCTGCTGCCAAAGCTCTGGCTGAAATCCTGGCCCACAATGACTTAGGAGAGCCTTATCTGCCGGAGAAACTGACCGTACTGGATATCCAGAACAACGAGAGGCTGTACGGCTGGCGCTGAGCCACAGGCTATTCATCATCCTGGGCGGCGCCGGCAGTGGCAAGCCCACGCTGATCCGGGCGCTGGCGGAGCACCGCCCGGCAAAAAGCCTTGGTGTGGTCGTGTGTGCGCCAACGGGCAAGGCGGCCTGATCGCACCGGCCTGCGGGCCCGCACCGTCCACAGCGCCTTGGGCAAGGTCCCGGACGATGATTTTTTGAGTGAGAAAATCAACTGGAGTTGTACCAACCTGGTGGTCGTGGATGAGGCGAGCATGCTGACGTTGGAAATGTTGGCAGGCATCCTGGCTGTAGTTCACCCTACTTGCCGAGTAGTCCTGATTGGTGACCCCCATCAACTGCTCTCGGTAGGTCCGGGGAACATACTCCCCGACCTTCTGACGCTGGACGTGCCACATATTCGGCTTGGCAGCTATCACCGGCAGGCTGACGGGGACAGCGCCCTGGCCTACAATGTCCGGGAGTTCGAGACCTGCCGGTTATTGGATGACCTGCGCTTTGACAAGAGCTTTCAGTTCATTCCGCTTGTGGAAGACGAGACCATTCGAAATTGTGTTTGCCGGGGCGGTATTAATCTCTACCGGCTCGGCACCGATGTCCAGGTCCTCTCTCCCTACAACCGCAGCGGCCCACTGTCCAGCGATGCGCTCAATGTGGTCTTTCGTGAACATCTCAACCCAGCAACAGAAGGAAACACCATAAAAGATGTGTCCTTTCGCATCGGGGACAAAGTGATTGTCTTACAGAACGGCTGGGAACAAAAAGTTTGCAATGGAGACATTGGCACATACATCCATTCAAGGCAGCCCAACGGAGATTTGGGGTATGGCGTGATTTGCGGCAAGGGACGGGCAGCAACCTGGGCTGGTGAAGAGACAAGTCCTTTGTCCCGGCTGAGACTGGCCTACGTCATCACGATTCATAAATCGCAAGGGTCCGAATGGGATACTGTTGTACTACCCATCTCCAAAGGCTTTGCAAATATGCTTCACAGGAATCTGCTCTATACTGCCATTTCCAGAGCACGCAAGCAAGACGTCATCGTGGACGACCCGGATGCGTTGACTACGGCACTTCAGCGAGAGACCCCGTCTCGCCGTTCGATGTTGGTAACTAAAACCCATGCATATCAAGAATGCGCCGCATGATAGGAGGTTGACAGATATGGATTATATAGCGCTGGGACAAAGAATTCGAGACCTGCGTCAGAAGCGGGGACTCACCCTCAAATAAGGATCTAGCGTAAGGCCAATGTCACTAGAGCAGTTCATACCACAGGCCGTTATTCTCGTTAAAAATGTATTTGTCCATATTGAAATCCTCCGCTATAATATATTCGCACATATGTCATAGTTCTCCGATTGCCACACATTGTTATATCCTGTTGTGGGATTTTTCTGCCCTTGTTTTTGCCCTCGCAGGTGGTCAGGGCAAGGGTAAACTTTTGCGAAACCAAATAGAGGGATAAGACGAACACACCGCAAAAAATCCTTTGTTGCCGAGACTTTTGGGATACACCGTTTCCAGAGACCGGTTCTGCCACGCCGTCATCTCCGGCGTGATCTTCCCCGTGATCTTCGGCGCATAGCCGGAATTGACCGGTTCGTTCCAACTTTCAAGCCTTGTCTTTTCCAGCACGGATCACCTGATCCAATGTCTCATAGAGCTTATCCACATTCACAGGCTTGGACAAATGTCCATTCATACCGCACTCCACAGATTTTTTCAAATCATCGTCAAATGCGTTGGCCGACATGGCAATAATAGGAATGGTCCTGCAATCTGTTCGGTCCATAGCCCGGATGGCCCGGGCAGCATCCAAGCCGTCCATCACCGGCATCATAATATCCATCAGAATCACATCATAGGAATCAGGCTGGGTGGTTCTGATTCTCTCCACTGCCTGAGCTCCGTCATAGACGCAGTCCACCTGAAAGCCCCGCTCCTCCAACAGGCACTGGGCAATCTCGGCGTTGAGCTCATTGTCCTCCACTACCAGCACACGGAATCCTTCGAAGGATACCGTCCTCTTCTGCTCCTCCTGCTCCACACCCTCTCCCAGGGCCAGGGGAATGGAGAAGCTGAAGGTACTGCCCTTGCCCAGTTCGCTATCCAGATGGATACTGCTGCCCATCATATGCACCAGGCGGCTGCTGATAGACAAGCCAAGGCCAGTCCCCTGTTGTTTGGCGGGGTTGGTACCGGAAGCCTGTTCAAAGGAGCGGAATACCCGGTCCCGATCCTCCTCGGCAATGCCGACTCCCGTATCCCGCACTGCAAAATAGACCAGGGCATTCTCTCCGCCGGCATCCACCTCGTGAACGATCAGCGTAATTGTTCCCCCCTCCGGGGTAAACTTTGCCGCGTTGCCCAGCAGGTTTATCAGCACTTGGCTGATCCTCATTCGGTCAGCCAGGAACCAGTTGTGCGTCAGACTGATATCGGTCTCCACCTGAATGCACTTATTAGCGGTCTGCGGGGTAATCAGCTCCAGAATGGTGTCCAGCATTTCGCCCATATGGAAGTTGACAGACTCCAGCTTCATCTTGCCGCTTTCGATCTTGGACATATCCAAGATGTCGTTAATCAGCCCCAGCAGATAGCCCGATGAGGACTGTATCTTTTGCAGACAGTCGATGATACGCTCCTGCCCCTGTCCCTTTTGCAGGGCAATGGCAGTCATGCCGATAATGCCGTTCATCGGAGTGCGTATCTCATGGCTCATGCGGGAGAGGAACTCCGACTTGGCCCGGCTGGCAATATCGTGCTGCTGCTGGTTCACCTGTCCCTGAATCACACTGCCCAGCTCTGCCAGATTCTGATACTCCTCCGGATCGTTCAGCAGGTCGGGAGAAAGCCCCAGAATACAGACGCTGCCCATATAATTTCCACTGTCATACATCGGCAGCACAACGCCCTGATCCTCTGGCCGGACGCACAGGAAGCACTGAATAATTCGCTGTCCGCTGTCCCCGGCAGAGAAGTACCGCACCTCTTCCTGGCCCAGCCATGCGTAAAAGTCGGACTTGTCCTCCTCCTCATATTTGCGTACACAGTCCGCGGTATCCTGACCGTCCCTGCGCCACTGGTAATTCAGGTAGCTGGAATTAAAATCGGCCTGCAACAGCGACACCAGCACGCCGTCGGCCTCGTAGAGCCGGCCGATCTTGCGCACCATCAGCTCCATTTGGGCCGGAAAGTCCGCGCCCTTTCCAAACAGGTTCAGCGCCACAGACACCAGCCCGATATCCCGGCCATAACCCAGGGAGTCGATCTCCTGGCCCTGCAGGGCCGGCAGAGTGGACGCTTCGACCTTCTCCCGGTAAAAACGGCAGCGCTGCGACTCCTCGCCGTCGGGCGTGCAGGCCAGCCTGGCCACGCGGATCAGCCCATCGGTACTCCGGGACTGGTCGCCCTGAGCCATCCCAATCCACAGCTCAACATGGAAGGTCTCCTCGGGAAATCGTTTTTCGCAGTCGTTCAGCAGATCTTGGGCGAATTCCTCCGCCTGCTGTTCACTTATCCCCTCCAGCCACAGGACAAACTGGTCCCGGTTTAACCGCAGGGCCGCCGTCTCTTCCGTCAGGGCCTGACACGCCCCCTGGAGCAGGCCGCCCAGCTCCTCCAGAATCATATCACCGAAAACAACGCCGTTTTTCTCGTTGACCTCCTTCAGCCGGCTTAGGAACAGGCAGAGCATTACGCCGTCTGGCTGGACGCCGCGCATCTCCTTAATCCGTTTAATCCCCGCGCGGAAGCCATACAGCCCGGTCACCCCGTCGGTGTTGTTTTTCCGCAGCTGCTCCGCCTCCCGCTCCTTCTGCTCCTGGATATTATGGATGCTGCCCACCAGCTTCCATCGCCTGCCGTCGGTATCATAGACCGCCTTGCCGGACAGCGCCACCCAGGCAAATTCCGTCTCCCCTGGCCAGCGCAGGCGAAACTCAGCGGACAGGTTGTCTGTCTTCTGCATCAGGGTTTCCATTGTCCTGGCCCGGTCTGCCTCATAGATGTACTCGGTATTGACAAAACCGCTCTCATTTTGCTTAAAGTGCCACTGTCCGCTCATAGCAGGGTGATTGACCATGTCCAGCGTCTTGGACAGAAGGTCATAGGAGAAAAACACATCCTCAGAGGATTCCAGCGCCATACGGTAGCGCTCCTTCTCCTCCAGCAGGATATTCTCCGCCGCCCTCTGCTGCTCGGTCAGCTCGGTCACCACATCATAGAGGGCGTCGATTTCTAAAATATTTGCGGGCTTAAACTGCCGCAGTCCCACGATTCCTTGACTGATGCACAGCATCAGCCGCTGAACCGGCTTGGTCAGGTGACGCACCACCAAATAAATGCCAATCACACCAAAGCCCAATCCAATCAAAACGGCAAAGAGCACCCACACATATAACTGCCGGCTCATGCCAAACAGGTCCTCCTCGGTATTCAGGCCCAGCAGCACCCACTCGGTATCGTCATAGGGGACATTGTTGCTGTACAGCCGCAGGGGGGATGCCACAGCATAAACTCCCTGTCCGTTCATTCGGACCTCCTGCACCCGGGACAGGCCGCTGTAAGCGGTATCCTCCAGTTGGAACTCCTCCCCCCCGGAACAGACCAGGCTGTAAAGAATTCCCTTGCCCACCAGTGGAACATACCCGCTGTCCCGCCGGACGGCCAGCATGTATCCCGACTTCTGCGACTCATTCAGCTCCGCAACCGGGAAATAACTGTACAGGTCCTTGCAGGAAATTTCCACGCCAAGAACACCATACACCTGCCCCTCATACCGCAGGGGAATGGAATAGGCAATCATCTCATAGGCATCCGCCCCGTTCTTTTCCAAAAAGAAGGGTGGAGACCAGCAGCCCAGATCTTCTGTATCCGCGTCCGGGTAGTCCGTCCCCGCCTTCCAGGGCGCACAAAAATAACGGTCAGCGCCGTTTTGGCTGTCCAGGGAAAAACGGGTGGTCCAATTGGTGTCCAACGGAATATTCCAGGTCCGAGACAGCTGTTTGCTGCCCCGTTCCAGCAGCAGATCAGTGTAGTTGGCAGGGTTGCTGTGGGGATCAGAGTCACGGATAAAAAAGCCGTCCAGTTCCCCGGCCTGCCATCCCTTCGGCCCGGAGAGAATCAGAAAGATTCCCGTGGTGGAATTTCTGCTGAGCAGGTCCAGACATTGGGGAAACATCAGCTCCAGCAGTGTCTCTCTCTGCTCCCCGGTGCGCAAAAGCTCCTCCAGCGACAGCTCCTCCTCCTCCAGACAGCCGGCCAGCAGCCCGGTAAAAACAAACTCCTGGTCTCGGATAGAGGACCACCGCTGGTTCATATCATTTTCCAAAATCACCCTGCGGTTTTCCACCAGACGGCTCATCATGCCGCTGGAATATTCTTCCAGCGTCTGGGCAGTCCGGCGGATTACCAGGGTACCCATGGTCACCATACTCTGAACCATCATAATGGCGATCAGCGGAATTAGAAAAATCTGGAATATAGTCGGTTTTTTTCTGTAAATTCCTTTCATAGAACTATCCCTGTCCATTAGCCGCCGCGTTCAGCGTCTCGCAGAACACATTGTACCACTCCTCAAAAGCCTCCCGGGTCACATAGGGCGCTGCGGCCTCCTCCGGTCCGACGCCCACTGCCACGGCCTCAGCCACGGCCGCCCGGTCCGCTGCCGCCCGGTCGGACAGGTTGTATTCCAGCACCTTTCTGGCTGCGGAGCCGTTCTTAAAGCTCTTGTTTGTATACAAGGTTATCTCGTCCATCCGGGAAAAAACAGCGCTCAGGCAGTCATAGGTCTTGGGTGCCACAGACAGCCCTTTCTCGGCAATCATCTTGTCCAGCTTCTCCACGCTGCCGGCCTCCTTGCGTACTGGCAGATAACCGGACGCACTGCCGAATTGCAGATTGTTTTCCGCCTGGGTAAACCACTTCAAAAATTCCACAGCGGCATACTCCCGGCGCTCATCCGATTTGCTGACCACCATACCGGCGCCCTGCTGAACCGCATAGCTTTGTCCCCCCTCAAACACGGGGGCGGCCATCACAACATACTCTATAGCATAACTGCCGCTGTCCCGCTCCACCTGATCCGGGAAATACATAGCGGAGGAGGTAGAGCCGGTATAGGCCAGGATATCCCCGGTCTTTACATCGTCTGACCGGAATTTTCCGTAGGCCCCGAAATAGCCCTTTACCGTGGGTACATAATAATTCTCCCACAAGCGGTAAAGCTCCTCTTTGGGTGTGTTCAGGGTCACTTCCCCGTTCTCCACCTGAAACAGCTCTATACCCAACTGCTGCATCCCAATGATAAAATAATTGGCCATGGCATCCCGGCCATAGAAAGCCCGCCCGTCCCCTGGCACATCAGAGGTAAGCGCATCGGTCCACTCGTAGTAGGCCTTGGCGGTAGCCGCTACCCCCTCAATGGTGTTCAGGTCCTCCAAAGCCGCTCCTGTGGCTGCGGCAAAGGGCTCCCAGTCCGTTTTGTTGACCAGCATGATCTCAGTGGACTTGGCCGTGGGGAAGATGCGAAGAGTACCATCGGCAGCGATACGGCCCTCCTCAATATAGGAGTCCACATACAGGTCCAGCTCCTCCTCGCTCAGGTAGGCAGACAGATCAGCCAACGCCCCCTTCTGCTCTACCTCATAGGCGGTGTCAGCATAGGAGGAAAAAATATCCGGCATAGTCTCCGCACCCACCTTGCCGCTAATGGCATCCCGCACCGCTGACTCAAGATCGGACACAGAACCCTGGGAGTAGCTCTGTATGTAGATACCCTTTTCCCGGCCCACTGTATCGTTAAACTCTTCTACCAGCGCGTCAAAGGCAGTCTGCTGGGAACCGTTGTAGTAGTGCCAAACCGTCAAAGACACCGGTTCTTCGGGGTTCAGAGGGTCTTTTCTTCCACAGCCCGCCGTAAGTATCAGGGCCGCTGCCATTCCCAGCAGACACCCCATCTTCCATCCTCCTGTAAGTTTCATAGAAACCTGTTCTCCTTCCGTTTTGTTTCGGTAACATTTGTCATTTTAGCATAACCTTTCCATATTTTCAAGCTATTCCACCGTTTCTTTGCCGAAAGAGCTCCTCCTTCCGCTGTAGCCCTTCTCGGCAAACACAGAAGCAAAAAGAATTGATTCTCCTCCATCAGGAATCTTAATTACGATACCAGGCAAATAATTATCCTTGCTTATTCACGGTAAATGGAATATATTATATTTGAGACACACAAGGAACGCCGAACCATGGCAGAAAAATAAAAAAGCGGAGGCACCATATATGAACAAACGATATCAAATACTTCTGGGTATATTTGCGCTGTCAGCACTCCTTCTCAGCGGCTGCGGCAAGGATAACAAGCCGGCCGGGAGCACGTCCGGCTCGGAGACGGCAAGCGGAGCCATTTCTGAAACGGAGCCATCCGCCGAACCGATTGTCTTTGAGGGAACCGACCTGGAGGGGAACACCGTAACCTCCGACATCTTTTCCCAGTCCAGACTCACTATGGTCAACGTGTGGGCAACCTATTGCAACCCCTGCCTGAGCGAGATGCCGTCCCTCGGCGAGCTGGCGGCGGACTATGACACAGAGCAGTTCCAAATCATCGGCATTGTCAGCGATGTGTTGGAGGGCGAGGACCAGTCCTCTGTGGAGAGCCTGGTGGCCCAGACAAGCGCAAACTACACGCATCTGCTCCTCAATGAATCCATCTATTACGGGCTCCTGACAGACGTGAGCGCCGTACCTACCACCTTCTTCCTGGACGAGAACGGAACCGTTTTGGATACCGTTGTCGGCGCAATGGAAAAACCAGCATGGGAGGCAAAGATTAATGGACTTCTGGAGGGGCTGTAGACAGTATGTCTGGACGGCGGGAGCTGTGCTTGGAGCACTTTTTCTCGGGATTGGCGCCGTCCAGGGACAATTTGACGTAATCTGGAAAAAGGCAATTATGATTTGTCTGGAGTGTATTGGGATTGGATAGACGATGAAAAGACTTCGATTGACGGTACAACTGCTGTTTACCATTGTAACAAACGGATACCTGTACGGTTTTCTCAACGGCAAAATATACCGCGGCAGCCTGAAATATGCCTGTGTCCCGGGGCTGAACTGCTATTCCTGTCCCGGGGCGGTCGCTTCCTGCCCCATCGGGGCCCTGCAGGCACTGCTGAATCAGAGGGGCTTTCAGGTCCCCTTTGCCGCGCTGGGCTTTTTCTTCCTGTTCGGCAGCCTGCTGGGACGCTTTGTCTGCGGCTGGCTGTGCCCCTTTGGCCTGGTGCAGGACCTTTTACACAAAATCCCTGTCTTTCAAAAGAAAAAGCGACTGCCCTGTCACCACGTCCTGAAATACGGCAAGTATGTGGTGCTGGTCCTGCTGGTGTGTGTCGGTTCCATGTTTTTGTGGGGCGGATTTGCCAAGGTTCCGGCATTTTGCAAATACCTGTGCCCCTCCGGGACTCTTCTGGGCGCGCTCCCGCTCCTCAGTGCAAATGCGGCCCTGCGCAGTCAGGCCGGCGGGCTGTTTCTTTGGAAGCTTGGAATTTTGCTGGCAATTGTCCTGCTCTCCGTAAAGGTTTATCGGCCCTTCTGCCAGTACCTGTGCCCCCTTGGGGCCGTCTACGGCTGGTTCAATCGGTTCAGCCTGGTGCAGATACACTGGGAACAGGAGCGGTGTATCTCCTGTATGGCCTGCGAAAAAGCCTGCCCGGTGGCCCTCTCCCTGCGTGAGATTTCCTGCTCCCCAGAGTGCATCCGCTGCGGAAAATGTGTGGATGCCTGCCCGGAAAAATGCCTGCACTTCTCCAGGAAAGGCCGAAACTGATTTTATCGGGCATAATTTTACAGCGCAGCAGCCATCCTAACCTTCATGAGGTGATAGGATGGACTCTATATGGCTTCAAACGGCGCCGCCTCCCACATTCGGCTCCCTCCGGTCAGACCTGAAAACCGATGTGCTCATCATCGGCGGCGGAATGGCCGGACTTTTGTGCGCCTACAGGCTGGCCCAGGCGGGTGTGGACTATGTTCTGGTGGAAGCGGACCGCATTGGCTGCGGTATTACCAAAAACACTACGGCGAAAATCACCCTCCAGCACGGGCTGATCTATGACAAGCTGATTCGGAAATTTGGCGCGGACCGGGCCCGGCTCTATCTTGAAGCCAACCAGACCGCGCTGGAGACATACCGCGCCCTGTGCCGGGATATTGACTGCGGCTTTGAGGAGAAGGACGCCTTTGTCTACTCCACAGACAGCCGAAAGAAGATTGACCGGGAGCTGAAAGCCCTGGACCGGCTGAGCTTTGGCGCAGAGCTTGCCAACCGTCTCCCCCTCCCCTTTCCTGTGGCGGGCGCGGTAAAATTCAGACGGCAGGCCCAGTTCCACCCCCTGAAATTTATCGGCGCCATCACCAGGGGGCTGCGGATTTTTGAATACACCAAAGTCCTGGAACTGGCTCCCGGCCGGGCAGTCACCAACGGCGGAACTATCTCGGCGGACAAAATTATCGTCGCCACCCATTTCCCGCTTCTTAACAAACATGGGAGCTACTTTTTAAAACTGTATCAGCACCGCTCCTATGTGCTGGCCCTGGAAAATGCCCCTGACATCCATGGGATGTATCTGGATGAGGACGAAAGGGGGCTGTCCTTTCGGAATTACGGCGGTCTGCTGCTTTTGGGCGGCGGCAGCCACCGGACGGGCAAGCAGGGCGGCGGCTGGCAGGAACTTGAGCGCTTCGCCAGCCGCCATTATCCCAAAGCCCGGGAAACGGCCCGCTGGGCTGCCCAGGACTGCATGACATTGGATGGAATACCCTATATCGGACCATACTCCAGGCACGTCTCCGGGCTCCATGTGGCGACAGGCTTCAACAAGTGGGGTATGACCTCCTCTATGGTTGCGGCGACGGTTTTGGCCGACCTGGTACTGGATCGAACAAATCCTTATACGGAGCTGTTCTCCCCTTTCCGGACAATCCTCCGCCCTCAGCTGGCGGCAAATGTTCTGGAGTCCACCCTGGGTCTGTTGACCCCCACCGTCCCCCGCTGCCCCCACATGGGCTGCGCCCTGAAGTACAACGCCGCCGAGCACAGCTGGGACTGCCCCTGCCACGGCTCCCGCTTTCAGGAAGACGGTTCTCTAATTGACAACCCGGCAACCGATGATAAAAAGGGACTCTCATAAAAAAACCGGCCTGCTGCGGGATCTTTCCCGCCACAGGCCGGTTCTGTTTTTCAATCCTTATCTGCGTCAAAGACGATTCTTCCCCCCTGGGCAGGTGCGCCAGGGTTGTTATTGATGGTAGCGGCCGCTGCAGCCCGAAACCGGGAGCGGGACTGCTTGATCTCATCAAAGGCCTCAGCCACTGCCTCCTCGGTGCGGCGCAGGGCATCCTCACAGTATTCGTTGGCCGACCGCTTCAGCGCCCGGCTGCGCTCCTCCGCCTGACGAATCATGTCGTTGGCCCGCTGCTTGGCCTGGAGGGCCAGGGCGTCAGCGGCCAGCATCTGTTTGGCCCGCTCCTCAGCAGACCGGACAATGGACTCCGCCTTCCGTTTGGCGTCCGCTTCCATCTCTGCCCGGCGGGCCATCATCTTCCGGGCCTCGGTCAGTTCCATGGGAAACTGGCTTCGGATGTCATCAATGAGGTCCAGAGCCCGGTCCCGCTCAATGATGCACTTGTCGCTGGACAGCGGAGCATTTTTCGCCTCGTCGATCATCTCAAAAAGCATGTCCAAAAGTTCTTCCACACCGCTTGCCATTGGGTCAGCCTTCCTTTCCTTCCATCTCTCTCATACGCCGGTTTACATCATCTACAATTTCCCGTGGAACAAAATCCGCAAGATTGGCCCCATACCGGGCCATCTCCTTAACAATGGTGGAGCTGAGATAGGTATACTTTTCACTGGATGCCAGGAACATGGTCTCCAGCTTCGGGTTCAGGTGCCGGTTAATGACTGCCATCTGAACCTCCTGCTCGAAGTCGGATACCGCCCGCAGCCCCTTCACTACCACATGAGCTCTCCGCCGCTTGGCGTAAGCGGCCAGCAGCTCATTGGAGAAATCCACCTCCACATTGGGAAACCGGGCAGTGGACCTTTTCAGCAGCTCCACCCGCTCCTCCGGAGAGAACATCCCGGTTTTCTTGGAGTTTACCATAACGCACACAATTACCTTGTCAAAGCAGGCAGCCGCCCGCTTGATAATGTTCAGGTGCCCCAGCGTCACCGGGTCAAAGCTGCCCGGATAGATAGCTGTGCTCATCGCTTCACGCTCCCGGACCGGCGGCAGATGGTGAGCTTAATCTGTCCATACCGGTACTCCCGCCCCGTCTCATAGGGGGACTCCAGCGCGGGCACGGACCACTCCGTCCCGCTTTCGCAGACTATTATACCATGTTCCTGCAAAATGTCAAACTGTGTCAGCAATTTTAAGGATTTCTCCAACAAACCGCTCTGATAGGGCGGGTCCAGGAACACCACATCGAATTTCTCCCGGCAGACGGACAGGAACGACAGCGCATCTTCCTGGGCCACACGGGACCGGTCCTCAAACCGGCACAGCTTTACATTCTCCTTCACCAGGGCGGCGGCCTCCCGGCGCTGGTCCACAAAGGTGCAGTACTCCGCCCCCCGGGACAGGGCCTCCAGCCCCAGCTGGCCGGTGCCGGCGAAGAGGTCCAGCACCCGCCGGCCCTCCAGCTCGAACTGAATGATGTTGAACAGCGACTCCTTCACCTTGTCAGTGGTGGGCCGGGTGTCCATTCCCATAGGCTCCTTCAGCCTTCGGCCCCTGGCGGAACCTGAGATAATGCGCATATTGACCTTCCTTTCCTGTGGAACGAGTTAAAACCACATTGCCGCCCCATCCCGAAATTGCGGGACCGGTCCATTCTGATATGGGTCATAGCGGTTTTCATTGCACCCAAACTCCTTCAAGGCACAAATCCTGCCCTCCTGATCCCATCGGATCAGCGACATGCCTTCAAAGGCCTCCACCGTTCCGCTGTTCATGGTGTTTTTAAAATACCACTCCACCACCGTCTGGCTGTCCGTGTGGAAAAACTGCTTAATATCCCATTGAAGTACTCTGCCCCGGGTGTTCCACTCCTCAAACCAGTGCCGGATGGCCGCAGCCCCCCGGTACTCCGGGCCCCAGCTCTCCGTGTAGACGGCATCAGCGGAAAAAATATCTGAAATACCCAGATCGGCTGCTTTCAGCCACATATCAAACCAAAGCCGAATGATCTGTTCTCTCTTTTCTGCCATTTTCTCTCACTCTTCTCCATGGAAATAGTCATACACCGCCCGGGCGGTATTCTTGGGAACCACCTCCTGGAGCTGTTCCAGGGCGGCCCCCTTGATGGCCTTCACCGTCTTGAAGTGCTTCAGCAGCTGCTGGCGGCGCTTCTCCCCCACGCCGGGTATTTTGTCCAGAACCGAGGTTTTTACGTGCCCCGCCTGGAGCTGGCGGTGGTACTCGATGGCGAAGCGGTGGGTCTCCTCCTGAATCTGCCCGATGAGGGCGAACACCGCCGGGATGGACTGGATGCCGATCTCCCGGCCGTCTGGATGGACCAGGGCCCGGGTGCGGTGGCGGTCGTCCTTCACCATGCCATAGGCGGGAATATCCAGATTTAAGGTCTCCAGCACCCGCCGGGCCACCTTCACATGCTCGTGCCCGCCGTCGATGAGAAGCAGATCCGGCTTATCAGCGAACTTCTCATCTCCATCCAGATACCGGCGGAAGCGCCGGGTGAGCACCTGCTCCATAGAGGCGTAGTCGTCCGGGCCCTCCATGTCCTTCAATTTAAACCGGCGGTAGTCCCGTTTCAGGGGCTTTCCGTCCACATAGACCACCATAGAGGCCACAATGTCGCTGGCCCCCTGGTTGGAAATGTCGTAGGACTCCATCCGCTTGGGCGAACCGTCCAGGCTGAGCATCTTGCCCAGGGCTTCGAGGAGCTTGTTTCGCCGCTCCTCATGGGAGGTGGCCCGCTCCACCTCTTCTCGGGCGTTCTGGTTGGCCATTTTAATCAGGTCCATCTTGGCCCCCCGCTGAGGGGTGACCAGCTCCACCCGGTATCCCACCTGCTCGGAGAGCATCCGGGTGAGGGGGACCTGATCGGGCAGCTCACAGGGGATGAGTATCTGCTTAGGCAGCCGGGTGCGCCCCACATAGTACTCCCGCATGAGGGAGGACAGCACCGTCCCCTCCTCCTCCTCCATAGGGGTCTCCAGCAGGTCGAAGTCTTTAGCGGCCAGCTCCCCCTCCAAAAAGTGGAGAACCACAAAGCAGCTCTTGGCCGCCCCCCGGAAGAAACCGGCCACGTCGGTGTCCGCCAGGGAGGCCGCAATCACCTTCTGCCGCTTGCCCAGCAGCTCGATGGCCCTCAGCCGGTCCCGAAGCTGGGCGGCCCGCTCGAAGCGCAGCTCCTCCGCCGCCCGCTCCATCTCTTGGGTCAGGTCCTTCTGCACGTCCTTAAACCGGCCCTCCAGCAGGGACACCGCCTGGACAATGGCCTGACCGTGCTGCTCGTGCAGCTCGTCCCCCCGGCAGTAGCCGTCACATTTGCCCATATGGAAGTTAAGACAGGGCCGTTCCTTGCCGATATCTCTGGGGAACTTCTTGTTGCAGGAGGGCAGGCGCAGGGCGGTGCGCAGGGCGTCTATGATGCCCTGGGTACTGTGCCGGCCGGCGTAGGGCCCGAAGTATCGGGCGCCGTCCTCCGCCGCCTTGGAGACCAGAGAGAATTTGGGGTAGGCCTCGTTGGACAGGCGGATGTAGGGGTAGCCCTTACTGTCCTTGAGCAGGATGTTGTACCGGGGCTGGTGGCGCTTGATGAGGGAACACTCCAGCACCAGCGCTTCAAACTCGCTGTCGGCAATAATTACGTCAAAGTGGTCAATTTGAGACACCATCGCCCGGGTTTTCTCGGTATGGCTGGCGGAGTCCTGAAAATATTGGCTCACCCGGTTTTTCAGCGCCTTGGCCTTGCCCACATAGATGACAGTACTTTGGGCGTCCTGCATGATGTAGACCCCCGGCTTCAGCGGCAGGCTGTGAGCCTTCTCCTTCAGTTCTTCAAAGGTCACGGCGGTCCCCCCTCTTCAGTGAGAAACATCAAAAAAGGCGCCGCAGCGCGGCGCCTTTCACAATTTGCGGTGATTACTCGGAAAAATCGGAAGAGATCATCTTGTACAGAGCTTCGACCGCTTCCTTCTCGTCGGGACCATCAGCGATCAGCTTGATAGGAGTGCCCTTCACAATGCCAAGAGACAGCACGCCCAGCAGACTCTTCGCGTTGACCTTGCGCTCCTCCTTCTCCACCCAGATGGAGCTCTTGAACTCGTTGGCCTTCTGGATGAAAAATGTAGCGGGCCTGGCGTGGAGACCGACCTGGTTGTTTACGACGGCTTCCTGACTATACATATCGCGTACCTCCGCCCTATTCATTAGGATGTGTGTTAAGCATAGCAGATTTATCCCCATTTCGTCAATGGATATTTGCACAAATATTACTGCAATTTTCACCCGCTTTTACGGGATAAATTTTGATTTTTATCCCCTATTTTTTCACACGGCCCAGAAAAACCGCCTTTTTTAAAGTTTTCTCTGTTTTTTCTGAACAAATCCATATTTGTCACATATATGGATTTTTTATGTATTTTTCCTCCTTATCTGCCGCACTCAGGGCATCAAACCGCCAGGTTTCCATATATATCCATTTAAACTTCGCTTTTTGCCCACTCTGTGAGATAATGATCAGTACAAAAACACTTTTGATATTTGTGACCTTTTCCTTCCAGGCATCGTTTTATCTGTGAAAGGAGGTCAAGGGATGAAACAAACAGTCAGCGCTGACGAATTTGAAACCGCTTACGACGCATACAGCGGCGCGGTCTACCGGCTGGCCATGGTCTATCTGGGCCAACCGGCCGACGCGGAGGATGTGACCCAGGAGACCTTTCTCCGCCTGCTGTACCGCGCCCCAGGCTTTGCCGATGAGGACCACAAAAAGCGGTGGCTCCTTCGAGTGGCCGGCAACCTGTGCCGGGACCAGCTTCGGGGGTTCTGGCGAAAGCAGGTCTCTGAACTGGAGGACACCCTCCCCACCGCACCACCCGAGGAGCAGCAGGCCCTGGCCGCAGTGATGGCCCTGCCGGAGCAGTACCGGCTGCCCATCCATCTCCACTACTACGAGGGCTACTCCGTGACGGAAATCGCCGAAATCCTCAAGCTGGGACAGTCCGCGGTGAAGATGCGGCTGAAACGGGGCCGGGAAATGTTGAAACTGGAATTGGAGGGATCGCTTTGAACATCAACGACTATCGCCGGGGAATGGACAGGATTTCCCCCGACCCGCAATTAAAGGAGCGTATTATGAATCAGAAAAATACAAAAAAGAAGTATACCCCAGCTCGTCGGGTATTTACTGTCGCCCTGGCGGCGGCCTTGTCCGTTACCTGCCTGGCTACCGTGGCCTTCGCCGCCAGCCCGGAGCTGCGCACGGCGGTGCTGTCCTTCTTCCACATGGAGGAGCGGGAGCATCTGCCCGGCGGCAACGCTGCCCCGGAGAGCCCCGATATCAGCCAGGCGGAGATTGGGGAACTGGTAAAGGCCCAGTATATCAAAATGGACAAGTATTACGGCCTTTCCGGCGACCTGCTCCATGACCTGACCTGGAATGACGAACGGACGGTTCTGCTGGACTACAAATTCTGGGAGATCCAGGACAATGAGCTGATTCCTGTCCAAGTGGACATGAACACCAGCCATGTGGACATAATGTTCAGAGACCTTCACTACCAGGGGGAATTTTACTGGTTCGTCCGGAACAACCAGCTTTATTTCTTCTCCGGTGACCACCGCACCTGGGACGAGGCCGGAGAATGTCCCTGGGACTGGAACCTCTCCTGGATACCGGGCCGCACCGACGCGGTATTCCTCAACCTGTCCATTGGGACCCAGATGGAGTACACCGAATACCCATTCCTTTACCACCTGGACACCGGCGAGGCGGAGGACATTCTGGCGGGCACTGGCGTGGATCAGCTGGAGTACGCCTACGGCTACGACTGGTCGGAAAACATGCGCCGGTGCATCATCCTCACCGGCAACCGGCTGGACGACCAGCGGACCTGGTTCTGCGACTTGGACGCCGGCACGCTGACCCGGGTGGATGAACTGACAGACATCGAAATCTACACCGCCGCCTTCGCCGACAACGACACCCTGATCCTCTACAGCACCGGCCGGGACGAGGAGGGGATGCTCCAGGACGTGTCCTTCTATGTCTATGACATTCCCACCGGCCACATAAATATGACTCTGGACAAGGCCCCCTATTACCGGGACTGGGAGGAGCACCCCAGCGGCGTGATGACCTACGGCAGCCGGTGCGTCCACATCTCGGAGACGGGACAGGTCCAGGTGGTGGACCTGAAAACCGGCGACCGGACCCTGCTGGGCGGCTTCACCTTCCAGAAAGGGGACAGCTTTATGCTGAATCCCGCCGGGAACAAGCTGCTGTACTTCGCCAGGGACTCCGTTTCCGAGGGGCTGGGTATCTCCCAAATCGGCATAGCTGACCTGGAGAAAGGCATCTTCTTCGCCTTCGACCGGGAGGGTTATGAGAACCTCCACGAGGGCGGCATCGGCTGGGATGACGACAACACGGTGAGCATCCGTGCCAGCACTTTGGACAACGAGACACATTATCTGCTGATGTATCAATTTTAAGGAAAAAGCGGCCTTATGATAGCTGCTCATAAAATAGCCTTACTGCGTAACAACCTCCATATGATTAAATTATAGGATGTGTTTTGTGCAGTGCTATACGTGATCCAAGGTGGAATACAATGGCGTATGCTGCCCAGTGATTATCCCAAACGGCAGAGTATGTATTACCATTTCCGTGTTTGGTTGGAGAAGGACGAAACGTGGGTCAGCGTTCTGGACAAGGTGCTGCAAAAACTGGTGAAACAGATACGGGACGAATATTTGAGACGGGATAAGACTACTTTTGGAATTGTTGATGCGCAAAGCGTACAGAATGCAGATACAGCGGAGAAAAAGGACTATGACGCAGGAAATTAGAAGATTTTAAACAGGTTCTAAATAAGCAAAGCCAGTCAGATAAACCTGACTGGCTCAGCTTGTCGAAGGAGCATTTACTGAAATGAACTCTCTCCGTCACGGCTGCGCCGTGTTGTCTCCCGCAAGGAGGGAGACGCCTTTTTCCGAAAAATACTCCTTCACAAACTCCACATCTTCCACCTGAAAGGTTCTGCCGTTGAGGGACTCCAGGGGCCCGGCGGGGGTAGTGAAATGAAAGGTCAGCTTATAGGAGTACAGCGCCTGACCGTGGCGGCCATATTTCCGGTTCTCCCGCTCGCTGCCGTACTTTCCGTCCCCCAGGAGGGGGTGTCCCGCAGCGGCGAGCTGGGCCCGAATCTGGTGGGTCCGTCCGGTAATCAGGTCACACTCCACCAGGGACAGGCCGTTTTTTACTGCCAGAGTTTTGTAATCGGTAATGGCGGTTCTGGCCCCCGGCTCGGGCTTTTTGCGGACGTATACCTGTTTTTTTACCTCATCCTTAAAAAGGTAGCCCTCCAGCCGGCCCTCTGGCGGCAATATCCTGCCCTGGATCACGCACAGATACAGCTTTGTCAGCTCCCGGTCCTTGATCTTCTGGTTCATCACCCGCAGTCCCTCGGCAGTCTTGGCGGCAATCACAATTCCCCCAGTATTCCGGTCGATACGGTTGCACAGGGCGGGGGCAAAGGAGTTTTCCCGGTAAGGAGACCACTCCTTTTTCTGATACAAATAGGCCTGGATATGGGTAAGCAGGGTGTTTATCCGCTCATGTTCGTCCGGGTGGACCACCAGCCCGGGGCGCTTGTCCACCAGAAGAATGTGCTCATCCTCATAGAGGATATTTAACCTGGGCTGATAGAGAGACAAAAAGGCGTTCTCCAGGGTGGGGCGGTCGAAAAACTCATCGTTGATGTACAATTGGAGCACATCCCCCACATTGAGACGCACATCCCGCTTGGACCCTCTGCCGTTGACCTTCACCCGTTTGAGACGGATGTACTTCTGGGCCAGCGGCGCGGGAAGCAGGGGCAGGGTCTTGGCCAGCCAGCGGTCCAACCGCTGCCCGGCATCGTTTTTTCCAATGGTAAACGCTTTCATGGGATGTTTCCTCCTCCCGGCTGTAAGGAATATTTCACCATATTCCATCCCCTCTGTCAATAAATTTCGTGGAGAAATTTGTGAAAAGTATTTGACATTTTGGAGAAAAGTCTTTATAATATCCTGCGTACCATTCTGCGAGTTTGGGGGGATCGCCCCCGGGGAGGAACGCCATGCGTCTGGATCTGCGCGATATCATTCATACTCCGGACGCAAAAAAGACGTTCCAATTCCAGCTGGACCTGTCCAGTCAGGATTTTTTCGGAGCCAGACCCATCGTCCACCCCGTTCAGGCGGAGGGCTGCGTGACCAACCATGCCGGCGCTCTGGTGCTGGAGGGAACGGCCCGCTCCCTGCTGGAGCTGACCTGTGACCGCTGCGGAAAGCCCTTTTCCCGGGAAAAAACGGTGATTCTGGACAACCTGGTAGCCCAGGAGCTGGAGGACGAGGAAAACGACGACATCCTCCTGCTGGACGGCACCGAACTGGACCTGGACGAGGCGGTGAGCACCGCCTTCATCCTCGCGATGGACACCAAAAACCTTTGCTCAGACGACTGCAAAGGGCTGTGCGCCAAGTGCGGAGCCGACTTGAACCTCGGCCCCTGCGGGTGCGGACCTGATGTCGATCCAAGACTGGCGGCCCTTGCGCAGCTGTTGGATAAGGAAGCTGAGTGAGTAGTAGATGTGCCCTGACCGGCACAGCCGAAGGAGGTGTCACCCATGGCGGTCCCCAAGGGAAAAGTATCCAAGGCCCGGCGCGATAAGCGGCGCAGCTCCCACTGGAAGCTGGAAACTCCCGGTATCGTGACCTGCCCCAAGTGCGGGGCTTACCGGCTGCCTCACCGTATGTGCAAAAATTGCCTGACCTATAACGGCCGTTCCTTCGGCCAGGTTGAGGCCCAGCAGTAAGTGAAAAAGCCCTCCGGTGATGCCGGGGGGCTTGTTTTATCCATAACAGATGGAGGGATATCTATGACATACCTGTATGCCGGCCTGCTGGGCCTGGCCCTGGCGATAACGGTTCGCGTCGGTCTGCCCGGCCTGCCGCTCCTTCTGGCCGCGGCCGGCCTCTTGGCCATGCGCACTCTGCGCGCCCTGCGCCGGCGCGACCAGGACCTGGAACCCCGAAACGACGTGGAGCGGTGGATTTTCGGCACTTGCGCCAACTGGGCCCTGTATAACTGCGAACACACCACCGGCCCCGCCGCCGCTTTGGAGCCCAACTACGAGCGGACCCCCATGCTTTTTGGCGGCCGCCTGGGCCCCTACGACAGCAAAGAACAGCGGCAGTATTTTCTCGACATGCTGGACAGTCCCTGGGACATCCATTCCAGGCGCGAGCTGCTGGAGACGGTGACCTACATGAGCACCGGCCCCGGCTTTCAGAAGTGCCAGACCAGGGCGGATCAGGCCTGGGAGCTGTGCCGCTGCACCCAGCTGCTGGCCATCGCCTTCCGCCTGGGCTGGATCAGCCGGCGGGACATGGTCCGCCGCTCCTGTCGGGTGGGCAGGCTCATCCAGAGAACCTTCTCCGGTTGGCAGGAGATGAGCGAGAGCTTTCTGGCCCGATGTCTGCTGTGGATGGAGGACCCATCCCCCGGCGCGGACATGCGCCGGGCCATCCACAAGGCACTCTGGCTCCGTCCTGACAGTCCCTACAATCTGCCTTGGGATTTGCCATTAAATTGACAGGCTTTTGTAATAATCCAGTGTAGAAAACCCCCGCTCCAGTTGGGTATATACATAGGTCTCTGCCGCGTCGCCCAGCCGCTCCAGGTCCTTCCCCTCCAGCCGGAAGGAGAACAGCCGCTTCGGGTCGCCGTGGAGGATGTGATCCAGGGCGGCCAGGGCAGCAGAAGTCAGGGGCAGTGCGGTCCTCTCTCCGCGGACCACCCCGTCCTCCAAAAGCGGCTCATACCCCGCCAGGGCCATTGCCTTCCACTCAAAGGCTGCCTTGACCAGAGACAGAGGTTTTTCCTGCATTCTGTCCAAAGCGTGGAGACTGTTCAGGACTAGGGACAGCAGCTCCGGATTCTCCTCTCCCTCCACCGCCAGCAGTTCCGACACTTCCGCGAAGTAGCACCCCAGGGCCAGGCGCCCGATATCGTTCCGAACCCCCTGAAACAAGCGCTCAGTAGACGTCTCCTTCACCGCCCAGCGGCCTTGATAATCATAGAGCACCATCTCCGACCAGGCCAGCAGCTGGCACCCGGCGGCGATGGCGCTCCCTTTCTTCCGGCACCCCCGGGCGGAGACGGTGAGCTTTCCCTGCTCCTGGGTAAACAGGGTCAAGATCCTGTCCGACTCCTTGTAGTCCACCCCCCGCAGGACCAGGGCCTTGGTGGTAATGTGCATAATGTCACTCCTATGTAACGGGGCGGGCTTCAGCCCGCCCCGCTTTTCATTACGCCTTTTCAATCTTTGGCTGAAAGGCCGTCTTGGCCGGCTCCTCCCACAGGAACCACTCCTGACGGTTTCCGGCGATAGCCAGATAGACCTCCGGCAAGCCGGTCTTGTAAAACAGCTCCCAAAGTCCCCGTTCATCCATGATACAGCCCTCCCTTTCTTTCTGTGCTTAGGCTGGCTGTTTTAACGGGAAACTATAAGCGGGAAATTTTAGTCTGATCTGCCATTTATCTCCCGTTCAATCAAAAAATCTGCAAGCTCAAAGGCTCTGATCCGCCGCTCCGCCAAGGTGATCTGAGACTTGTACCGCTCCGGCCGCTCCTTGCCCCGCAAGGTTTTAACGGTCTCCCGCAGCTTGTGCAGGGTGGAATCAATCTGACGCTTGGCTTCCGTCAAATCGTCTTTTGTGTACTCCATGTTACTCCTTCACGTAGCCGAAATTCTGGATGGCCGCCGGGTTGTCCCGCCAGTTCTCCTTCACCTTCACCCAGGTCTTCAAAAAAACCTTGGTCCCCATAAACTTCTCCATGTCCTGCCGGGCCAGGGTGGACGCCTTTTTCAGCATCCCCCCGCCCTTGCCGATGATGATGCCCTTGTGGCTGTTTTTCTCGCAGTAGATGGTGGCCTCCACCTCCACCACCTCGTCGTCCCGCTCCGCAAAGCGGGTGATCTCCACCGCGGTACCGTGGGGAATCTCCTTGTCCAGCAGCAGGAGCAGCTTCTCCCGCATGATCTCCGCCATCATCTGCCGCTCGGGCTGGTCGGAGGTCATGTCGTCGGGGAACAACTGGGGGCCCTCGGGGAGGTAGCCCTCCAGCACATCCAGCAGCTCCTCCACCCCCTGGCCGGTTCTGGCGGAGATGGGCACCACAGCGTCAAAGTCGTGTTCCTGGCTGTAGACCTGGATCACCTCCAGCAGCCTGTCCTTCTGGGGGACGGTGTCCGCCTTGTTGATGGCCAGCACGGCGGGACAGCCCAGGGTCTTGATCCGGGCGATCAGCTGCCCCTCCGGCTCCCCCACGTTGGGGATGGGCTCCACCAGCAGCAGCACGGCGTCCACGTCGGCCACGGACTCCCGCACCACATTGACCATGTAGTCCCCCAGCCGGGTGCGGGCTCTGTGGAGCCCGGGGGTGTCCACAAAGACGAACTGGCATTCCCCCCGGTTCTTGATGCCGCAGATGCGGTTGCGGGTGGTCTGGGGCTTGCTGGTGACAATGGCCACCTTCTCCCCCACAAAGGCGTTGGTCAGGGTGGACTTGCCCACGTTGGGCCGTCCGCAGATGGTAATAATGCCTGATTTTTTAATCATAGATAATCCTCACTTTCTTGCCGGGTGTGAGCGGTTCCCCGGACGTTTTTGGTTAATGATATTTCTTGTACAGGTCCTCGTGGAACACATGCTTGCGCACCAGACGGGTCACGAACATAAGGACGCAGGCCATGGCGCAGGTGACCACATAGGGAGTCAGGTCAAACTCGAAGTTCCAGCTCCTCCCCTCCCGGCGGCCCATCTCCTCATAGTCGTCAAATTCGTCCTCAATGGCGGTCAGCTTAATCTTTTTCATGGTAAGTTCTCCTTTTCTGCATTTACTCGGTTTCGCCGTGATAGTTGATGTCCTCCCACTTCATGCGCGCCTCAAAATACTCCTCCTCCGGGTCCAAAGGGTATTCCTCCCGGAACACCTCGGTCAGTTCACCGTTGATCCGGTCCCGTACAGTCAGAACGAAGGGGCTGTCATAATCCCAATCCTTGGCAAACAGCTCAATCCGCCGCACGCACACCAGCTCGCCGTCCACCCACTGGTGAATGGTGCTGACTCCATCTCCTGCGCCGCTTGCCCGGTTCCAGCCGAAGATCGACCGGGTCTCAGGGTCCAGCACAGGGGATGAGATCGCCGCGTACTCCGGCTCCTCCACAAACAGCCCCTGCTCCTCGTCCCAGCGCATACAGTGGTACTTTTCAGCCTGAACACCTCGGGCAAACAGAATGGTAAAATCCGGGTAGCCGTCGAAGTTGACGTCCAAAATCTGGTGTTCGCCGGGATAACCGCCCTCCCAGTCCACCGTCTGAAGGGGCTGGTCCATGTGCGCCGGGTCCCAGACAGCGGTGTGCTGATAGGTAGCCAGCTCCAACGGCTCCTCATAGGGGACCGCCTCGGCGGTCACCAGCAGGGTTCCCATCCGGCCGCCGGTGTCCACCAGGAAAGCGTCGTGGGTGTCGTCGATGGTCTGTCCCTCCAGCAGCTCCTGGGCGGTTTGGGGAACCGGTTCCGGCGGAAGCGAAGCGGGTCCCTCCTCTACCTGCCGGCACCCGGCTAGCAGAAGAGCGCACAGCACCAGCGCAGACAGCCTGACTTTCATTCCGCGCCCTCCCTGGTAATCCCCAGCTTACCCAAAATAGTCTCCTCCCGCGCCCGCATCCGGGCCTTCATGGGGCCCTCGTCCAGGTGGTCGTAGCCCAGCAGGTGGAGCACCGAGTGGACGGCCAGATAGCACACCTCCCGCTCCGGGGAATGGCCGAACTCCTCCGCCTGGGCCCGGGCCCGCTCCAGAGAGAGCATCATGTCCCCCAGCGGCACCTTGTCCGTGTCCGGCTCGGCCCACTCCGCCCGGGGCTTTTCCCCCGGCTCCAGCTCGAACATGGGGAAGGACAGCACATCGGTAGGCCGGTCCACCCCCCGCATCTCCAAATTGGTCTGATGGATGCCCCCGTCGTCGGTGACGCACACCGCCACAATACATGGCACGTCCACCTGCTCCTCCTCCAGGGCAGTCAGGACAGAACGTCTGATCTGTTCCTCCACCGCCGCCGGCGTCTCCACCTCTGCGTCGATATAGACCTCGTGCTCCATAGGCCGCCCCCCTTCGTTTTCCCTATTATACGAAAAAAAATCCCATTGGTCAAACATATTTTCCCCAAACCGGTGAAAAACTAACTGCAAACATCACAGACGGGACGTGAACACATGACAACAAAAAAAATCGGGACCCAGACGGCGGCAATGGCCAACCCGCCTTCTCTGGCCGCCTGGGCCAACGTGGCGGGCAAGAAGGAGGGGGAGGGCCCCCTGGCCGACACCTTTGACTATATCGACGGGGACGACACCTTTGGCGAATCCACCTGGGAAAAGTCGGAGAGCGCCATGCAGAAGCAGGCGCTCACGCTGGCCCTGAACAAGGCGGGGCAGGCGGCCTCCGCCCTGGACTGGCTTTTCGCCGGCGACCTGCTCAACCAGTGCATCGGCTCCTCCTTTGCCGCGCGGGAACAGCAGGTGCCCTTCTTCGGGCTCTACGGGGCCTGCTCCACCATGGGCGAGGGCCTGGCCCTGGCCGCTATGACCCTGGACGGCGGCTTTGGGGAGTGGGCGGCGGTGACGGCCTCCTCCCATTTCTGCTCGGCGGAACGGCAGTACCGCACACCTTTGGAGTACGGCGGGCAGAGGACCCCTACCTCCCAGTGGACCGCTACGGCCGCAGGGGCTGCGGTGCTGGCTCGGGAGGGCCCGGGACCCTATATTACTCACGTCACCGTGGGGAAAATCGTGGATAAAGGGGTTACGGACACCAATAATATGGGGGCGGCGATGGCTCCGGCAGCGTTTGATACCATTATCTCCCATTTTAACGACACCGGACGGTCCCCCGGCAGCTATGACATGATTTTTACCGGCGATCTGGGAACGCTGGGCAGCGAATTGTTGGTGGAATTGTTGCGAAAAAGCGGGATTCAGGTGAAAAATCACGGAGATTGCGGGGCTATGCTGTTTGATATCAAAAATCAGGACGTCCACTGCGGCGGATCGGGCTGCGGGTGCTGCGCTTCGGTGCTTACCGGCTATATTTTGAACAATTTAAAGGTAAAAACCTGGAAAAATATCCTTTTTTGTCCCACCGGAGCCCTCCACTCCCCTACCTCCGCCTTTCAGGGGGAGTCCATCCCCGGCATCTGCCACGCCATCGCTATCTCAACGCAGAAATAGGCAGGTTGTCCACAGTGTGCGGACGTCAAATACCAGGAGGAATATTTTATTAAAATAATACACCACTTAAGCACCAAAAACGGGCCGTTTAAGGTCCCAAAACAGGTCCTTTTTGGTCCTTTATGAGTACCGTCCACTTTATGCGGACACTTTTTCGCATGGACAGCTCCCTTTTTGATTTTTTCGGCAGTTTGTACAATTCCCCCAGTGGGAACGACAGAGGAGATCAGTATGGATTATGTAAATGCATTTCTCTGCGGCGGCGCGCTGTGCGTCATCGGGCAGATTCTCATTGACAAGACCAACCTCACCCCCGCCAAAATTCTGGTGAGCTACGTCACCGCCGGGGTGGTCCTCAGCGGCGTGGGGGTATACCAGTACCTGGTGGACTGGGGGGGCGCGGGGGCCACGGTGCCCCTTACCGGCTTCGGCCACCTGCTGGCCAAGGGGGTCAAAAAGGCGGTGGGCCAGGACGGCCTTATTGGAGCCCTCACCGGCGGCTCCACCGCCGCCGCCGGCGGTATTACCGCCGCCATCTTCTTCGGGTTTCTGGTGGCCCTCATCTGTAAGCCAAAGCCCAAAGTGTAGCGAAATTTTCTCCTTGCATCCATCGGGCCGCTGTGCTATAATAAGGCCAGCACAGATAGTGGTAATAATCTATGCGAAACACAAAAGGGCAGCCCTCCGGAGAATGGCAGTTCTCCGGAGGGCATTTTAAAGCCCCAGGCCTACTGTCCCTTGCCGTGCCGGTCAAGCCATTTGCAAATGTAGTGGGCAGCTACATTCGCCACAACCGACATCAAGATAGTGGTAATAGATTCCATGCCAAACACCCCCTTCCTGCTACCAGTATGGGGAGGGGCAGCACAGCTATTTTACCATATTTCGACAAGGCCGGCAAGCCGCAAAAACAGACCGCCTCTCCATTTTGGGGAGGCGGTGTGCTTTACTCCTTGGAAGCCATCGGGGCGTCCAGGCGCATCAGGTCGATGTTCTGGGTGATGCTCTCGATCATGCCCGAGACGGCAAAGTCCCGGGCCTGGCGGACGGCGTTCTGGATGGCGTAGGCGTCGGAGGAGCCGTGGGCCTTGATGACCGGCTTGGAGATGCCCACCAGGGCGGTGCCCCCCACCTCGCTGGCGCTCATCAGCTTTTTGAGGTTCTTCAATCCGCCGGACACCATAACGGCGGCCAGCTTGGTAATGAGGTTCTTCTTAAAAATTCCTTTCAGCTCCCGGACCAGAAACAGGCCGGTGCCCTCCATAGTCTTCAGGAAGATGTTCCCGGAGTAGCCGTCGGAGACAATTACATCTACCGCCCCCTCCACCGCCTCCCGGGCCTCCACGTTGCCCACGAAGTTGATGCGGCCGGCCTCCGCCGCCGCCTCCAGCATGGGGTAGACGGTGGTTTGCAGGGCGGTGCCCTTGGAGGGCTCGGCCCCGATGTTGAGAAGGCCCACCTTGGGGTTGGGGCGGCCCAGCACCTTCTCGGCGTAGTAGGAGCCCATGTAGGCAAACTGGAGTAAGTACTCCGGGGGACACTCGGCGTTGGCCCCGCAGTCAATAAGCACCGCGCCGCCGTTCCCCGTGGGCACCACGGGGGCCAGGGCCGCCCGGCGGATGCCCTTGATCCGCTTGGTTACCAGAGTGGCCCCGGACAGCAGGGCCCCGGTGGAGCCGGCGGAAACAAAGGCGTCCCCCGCCCCCTCCTTGAGCAGGTTCAGGCCCACGGTGAGGGAGGAGTCCTTCTTTTTGCGGAAGGCGGTGGCCGGGTCGTCGCACATCTCCACCACCTCGCCGGCGTGGGTCACCGCCACCCCGGCGGGCAGGTCGCTGATGCCGTTGGCGGCCAGGGTTTTCAGAATGTCCTCCCCCCGGCCCACCAGGATGATCTCTACCCCGTATTCCCGGTTGGCCTGCACGGCCCCCATCACCGGGGCCTGGGGCGCGTTGTCCCCTCCCATTGCGTCTACGATGATTTTCATGGTTTTCCCTCTTTTCTGTTTTGCGGCGGCGTCCTAAAGCACCCCTTACCTCGGGGGACCTTTTACGCTTCTTTCTTCGCAGACGCCTTCCTGGCCGTTGTCTTCTTCGCGGCGGTTTTCTTAGCCGTTGTCTTCTTCTCTGCCGCGGTTTTTTTCGCGGCGGTTTTCTTCGCGGCCGTCTTCCCAGAAGCGGCGGCTTTTTTCGGCTTCTTCTCTGTCTCGGCAGGGACGGGCTCGCCCCCGGCGGGTGAGACGGCTGGCTTTCTCCAACCGCCCCGTTTCTCCTCGGGGGTAAAGTTAGAGCACTTTTCATTGATGCAGAAGGGCTTTTTTGCCCCACGGCCCGCCTTTTTGAACATGGTTTGGCCGCAGATGGGGCAATTGTCCTTTACCGGCACATCCCAGGTCATAAACTCACACTGGCTGGTCTCCTCCTTGCCGGTGTGCCGTTCACAGCAGTAAAAGGTGTACTGCTTGCCCGTCTTTTTGGACTTGCCGGTGCGTTTGAGCAGCCGCCCGCCGCAGAGGGGACATTTGCCGGGCATCTCCACCACCAGGGGCATGGTGAAATCGCAATCGGGCCAGCCAGGGCAGGCCAAAAACCGGCCGAACCGCCCGGATTTGATGACCAGATTTCGTCCGCACTGGGGACAGACCTCCTCGGAGACCTCGTCGGGTACCTTGATTCGTTCACCGTCCAGGTCCTGCTCCGCCTGCTTCAGCTCGGCGTCAAAATCCTTATAGAACTCAGCGAGAAGGGCCTTCCAGTTGGCCGCCCCCTCCTCCACTTTATCCAGCCGCTGCTCCATCTGGGCGGTGAAGTCGTAGTCCACAATGTCGTGAAATTTATCCTTCATCAGGCCGGTGACCACTTCTCCCAAGGGGGTTGGCCGCAGGGCTCTGCCCCCCTCCTTCACCACATACTCCCGGTTCATTATGGTGGAGATGGTGGGGGCATAGGTGGAGGGACGGCCGATGCCCTGCTCCTCCAGGGCCCGGATGAGACTGGCTTCGGAGTATCGGGCGGGGGGCTGGGTGAAATGCTGGCCGGGGGTCAGTTTCCTGTGGGTGAGGGGCTCCCCCTCCTTCAAATCAGGGAGAGGAGAGGTCTTTTCCTCCTCCTCGTCGTCCTTCCCCTCCTCGTAGACGGCGGTGAAGCCGGAGAACTTCAGGGAGGAGTGGCTGGCCCGGAAGATATAGCCGGAGTTGGCCACGTCGATGGACAGGCTGTCGTAGACGGCGTTGGCCATCTGACATGCCAGGAATCGGGACCAGATCAGCTTGTACAGCTTGAACTGCTCTGTCGTGAGATCCTTTTTGATGTCCTCGGGCACCAGCGTCACATCCGAGGGCCGGATGGCTTCGTGGGCGTCCTGGGCGCTGCCCTTGGTCTTGAATTTTCGGGGCTGGGCGGGACAGTAGGACCCGCCGTACCGCTGGCTGATAAAGCCCCGGGCGGCGGACACTGCTTCGTCGGACAGGCGCAGAGAGTCGGTACGCATGTAGGTGATCAGGCCCACAGCTCCCTGGCCGGCGATGTCGATGCCCTCGTAGAGCTGCTGGGCCACCGCCATGGTCCGGGCGGGGGACATGTTCAGCTTGCGGGAGGCCTCCTGCTGGAGGGTGGATGTAGTGAAGGGAGGAGCGGGCTGGCGGTTTTTCTCCTGCCGCTTCACCTTGGAGACGGACCACGCCCCCCCGGACACCGTGTCGATGACCGACCGGGTCTCTGCTTCACTGTTCAGCTCCATCTTTTTGTCTTTTCCATGGAACTGGGCCTTAAAGGCCCCCAGATTGGGGGACACCCGCTCCAGGTCAACCTCAATGGACCAGTACTCCTGGGGCTGGAAGGCACGAATCTCCAGCTCCCGCTCCACCACCAGCCGGGTGGCCACCGACTGTACCCGCCCGGCAGACAGCCCCCGGCGAATCTTCTTCCACAGCAAAGGAGAGAGCTGATAGCCCACAATGCGGTCCAGAATGCGCCGGGCCTGCTGGGCGTCCACCAGGTTCTGGTCGATGGCACGGGGGGCGGCGATGGACTGCTGCACCACATTCTTGGTGATCTCGTTAAAGGTCACCCGGTAGGTCTTGTCGTCGGGGATATTGAGCAGCTCCTTCAGGTGCCAGGAGATGGCCTCCCCCTCCCGGTCAGGGTCGGTTGCCAGATAGACCTTGCCTGAGCGCTTGGCCGCCTTTTTCAGGTCGCTGATAACGTCCTCCTTGCCCTTGATGGGCTGATAGTCGGGGACAAAGCCGCCCTCGATATCCACACTCAGCTTGCTCTTGGGCAGGTCCCGGACATGGCCCATAGACGCCTTTACCTCATACCCCGGGCCAAGGTATTTACCGATGGTCTTTGCCTTGGACGGGGACTCTACGATCACTAAGTCAGTTTTATTTGCCACTTGGATTTACCTCCAGAGAGTGATTACTCTTTATTGATGATTGCGGCGGCGGACGTATCATGATGCGTCCCTACCCCTCCAGCTCCACCAGGGCGCAGAACCGCCGCCCCGGGCGCTCCTCCACAGCCCCCTGTACCTGGAGCATGGTGAGGGCGGACAGCACACGCTTGGCAGGAATCTGGGTCCGTTCCACAATTTCGTCGGCGGTGAGGGCGGCCCCGGCCGTGACGGCAAGGATGGCCAGCTCATCGTCGGTGAACCGGGATTTTTGCTGTCCTCTGGGGACCAGTTCCCGGTGAGATGTCTTCGGCTCCGCCGGCTTGGCCGCCCTGGCACGGGGCTTGTCCGCTGACAGCCTGGCCTCCACCACCGACTGGGGCAGAGGGGCCAGATGGGCCAGCTTGGCCGGAAACCGGTCTGCATAGTCTGTTAAAATATCCTCGGCGTTTTCTACCAGCTTGGCCTTAAAGTCGCGGATGAGGTGGTTTGTCCCCCGGGCCCGCTTCTCGTCCAGGCCGATCGGGACAGCATATACCTCCCGGCCCTGCTCCAGGGCGTGGTTGACGGTGAGCATGGTGCCCCCCTGTGGCTCGCATTCCACTGCCAGCACCCCCAAGCACAGACCGCTGAGAATCCGGTTGCGCAGGGGAAAGTGGTCCCCCTTGTGGGGCGTTCCCGGCGGGTACTCAGAGATGAGAGCCCCCGCAGCGGCCACATCCTGATACAGAAACCGGTTCTCATAGGGGAACACCATATTCACCCCGCCGGCCAGTACGGAGACCGCCGGCTTTCCCGCCTTGAGAGCTCCACGGATGGCGTGGCAGTCCACTCCCTCGGCAATGCCGGACACCACCAGCGCACCGCTGGAGGCCAGCTCCATACCGAACCGCTCCGCCCACTCCCGGCCCCTCAGAGAACACTTACGCATCCCTACCACGGCGATGGCCGGCTCCTCATCGAAGCGAAAGACCTTTCCTTTGATATACAGCACTGCCGGGGGGACAGCGATCTGACGCAGCCGCTGAGGGTAGTCCGCATCCTGAAAGGTCATAACTCGCAGGCCCAGCTGGTCACAGTCTCCCAGGATTTTATTGGGCCCGTCCATACTCTTATCCAGCAGGGACTGCCGGGCAAAGGGCGTCAGGGGCAGGGCGTCGAAGTCCTCCTTCTCGCCGTAAAAGGCCCGCTCCGGCGTGATAAAATGGTCCAGTACCGTCAGTGCTCCCGCCGGCCCCAGTCCCTTTCGGGTGGTCAGCCACAGCCAGTATTCCAGCTCAGCCATCGGACGCGCCCCCTTTTGCAGATTGTTCTTTACAAATTTCCCATTCCGGGGTATGGTTATTCTGATAGGAAGTGATTTTATGAAAAACCGACCTCACCGCGCCTGGCTGATTTGTCTGGGCGGGGCGCTGGCCATGTTTGCCGTTATGGGCCTGGGGATAAACGTCTTTTCCATCTACCAGCCGGAGATCATCCGTCTCAACGGCTTTACCGACGCCCAGGGCTCCTGGATTACCACCACCCGCAGCCTGTTTATTCTGGCCACCCTGCTGTGTGTCAACCAGCTGTGCGCCCGCTTTGGCCTGCGGCGGGTTATGAGCGCCGGGGTGCTGCTGGTGGGGCTTTCCTGTCTCTGCTTCGCCTTTGCCGACCGCTTTCTCCTGTACTGCGCCGCCGCCGCCCTCACCGGGGTGGGCTACTGCCTGGCAGGGATGGTTCCCGTCTCCCTGGCGGTGGGGCGCTGGTTTCAGGACCGGCAGGGCCTGGCTCTGGGTCTGGCTTCGGCGGGCAGTGGAGTGTCCACTGTATTCGCCCCGGTGCTCCTCACCGGGGTTTTGAAGAGACAGGGCATGACCGCCGCCTTTTTGTGGGAGGGGGGCGTCATTTTCCTGTGCGCCGCTCTGGTGTGGTGCCTGATGGGGGACACACCCGGAGAGGAGGGGCCCTACCGCCGCCCCGGCGGCGCCCCGGTTCAGCCGTCCGCCCGGCGGACGGGAGCCGGGCTGTCCAGAGGACAGTGGGGGCTGCTTCTGCTGGCCGCCCTCTTTGTGGGGGCCACCGGCGGCCCCGGCTTCTCCCACCTCACCATGCTCTATACATCCTCAGGCTACAGCAGTCTTTTTATAGCCGGACTGCTCTCCTATTTAGGAGCTATGATCAGCCTGGGAAAAATTATCTGCGGACAGGTCTATGACCGGCTGGGGGGCCGGGGGGGCAACCGCTTTGCCTTCGGCACGCTGCTGCTGGCCCTGGTTCTGTGCGCGCTGGCCCCGGTGGGGGGGGCACTCCTGCCTGTTCTGGCCATTACGGCCTTCGGACTGGGGCTGTCCATCACCGCCGTCTCCCCGGCCCGCTGGGCGGGGGACCTGTGCGCCGGCTACGAGAGCGGCGTGCGCACCATCACCCTGGCCTACACCGCCGGGATGCTGGTCTTTGGCCCCCTGCCCGGCCTGCTGGCCGACTGGCTGGGGGGCTATGTCCCGGCCTATACCGCCTTCTTCGCCCTGCTGCTGGCCGCTTACCTGATCGTCCAGGGACTGTACCGAAGGCGGACCTAGCGCCCCATCTCCCAGAGAATCACCGCCGCCGCCACCGCCGCGTTCAGCGACTCGCACCGCTCCCGCATGGGAATCTTCACCGTCTTTTCGCTCAGGCGGAGCAGCTCCGGCGAAACGCCCCGCCCCTCGCTTCCGATGACCACGGCGCAGCGGTTCAGCCGGGTCTCCCCAACCGTGACGGTGTCCTCCCCCAGGGCGGCGGCATACAGGGGCAGGCCGGACCGCTCCAGCAGTCCCGGCAGGGCCTGTGTCTCCGTCTCATACACCGGCAGGCGGAAGCAGGCCCCCATGGTGGCCCGCACCGTCTTGGGGGAGAAGGGGTCGGCGCAGTGGTTGGTCAGAATCAGGCCGTCCGCCCCCAGGGCGTCGGCGGTGCGCCAGATGGTCCCCACGTTGCCCGGGTCCTGAAGACCGTCCAGCACCAGCCAGCGGCCGCCCTCCAGCCGCTCCGGAGGAGAAAGGTCGGGCATCTCGGCCAGAAACAGCACCCCCTGGGGGGTTCTGGTGTCGCACAGGCTGTCCAGAAGGTCCGCCGGCACCTCCGCCCGCCACAGGCCGTCAAGCCCGGGCAGGTCCACCCCCTGAGCGGTGACAACCGCTTCGATGGCAGTCCCCGCCTTCAGCGCCTCGGCCAGCAGCTTGGGTCCCTCGCCAAAATAAAGCCCACAGCTCCGGCGGTACTCCCGGTCCGACGTCAGCTTGCGGATGTGCTTAATCAGCTGGTTGTTCCGGCTGGTGATAATGTGCAAGGCGGATACCCTCCCTTTGGACACGATTCTTATATAATAAAGGTATCCCCCCAGGTTGTCAAGGAAAGTTTTTTGTCGAATTGATGGAGCGGGGCGGCGTGGAGACTGTCCCCTACAAAACCTCCCCCTCGAAAACCGTCCGGGCCGGGCCGGTCATAAAAAGGCTCTCCCCCCGCCGCTCCAGGGTGAGGACGCCCCCGGGCAGAGCGGCTTCCACCCTTGTGCCGCAGCGGTTTTCCCCCATTGCGGCGGCGAAGCAGGCGCAGGCCCCGGTGCCGCAGGCCAGGGTAATCCCGCTGCCCCGCTCCCAAACCCGGACGGTCAGGTGTTCCCGGTCGGGGCAGGAGATAAATTCGATGTTCCGCCGCCCGCCCAGGGCGGGGTGGCGCTCCAGGGCGGGCCCCAGCCGCTCCAGCTCCACCGCGCCGGGGTCCTCGCAGAAGATCACCCCATGGGGGTTGCCCACCTCCACGGGGATCACGGTAAAGGTCTCCCCGGCCGTCTCCAGTGTGACGGCGCGGCCCACCCGGGCCGTCCCCATGTCCACCGTCACCGCGTCCACCGCCCCGTCCGCAACATGGAGCTCCAGCCGCCGGGGCCCGGCCCCGGTGTCGATGGCGAGACAGGTCTTCCGGGTGAGCCCCTTGTCGTAGACGTACTTGCCCACACAGCGGATACCGTTGCCGCACATGGTCCCCCGGCTGCCGTCGGCGTTGTACATCTCCATGGTGAAGTCGCCGGTCCGGCCCGGTTTGATGCAGATGATTCCGTCGGCCCCCACACCAAAGTGCCGGTCAGACAGCCGGACGGCCAGCCCGGGCAGATTCTCCGGAAGCTCATCCAGACAGTTGAGGTAGATGTAGTCGTTTCCCAGTCCTTCCATTTTGGTAAAGCGCATAGGTAATTCCCCCTTTCGGAGCCAGCCTATGCGTGTACGTCTATAGAAAGACCGGGGACAGCCGAAACCGTCCCCGGTGAGGAATCAATAAATTACCAGATACTTCTCCAGCTCCCAGCTGGACACCCGGGTCTGATACTCGTCCCACTCCCGCATTTTGCCCTTGATGTAGTGCTCAGCCACGTGCTGGCCCAGTACATCCAGGATAAGGGCGTCCTTCTCCAGCTCCTCCAGGGCCTCCTTCAGGGTATCGGGCAGGGTGTGGATGCTGTGGGCCTTCCGGGTAGCGTCGTCCATGGCGTAGATATCGCCGGTAATCTCCGGGGGCGGAGTAAGGCCCCGGGCGATGCCATCCAGGCCGGCGGCCAGACAGACGGCCACGGCCAGATAGGGGTTGCAGGCGGGGTCGGGGGAGCGCAGCTCCACCCGGGTGGCCTGACCCCGGGCGGCGGGGATGCGGATGAGGGCCGACCGGTTGGAGGCCGACCAGGCCCGGTAGCGGGGGGCCTCATGGCCCGCGCCCAGCCGCTTGTAGGAGTTGACCAAGGGATTGGTCACCGCTGTAAAGCCCTGCACATGGTCCAGCAGGCCGGCGATAAAGGAGTAGGCCGTCTTGGACAGCCCCCGCTCCCCGCTGGGGTCGTGGAAGACGTTCTTCCCGTCCTTGAACAGGGACATATTCAGGTGCATCCCGTTGCCGGCGATGTCGTAGATGGGCTTGGGCATGAAGGTGGCGTGGAGGTGGTTCTTCTGGGCGATGCTCTTGGCCACCAGCTTAAAGGTCATAATCTTGTCGGCACCCTCCAGGGCGTCGTTATACTTGAAGTCAATTTCGTGCTGGGCCACGGCGCACTCGTGGTGGCTGGCCTCAATCTCAAAGCCCATCTTCTCCAGATTCAGGCAGATCTCCTGCCGGGTGGACTCGCCGTGGTCCAGGGGGCCCAGGTCGAAGTAGGCGGCCTCGTCCTTGGTCCGGGTGGTGGCCCGGCCGTCCTCGTCGGTCTCAAAGAGGAAGAACTCCAGCTCGGGCCCGATGTTGAACACGTCGAAGCCCATGCTCTCCGCCCGGCGGAGCACCCGGCGCAGCACGCCCCGGGGATCGCCCACGAAGGGGGTGCCGTCGGTGTTGTACACGTCGCAGAACATCCGGGCCACCTTCCCCCCGGCCACCTTCTCGGGAACAATCACAAAGCTGTTCAGGTCGGGGTAGAGACACTGGTCCGACTCGTGGATGCGGGTAAATCCCTCGATGGAGGAGCCGTCGAACATGATCTGGTTGTTCACCGCCTTCTCCACCTGGGAGGCGGTGATGGCCACGTTTTTCATCTGGCCGAAAATATCGGTGAACTGCATACGGATAAACTCAATATCATTCTCGCGGACAATGCGGATAATGTCTTCCTTGGAGTAGGCCATAAGCAAAAATCCTCTCTTTCCTGATTTCGGGTAATAGTATCGCACTCCGGCACCGGTATTGTCAAGGAATTTTATTGACAAATCGGCATAAATTCGATAGACTGTCTCTTGCCTTATATACAGAAAAGGAGCTGACCGCACCTATGAAAAAGCCTTTTGTCTCCCTGGAGCAGCTCCAGGAGATCGTGAAGGACTACCCCACCCCCTTCCACCTCTACGACGAGCACGGCATCCGGGCCAACGCCCGGGCCCTGAACCAGGCCTTTTCGTGGAACCCGGGGTTTAAAGAGTATTTCGCCGTAAAAGCCACCCCCAACCCCCAGATTTTGAAGCTCCTCCACGAGGAGGGCTGCGGCGTGGACTGTTCCTCCCTCACCGAGCTGATGATGTCTGACCGCTGCGGGTTCAAGGGCGGGGAGATCATGTTCTCCTCCAACGACACCCCCGCCGAGGAGTTCGTCCTGGCCGACCGGCTGGGCGCCACCATCAACCTGGACGACATCACCCACATCGACTTTTTGCAGAGGACCATCGGCCGCATCCCCAAAAAAATCTCCTGCCGTTTCAACCCCGGCGGCACCTTCACCCTGGGGGAGAGCGAGGAGGGCTTTCAGGTGATGGACAACCCGGGGGATGCCAAGTACGGCCTCACCCGGCCCCAGATGACCGAGGCCTTCCGCCGGCTGAGGGAGCTGGGGGCGGAGGAGTTCGGCATCCACGCCTTCCTGGCCTCCAACACCCTGTCCAACGACTACTACCCCGCCCTGGCCGCCATTCTGTTCCAAACCGCCGTGGAGCTGAAAAACGAGACGGGGGCGCATATCACCTTCATTAACCTGTCCGGCGGGGTGGGGGTGCCCTACCGCCCCGACCAGCCCGCCAACGACATTGCCGTGATTGGCGAGGGCGTGCGCAGGGCCTATGAGGAGATTCTCGTCCCCGCCGGCATGGGCGACGTCTCCCTGTGCACCGAGCTGGGCCGTTTCATGCTGGCCCCTTACGGCCATCTGGTGACGAAAGTGCTCCACCAGAAGCACACCCACAAGGAGTATATCGGCGTGGACGCCTGCGCCGCCAACCTGATGCGCCCCGCCATCTACGGGGCCTACCACCACATCACCGTTATGGGCAAGGAGGACGCCCCCTGCGGCTGCATGTACGATGTCACCGGCTCCCTGTGCGAAAATTCCGACAAGTTCGCCGTGGACCGGATGCTGCCCGAAATTCAAATTGGCGACCTGCTGGTGATTCACGACACCGGGGCCCACGGCCACGCCATGGGCTACCAGTACAACGGCCGGCTGCGCTCCGCCGAGGTGCTGCTGTGTGAGGACGGCTCCACCCGTCTGATCCGCCGGGCCGAGACCCCGGAGGACTATTTCGCCACTGCGATCTGGAACTGACCCACTCCGCCCCCTGGTTTGGGAAAAAAGCCCCCTTGCGAAAGGGGGCTAACACTTTGGAAAGAGAGCATGTTATGGAAAAGGTAATCGTCATCGGCGCGGGGTTGGCGGGGAGCGAAGCGGCCTGGCAGCTGGCACAGCGGGGGATTCCCGTGGAGCTGCGGGAGATGAAGCCGGCAAAGATGTCCCCCGCCCACCATACGGAGTATTTTGGGGAGCTGGTATGCTCCAACTCCCTGCGTTCTGATCAGCTGGAGAACGCCGTGGGGCTGCTCAAGGAGGAGCTGCGGCGGTGCGGGTCCCTTATCATGACCTGCGCCGATGCCCACCGGGTGGAGGCGGGGGGCGCTCTGGCGGTGGACCGCCACGCCTTTGCCGCCGCCATTACGGAGAAAATTAAAAACCACCCCAACATCACCGTGGCGGAGGGGGAGGTTACCGAAATTCCGGAGGAGGGCAACGTCATTATTGCCACCGGACCGCTGACCTCGGAGACCCTGTCGAAAAAGATCGGGGCGCTCTTCCCCGACAGCAAATATCTGAACTTTTTCGACGCCGCCGCCCCCCTGGTCACCTTCGACAGCATCGACATGGACAGCGCCTGGTTCGCTTCCCGGTATGACCGGGGGACACCGGACTATATCAACTGTCCCCTCTCCCGGGAGGAGTACGACGTATTCTGGACGGAGCTGACCCAGGCCCAGGAGGCGGAGGTCCACGGGTTTGAGGACGCGGGGGTGTTTGAGGGCTGTATGCCGGTGGAGGTGATGGCCCGGCGGGGGCGGGACACCCTGTGCTATGGGCCGCTGAAGCCGGTGGGGCTGAAGGACCCCAAAACGGGCCGGGAGCCCTTCGCCGTGGTTCAGCTGCGCAAGGATAACGCCCAGGGGTCCATCTACAACATAGTGGGCTTTCAAACCCACCTGCGCTTTCCTGAACAAAAGCGGGTTTTCTCCATGATCCCCGCCCTGAAAAACGCGGAGTATGTCCGCTACGGCGTGATGCACCGGAATACCTTTCTGGACTCCCCACGGCTGCTGGACCGGTACTACCGGGTACGGGGGAATGAACGGCTGATGTTCGCCGGGCAGATTACCGGGGTGGAGGGCTATGTGGAGTCCACCGCGTCCGGGTGCTTGGCCGCGCTGGAGCTGGCCCGGCGGCTGGAGGGAAAGGCGCCCATCGACTTCCCCAGGGAAACCGCCATGGGGGCGATGGCCCTCTACATCAGCGACCAAAGCGTGGTGAATTTTCAGCCGATGAATGTGAATTTCGGCCTGATTCCTCAGCTGGGCTACCGGGTGAAGGGAAAGCGGAATAAAAACGCCGCCATCTCTCAGCGGGCGCTGGAGACGCTGGCAGGGCTGGATTTGGGCGTGTAGGGGCGGACATTGTCCGACCGGAATCCCCCCGCCCCCTTCGGGGGCACCCCCCTTTGGCAAGGGGGGCTTTACGCCCGCACCAGGGCGTTCAGTTCCCGGACAAGACCCAGCGCCGCACGGAACTGGTGCTCCCTTTCCAGGTACTCCTGCTCCAGAATCTGGTCGATGAAGCGGTCCAGCTGGCTCTGCTGCTCCGGGTTTAAACCGGCCCTTACCTGCTCCTCCTGCTGCAGCACGGCGGAAATGCACGCGTTATATTCCGCATCTTCCCGCAGGTCCCTCATGCACCGCTCCATTAGAAACTCGTACAGGTATTGGGTCAGGTCATCCATTCTAATCACTCCGTTCAGATTACTCTATTCGGATTATTTCTGCCCCTATTATAATTACTCCAAACAGGCCTGTCAAGAGGAAATGGTAAAAATGACAAAATTATCAGAAAGACTATATTCTCTGCGTAAGGAACGAAATTTAACCCAGCTGCTCGCCGCAGAGGGAATGGGCATTCCATTCAGTACCTACCGCCGCTACGAAAAAAAAGAACGGGAGCCTGACGTCTCCGTGCTGGTCCAGATTGCGGATTTTTACGACGTGTCCCTGGACTACCTGGTGGGGCGGTCGGAAAAGCGGGAGAGGTGATTTCATTGAACATTATGGCGGAAATTGCCATTATCTGCGGCATATGTCTGGTTTCTGAGGGCATATCTGCTCTGATTCCGGTGGCCTTTCCGGCCAGCGTCATCGCGTTGGTGCTGCTGGCCCTGCTGCTCTTTGCCAAAATCCTCAAGCCGGAGCACATTCAACGCTTCAGCGGCTTTCTGGTGGCAAATATGGCCTTCTTCTTCCTTCCCTCCTGCGTGGGGGTGATGGAGCACGCGCCGGCCATCCTGCGGCAGCTGGCCCCCTTTCTGCTCATCAGCTTCCTCACCACCCCCCTGGTCTATCTGTGCACCGCCTGGTCCGTCCAGTGGATGATCCGGCACGCCCGGCGAAAGGGGGGCGGCACCAATGGCTGACGCGGTTCTCAGCTCCCCCTTCTTCGGCCTGACGCTCACCGCCGCCGCCTGGTGCGCCGGCTGCTGGCTGCAAAAAAAGACGGGGCTGCTGCTGTGCAACCCCCTGCTTATCGCTGTGGCTCTGGTCATTGCGGTGCTGTCCCTTCTCCGCATCCCCTATGAGACCTACTCCGTTGGCGGCAGCTTTATTCAGCTTATGCTGGGGCCCGTCACTGCTGTGCTGGCCCTGAACATCTATAACCAGCGGGCGATTTTGAAGGAGCATTTCCTCCCCGTGCTGGCTGGCTGTCTGGTGGGCAGTCTCACCAGCGTGGGCAGTATTCTGGCCCTGTGTAAGGTGTTCCATGTGGAGGAAGCGCTTACCTCCTCCCTCCTGCCTAAAAGTGTCACCACTGCCATCGCTATGGGCATCGCTGAGAGCCACGGGGGCGTTGCCGGCATCGCCGCCGCCGCCGTGATGGTGGCCGGTATCACCGGGGCGGTGTTCGCCCCCCTGTTTGCCAAGGTATTCCGCATCACCGAGCCGGTGGCCGAGGGGCTGGCCATCGGGGCGTGCAGCCACGCCCTGGGCACCACCCGGGCCATGGAGATTGGCTCCGTTCAGGGGGCAATGAGCTCCATCGCCATCTGCGTGTGTGGAATCATCACCTCGGTTTTGGCTCTGTTTTTATAGAAAAAGGCCGCCCGTCGGGCGGCCTTTCCTTATCGTTTCTTGCTGAAAATGCGTTCCAGAATGTCCCAGTCGTCGTCATTGACGGCGGGCTTGGGGGGCTCAGGCGCGGGAGGGGCAGCGGGTTCCGCAGGGGGCTCCTCCGACGCGGGGGCAGGGACTGTCTCCTCCACCACAGGGGCGGCAGTAGCCGCTTCGATCTGGTGGGGGAAGGGGATGGACTGATTTTCCTCAAAGCCGGTGGCGATTACCGTGACCCGGATTTCGTCCTCCAGCGTCTCGTCGAAGGCGGCGCCGAAGATAATGTTGGCCTCGGGGTGGGCGGCCTCCTGGACCAGGTTGGCGGCGGTCTCCACCTCCTCCAGACCGATGTCCATGGAACCGGTGACGTTGATGAGCACACCCCGGGCGCCGTTGATAGAGGTCTCCAGAAGGGGGCTGGAGATGGCCATCTTGGCGGCGTCCTCCGCCTTGTTCTTGCCCGCGGCCCGGCCCACGCCCATGTGAGCCCGGCCGGCGTCCTTCATGACGGCGGACACGTCGGCAAAGTCCAGATTGATAAAACCGGTGTTCTTGATGAGGTCGGAGATGGACTGCACCGCCTGCTGGAGTACGTCGTCGGCAATCTCAAAGGCGTTGACCATGGTGATCTTCTGGTCGCTGGCCAGCTTCAGGCGCTCGTTGGGGATAATCACAAGGGAGTCTACCTTTTCCCGCAGCTCGGCAATGCCCGCTTCGGCCTGGCGCATCCGGCGCATGCCCTCGAACTTAAAGGGCTTTGTGACTACGCCGATGGTTAGAATGCCCATCTCCTTGGCAATGTCGGCCACAATGGGGGCCGCGCCGGTGCCGGTGCCGCCGCCCATACCGGCGGTGATGAACACCATGTCGGTGCTCTCCAGAGCTTCCGAGATCTGCTTGCGGTTCTCCTCGGCGGCCTTGCGCCCCACATCCGGGTCGGCTCCGGCTCCCTTGCCGTTCGTCAGCTTCTCGCCAATCTGAATTTTATTGGTGGCGCTGGAGGCCTCCAGCGCCTGCTTGTCCGTGTTTACGGCAATAAACTCCACACCCTTGGTTCCGGTGCGCACCATACGGTTGACCACATTGTTACCGCCGCCGCCTACCCCTATTACCTTGATGTTGACCACGCTTTCGGGGCCCATATCTAATCCGAACGCCATTGTTTTCCTCCTATGTATCACGGGGTCCCGCATACGGAGCTCTGTGGGGTGGTCCCAGATTTTTAAACATAATCACGTTGTATTGTATCCCAATTTCCAACTCAGGTCAAGAGGAAATCACAAATCGACCAAAGTTTCCAAAATCTTCATGGAATGTCCTGCCGGTCCCGGGCCGGGGAGTAGACCACCGGCGACCGGGTCAAATCCATAGAGCCGGAAGCGTTTTCGCCATCTTTCCCCTCCATCTCCCGCCGTACAGACTGCATCAGCCGCACATCATATGCAAAATCGGCATTCAGGTCCATTTTTACGTCGAAGCGGCCGGCGTACCGCGCCATCAGATAGGTGGACTCCAGCCGGACTGCGGATATCTGGGACTGTATCCCCGCTTCCCCAAGGGCCTCCAGCAGTCCGATGAGCGCTTCCAGCCGGGTTTTCTCCTCCTCCGGTATGTTCAGCATACTGCCCGCCTGGGGTTCCAACAGAGTCAGCCCGGTTACAACAATGGCAGCCGAATCCGCCGGGGCGGGCTCCAGCAGCTTGCCCTTTACGCTGATGAGCCAGGGCTCTTGGGCCACGTTTACTGTGGGCACCTCGGAGGAATCCCCCGCCTCTTCAGCGGCTGCCTGCTGGAGTCCGGCCACCCGGGCCGGGTCTGGAACGGCCACCTGAGCTACCGCTTCCCACTCGGTAACGGTAATTAAAATGGTGCTTGGCAGCGCCCGGTTGATGGTCAGCTCCCCGATGTAGGGCAGCGTTGTTCTGATATTTTGACCGATGCGCACCTTGTTCAGACTGTACAGGTTGTCGCCCAGCTGGATGCCTGAAGCGGTGACGATCTCCTCCTGGGTGTAGCGCTGGTTGCCGGTTACCGTCACCGTCTCCACCCGGAAGAAAACCGTGGCCCCCACTGTCAGGGCCACGATCACCCCCACAACACACAGCAGCTTGAACAGCGGCCCAAACCGGCCTCTGTTTCTCCTGCGTGTTCTGCTGCGGCTGTGTCTTGACATGGTGCTCTCCTTGGTACGAAATTGGGCTGATTGCTCCCGGTTTACGGGCGGACGCTTCGTGAAGCGTCCCTACGGTATCTTAACGGCCGCGAAGCGTCTACGGTATCTCCCGGATATCGGCCCCCAGGGTGCAGAGGTTTTTGT
>CANPFP010000002.1 GCA_947573385.1 uncultured Bacillota bacterium | reverse complement strand
GATTGCCTGCATAGTATTCAACTCCTTTATTACGGGCTCGCTCTTGCAGGCGGGGTTCTCCCTCTTGACAGCCTGTCTCGATGCGGCCTTAATATTTTACCAGCGGTACAGGCAGTTGTCAAGGGGTTTTCCGGGTATTTTCGATATTTTTCTGTAGGGGCGCGCCATGTGTGCCCCTACAAACGAGAATTACTTGCATTAGTTGGAATTATGTGCTACAATGATGCAAAGAAAGGAGACGGTTCCTATGAAATTCAAACTGGAGATACCCGGCGCTGTCCTGCCCACGGAGACGCTGGCCCAGGACTATGCTCAGGCCCGCAACATGGGCAAGGTGCATCTGGGGGAGATCTGCCTGTACCTTCGCAAATTTTCCGGCGTCTCCTGCCTGCCATACAGCCAGATTACCCGGGCCTGGCTGCGTCAAGAGGAGGTCAAGGCCCGGATGTGCTGCGCCACCGCCAACTTCGACCAGTTTTATGTGGTGTTAGCCTGCACCGACGGCCAGGAGCGCCGGGGGCAGGTGCTTGACAAGGACACCGGCCAGCGGTGTCTGAACCACATTACCGCCCAAAACCCACAGGCAGCTATCGGTTATGTGAAACCAGTTTAATCTCCCCGTATCGCCGCAGTCTTTTACCAAAACCCTCCCTTTAAAGCCCCTGCGGGCTCAGACTGACTGTCTGAGCCCGCAGCTCTTCATGTCACCGCTCCAGTTGATGTTCACCCACCGCCTGCTTCAGCATGTTTTCCGCCAAAATGCCGTAACCTCTGGTGGGGTCGTTGACCAAAACATGGGTCACAGCCCCCACCAGCCGCCCATTTTGGAGGATGGGCGAACCGCTCATCCCCTGCACAATGCCGCCGGTGGCAGCCAGAAGGTCAGGGTCTGTCACCTCCACCATCATGCTGCGGGTACCGTCTCCCTCCGGGTACAGGTGTGTGATGCGGACGGCAAACTCCTCCACCTCATCCCCCCGGATGTTGGACAAAATCGTGGCCGGACCGGTCTCCACCTGGCCCCGGGCGGCCACCTCCACCGGCTCCACCGCGCCGCCCACCGTCTCTCCGGGCATTCGCCCGAAAATCCCCAGGTTGGTGTTGGCGTACAGGGTTCCCAGGTCCCGGGTCAGGTCAAACTGGCCGTGGAGCTCGCCGGGCGCGCCGCTGGTCCCCTTCTTCACCTCAGACACGCTGGCTGGCATGATGCTGCCCGACTCCAGGGGCATGAGCATGGCGGTGTCCACGTCGTTGATGCCGTGACCCAGCGCGCCAAAGATGCCGCTGGACGGGTCGTAAAAGGTCATGGTGCCGATGCCGGCCATGGAGTCCCGGAGCCACACCCCCAGCTGGTAGACCCCCTGGCTGTTCTCCACTGCCTCCGCTGTCAGCTGGAGCTGCCGCTGGCCCCGGACGGCTTGGATGGTGAGGGGCTCGTCCTCGCACTGCTTCACCAGGGCCTGGACCTCCTCAATGGTGTCTACCTCACCGCCGTTGATGTGGGTAATCACGTCACCCGCCTTCAGACCGCAGTCCCGGCCGGGATAGGACGCGCCCTCCCCCGTCTCCACCGGGGACAGGCCCACCACCAGAACGCCGTCGGAGAAGAGCTTGATACCCACCGCCTTGCCCAGCGGGATAACAGTACGGCCCACCGCTGCCGGAGCGGCAGAGACTGTCTCCTGCCTGGGAGACGCCAGCACCGCCGGTGCTGCGGCAGCTGCCGCTGTCCGTCCTCTGTCCCCCGCCAGCGACAGAGACAGACAGACCACCACTCCCAAGGCCATCAGCCCGAACACCCCCGGACCTTTTTTCTTGTCTTGTTCCAAAATTCCACCCCCTTGCCATAAAAAACAAAAAGCGGACGGACCGTGATCCGTCCGCCCTCTCATTATGACCGGAGTTTTTACAATTCAACCGTGGGGAGATATTACAGCTTTTCCTCCCACTCCCCCTGACGAAAACCAGTGAGCACAAAGCCGTCCCCCACCAGAATGGGCCGCTTCACCAGCATCCCGTCGGTGGCCAGCAGCGCCAGCTGCTCCTCGTCGCTCATCCCTGGCAGCTTGTCCTTCAGGCCCAGCTCCCGGTATTGAATGCCAGAGGTGTTAAAAAATTTTTTCAGCGGCATGCCGCTGGCCTGCCACCAGGTCCGCAGCTCATCGGCGGTGGGATTTTCCTCCTTGATGTGCCGCGGGGCATAGTCCGCGCCATGCTCGTCCAGGAATTTTTTGGCCTTCTGGCAGGTGGTGCATTTGGGGTACCATAAAAACAGCATAGTTCCACAACTCCTTTACGTTTTGCCTATCGTACCACATTTTGACAAAACACGCAAGCTATCCCCCAAACTCCTCGGCCAGCATCTTCAGCTCCCCCAGGGTGGACACGGTGATGGTGCTCTCCAGCAGCCGCAGCTGGGCCTTGGCGGGCATCTGGTCCCAGTAGGACAGCAGGGCTGCGTCGTGTCCTACCACGTCCTGGGGCAGACGGTAATACTGTTCAAATTGTTCCATCAGTGTCTCCCTCCCGTTCACAGTTTGTCCGGAAGAGACAGGTTCCATACACCCGGCAAAGAAGGAGACCGCCGTGAAAGCGGTCTCCCCTCTGTCTGAAATACCAATCAGTCCTGTTTGTCTTTTTGCAGACCGCCCTGTCTGCGGCCACGCCGGTCCTTTAGCCCTTTTTACTGCCGCTCCATTTCCAGAGGGAACATATCAAAGCCTACATCCATATCGCTGTCCAGGGTCATTTTGGAGTCCTTGATTTCAAAATCGAACTCTGTTTCACCGCCGTCTTTGTCCTTTAGAACCAGCTTGCCGTCCTTAGCTTCGTATGTGCCCTCCGTCTTCATATCCTCAAACTGGGACATGAGCGTATCCACGTCCATCATGCTGTTCACATACTCGTCATAGCTGGTACCAGCCAGCATCTGGAAATAGTCATCCACAGACAAATCCATGCCCTGATCCGAAATCAGCTTTTCAATGTACTCCCGCATGCCGCTCTTCATGCTATCCACCACGTTGCCCATTGTGCTCTTGGCCTTCTCCTCATCAATGCTCATGGTGTACTTCCCGTCTTTATCCAGGGAGAGATTGAGTATCAGGGTAACGTCGCTGATCTTGACGTATTCTGTGATGCTCTCGTCGCCGACTGAGCTCCCCAGCATGGTGGTCATGGCGTCTGTAAGGTCCATCTCGCCCTTCCAGTTCCCAGCAATCTCATTCTTTGCGCCGCAGCCGGCAAAAGCCAGCAGCATGGCACATACCAGGCTCAGGCAAAGCAGGCCGGAAAGGCCTTTTTTCATATTGTTACTTTTCATACCTATCAAAACTCCTTTTTCGTTTCTTCAATCCATTTATGCGGGCCGGCTTATACAATGGACTGATTCCGATTATTATACCACAGGCGCTTTTTCCCTGTCAAGAAACACCATGGGGAGACGCTTCTTACAAAGCTCTCCCCACAGGTTGTATTCACTTGATTGCTTCAGTCCTTATTCTCTTCCTCAACAGTCTCCGCCGCGTCAGCCACGGTCTCAGCTGCCTCCTCCACCGTCTCGGCGACGGCTTCGATCTCCGTCTCCACCTCGGGCTCGGGGTCGCCGGGCTGCTTCAGCTCCGCGATACGGTCATTGTTGGACTCGATGGCCGCCTTAGAGGCGGTGATCTTTTCGCAGGCGGCGGCGAAGGCCCCGTCGGGAGAAGCGCCCTGCTCAGCGTAGTAGAGCTTGCCAATTTCGATGTAGGCCTTCTTGATGGCATCCTCCTCAGCCATATTGGACATCTTCAGCTTGGCAATCTCAGCCAGTCGCTTGGACTGAGCAACACCGGCCTGAGCCAGATCAGTGGCTTTGTCCTTCAAAGTATCAAAAGTATCCTTAAAATCCATTACACTACCTCCTAACAAATTACGGTTTCCCGTTTGGTGTCTCTATTCTATCCGATTTCACCCCAGGACGCAATAGCCTTTATCATTATTTAATGATTTTTTCATCCGGTATATAGAGGGCTTTCATCGTTCTGACAGAAATCAATACCGTCCAAAGTCACCGGACCGGCCCTGGGTCACATCGGAACCAAACTGGTAGTCCTTGCCGGGGAGGATGGCGTTCAGGGCGATGCCGGCGATGGCGGCAATGGCCAGAGAGGTGAGGGTGATGTCGGTGCCCCCCACATGGAAGGTAAGACCGGAAAACTCGTTGTTAAAGCCCCAGATTTTAAAGCCCAGACCGCACACCATGATGACGGCGGCAATAATCAGGTTCCGGGAGTTGGTAAAGTCCACCCGGTTCTCCACCACGTTGCGCACGCCGATGGCGGAGATCATGCCGTAGAGGATGAAGGACACGCCCCCGATGATGGCGGTGGGGATGGAGTTGATGACGGCGGCGAACTTGGGGGAGAAGGACAGCACCACCGCGTAGATGGCGGCCAGCCGGACCACCTTGGGGTCAAAGACCCGGGACAGCTCCAGCACGCCGGTGTTCTCGCCGTAGGTGGTGTTGGCGGGGCCGCCGCACAGGCCGGCCAGGGAGGTGGCAATACCGTCGCCAATGAGGGTGCGGTGGAGACCCGGGTCCTCAATAAAATTCTCCTCCACGGTGGCGGAGATGGCGGACATGTCGCCGATGTGCTCCATCATGGCGGCCAGAGCGATGGGGGCCATCACCAGAATGGCGGTCAGGTCAAACTTGGCCAGCACAAAGGGCTGGATGCCCACGGCGCTGGCGGCGGCCACGCCGGAGAAATCCACCTGCTTTGTCACCAGGGCCACGGCGTAGGGCACCAGCACACCCAGCAGGATGGGGATAATCTTAATCATACCCCTGCCCCAGATGTTGGCCGCCACAATCACCGCGATGGACAGAATGGCCAGCCACCAGTTGGTAGAAGCGTTATTGATGGCGCTGGGGGCCAGGGAGAGACCGATGAGGATGATGATGGGCCCGGTGACCACCGGGGGCAGGAAGCTCATTACCTTGTGAACTCCCACCGCCTTGATCAGCCCGGCCAGCAACAGGTAGAGCAGACCGGCCACTACGATACCGCCCAGGGCGTAGGGCAGCTTCTCCTCTCCGGACATGCCGGCGTAGATGCCCGAGTTCAGCTCGGCCACGGCGGCGAAGCCGCCCAGATAGGCGAAGGAGGAACCCAGGAAAGCGGGCACCCGGAACTTGGTACACACATGGAAAAACAGGGTGCCGATGCCGGCAAAGAACAGGGTGGTCTGGATGGACAGGGGCAGCCCGTAGCCCTGCACCAGGATAGGCACCAGCACGGTGGCCCCAAACATGGCGAACATGTGCTGAAGGCCCAGAATCAGCATCTTGGGCAGGCCCAGCTGCCGGGCGTCGCGGATGGGTTGGTTGTTGTTCATTTCGTTCTCCTTTCTCTCGCGCACAAAAAAAGACGATTCCCACTGAACCGTCAAGCAAAAATAGAAACAGAGGAGCTGCCAAAACTGATGCCAGTATCCTTCCGCATGGCAATCCCTCCTTTTCTATCCGAAGTATTTTACCAGAAACCGCCCAATTCCGCAAGGGGAGCCAGGCGGTTTTTTCAGTTTTAGCAGTTTTCACAAATTTTAAGCCGGTTTCCTTCTTTTTCCTGCCCACAGGTCGGCAGCAATAAGGGCGGCGCACCAAAGCAGCAGCAGGGCCAAAATCAGAACGGCGCAGTTGCGGAAGAAGTCCTGGGGCAGAAAGAGGATGATGGGGTCGGTGCGCCAGTCGAAAATCCAGTTGTCCTTTCCCGGAAAAAAGATACTGTGGAAGATGACAAAGGCCCGGTCAAAGTCCAGGGCGGCCAGCCCGCCCACAGCCAGGAAGGCGGCACCCAGCCCCGCCGCCGCCCAGAAGCCGGGGCCCCGGTTCAGCAGACGGCCGGGGCGCAGCTTTTTCACCCTGCAGAACACCAGCGCCGCCGCCAGCAGGACCACCGCCGCCACAAGTACCCGCAGGTCCAGCAGGAACAGCCCCCGCACGTCGGCGAAGTGGTCCGCCCCGGACGGGGAGAAGGCCAGCACCCCGGCGGAGAACTCCTCCCGCCTGCCCAGGCAGAAGTCCATCATCTCGTTGTAGGCGGTCTCAATCTCCGCCCGGGAAAGCCCGTACCCCTCCAGCCCCATAGGCCCGATGTGGGCGTAGTAGAAGGACCGGCACAGCAGGGGCACAGCAACGGAGCCTGTCAGCACCACCAGGGCAATTAAAACGGAAAGGACAACAGACAGCAGCTTGCTGGTTTTCATGGGTGAAACCTCCTGTATTAGAAAGCGGGCCCGGTATTCCGGACCCGCTTTTTGCTCTGTTTGGATGGAACAGGGTGGATTAGGCTTTCTTGTTCTTCTTGAAGAAGATGGTCTGGATGCCCTCCCAGGCCAGGAACAGGGCCAGGACGATGAGCAGGGTGCCCAGGATGGCCTGAGCATAGGTGCCCCAGTCCACCTTGGCCAGCACCTCGGGGTTATCGCTGGTGATTTGGCCGATACGGTTGGTAACAGTCTGGAACAGGGACCAGATGGTCACGATCATCATAAAGACCATGGGGATGTAGAACATCTTGTTGTTCCGGCCGATGTTGCCCAGCCAGGCGCAGACGGTGAGCAGGGCCAGACCGGCCAGCAGCTGGTTGGCAGCGCCGAACAGGGGCCAGATCTTGCTGTAACCGGTCATGCCCAGGCCCACGCCCAGCACCACGGTGATGGCGGTGGCAACGATGGGGTTGCACAGGGTGGCCTTGATGCCGGTGACGTCCTTATAGGTCTCGCCGGGCTTCAGCCAGAACTCCTGGAACATATACCGGGCCAGACGGGTGGCGGTGTCCAGAGAGGTCAGGCAGAAGGCGGAGACGGTGAGGACCAGCAGGGTGTAGATAACATCCTTGGTGGCGCCCAGGCCGGGGATGGTGGAAACCATGCCGGACAGGCCGCTGGCGAATACCACGGTGGGGGTGCGGGTGCCGGCCACATAGTCGGCCCACACATAGCCCACAGCGCACAGGGAAATCAGAGCCAGAGCGCACTCAATGAGCATGCCGCCGTAAGCGATGGGCTTGGCGTCCCGCTCGTGGTCCAGCTGCTTGGAGGTGGTGCCGGAGCCCACCAGGGAGTGGAAGCCGGAGATGGCGCCGCAGGCGATGGTGACGAACAGGGCGGGGAACATGGTGCCCAAGCCGGTCATGGGGTCCTTCCACTCAGTGAACATGGGAATCTCCAAAGCGGTGTTCTGGCCCATGATGCCGGCGCCAAGCACACCCACAAAGGCGATGATCATCATGCCGTACAGCAGGAAGGAGGACAGGTAGTCACGGGGCTGGAGCAGAATCCACACCGGGGCCACCGAGGCGATGAGGATGTACACGCCGATGATCCACATCCACACATCACCGCTCAGATAGATGGGGTGGAAGTTCAGGCCGATGACCAGGCACAGCACGATGCCAACGACGCCCACGATGGTGGCCACAGACAGGGGCGCGCCCCGGCGGTAGACACAGAAGCCGAAGATGATGGCCATCACGATAAACAGGATGGACACCATGGCGACAGAGGCGTTGGCGTCGTTGTGGGCGCCCTCGGCGGTGAGACCGTTGAAGGTACCGGCCACGATGGAGGCAAAGGCCGCCACCACCAGCACCAGGGTCAGGTAAGAGAAGATGATGAACAGCTTCTTGGCCCGCTCGCCGATGTTGGCGGCCACCACCTCGCCCAGGGTCTGGCCCTTGTGGCGGATGGAGGCGAACAGCGCGCCGTAGTCATGGACAGCGCCGAAGAAGATGCCGCCGATGAGAATCCACAGCATACAGGGCAGCCAGCCGAAGACGGCCGCCTGGATGGGGCCGTTGATGGGGCCGGCGCCGGCGATGGAGGAAAAGTGGTGTCCCATCAGGACAGGGGCTTTGGCAGGGACATAGTCCATGCCATCCTCCAGCTCATGAGCTGGAGTGACCTTGGTGTCGTCCACGCCCCACTGCTTGGCAAGCCAGCCGCCGTAGAAGATATAACCTACGATCAGGATGGCGCAGCCGATCAAAAGTACCAGTACTGCATTCATAAATGTTTTTGCTCCTCTCCTTATTTAGTTTGCAGAGATGATGCGGTCCGTCAGCCGTTTCAGGTCCTTTGCCAGGGCTTTCCCGGCCCGGTTGACGGTGATTTCGCCGGTGGACAGGTCCACGGCGGCTATTCTGAACTCCATCCATCCATGGAGCGATAGCTTAAATTCCCGGCGCTTCTTCAGCTTTCTCAGCTGTTCCAGAGCGTCCGGCTGGGCGCTGTCATACAGCGCCACGGCGGTGAGGTAGGTGTACATGTGCTGGGCGTGGGGCTTTACCCGGGGCTCGCCGTCTTCCAGGGTGCGGCGGTAAATTTCCTCCACCCCGGCGGTATCCAGTGCTCCCGCATCCCACAGATAGAGATACTCGTGGCTCTCCGCCGCCCACAGCTCGGCCTTCTTCACCAGCACATACTGGCTGTCCCGCATGTGGTAGTCACACCGGGCCTTTAGGGCGGTGCCGTCGTCGATCTCCTCAATGTCAAAATAGGCGGTGTAGGCCTTTTTCAGCCCTTCCAGAACCCTCTCGCTGCGCTGGGACACGGCCTTCCTCCCTTTCTCCGGGGTCCCCGGAGGGACTTTGTGAATAAATTATGAAGCAGAGCTATCATACCAGATTCCTCCACTTTTTTCAAGAAAATTATTTGGTGTATGTGAACAAAATATAACCGGTAATTCGACATTTTTTGCACCGGTGTACAACCACATTAATGTACCTGCCGTTGACAATCGGGCGGGGATACAGTAAAATAGGTCAGACTTGCCTTTTTTAAACAAATAGTTCCGCATCAGGAGGTGACCGATTTTGAAGAGCAGGGATAGCTCCCTTTCAATTATTTGGGCAAAATACGTCTCCCTGGCCGCCCCCTCCATCTTCCTGCTGGGGGCCATCTACTGCGAGGAGCTGTTTTTAAAGCTCTACTGCTTCCGCTCCCTGACGGTAGAGGGCGTTGTTTTCACCTTTCTCTTCACCCTTCCCGTGGCCCTGATGCTGGGCCTGCTTTGCGGGAGCGTATCACCAAAGCAGGGACGGCTCCTCCTGCCGGCATGCACCGCCCTGGTCTCCCTGTGGATCGGCACCCAACTGGTGTATTTCCATATGTTCAAGGCCTTCCTCTCCATCTTTTCCCTGACCAAAATGGCCATGGTGGCCCGGTCCTTCGGCGAGACGGCAGTGGGCAACGTGTTGGCCAGCTGGTTCCCCATCACCGTGATGGCCGCCCCCACAGTGCTGGCCTGGGTCTTCCGGGCGGCCATCATCCCAGATGGCCATGACGCAGGCAGAAGCCTGCGTCTGCGCTGGGCGGTCATGGCCGCCGCGATCCAGCTGACCGCCATGGGACTGGTATTGCTGTGCGGCGGCGGGGTGCTCTCTCTGCGGTATATCTACTACCGGGCCGCCACCCCGGAGCTGGAGGTGCAGAACTTCGGCGTCTGCACCCAGACCCAGCTGGAGGTCTGCCGGCTGCTTTTCGGCATAAAGCCCGACTCCCCCGACGTCTCTGAGGAACCCGCCCCCGACATGGCGCCCCCCGATCTGGAGCCCAGCCGGCCCGACGCCGGCATTGTCCGTCCCGCTCCCGAGCCCATCCCCGGCTACCACACCCTGCCCATCGACTTCGATACCATCATAGAAAACGAGGAGGATGACGGCCTGAAAAGCGCCCATCTCTGGTTTTCTCAGCGCGCCCCCACCCCAGAAAACCTGTGGACGGGCTACTTTGAGGGCAAAAATTTGGTCTGGATTGTGGCGGAGGGCTTTTCCACCCTGGCCATGGACCCGGAACGGACCCCTGCTCTGTGGAAACTGTCCCACCAGGGCTTCGTCTTCGACAACTTCTACACCCCCCTGTGGGGGCTGTCCACCTCTGACGGAGAGTATGTCACCACCACCGGGCTCATCCCTAAGTCCGGGGTTTGGAGCTACTCCCTGTCCTCAAAAAACTACATGCCCTTCGCCCTGGGCAACCAGTTCCGCAAGGAGGGCTACTCCACCTTTGCCTTCCACAACTACCTCTACAATTACTACGACCGGGACAAATCCCACCCCAACATGGGCTACGACTATTACGCTCTGGGACAGGGCCTGGAACTGGAATCGGGGAACAGTTTTCCCCCCTCCGATCTGGAGATGATGGAGAAGATTGTCCCCATGTTCATCAACGAGGACAAGTTTTCTGTCTACTGTCTCACCGTCAGCGGCCATCTCACCTATACGCTGGACACCAACGCTATATCCCTCCGCCACTGGGACAAGGTGGCGGACCTGCCCTACAGCGAGGAGACGCGTTGCTATCTGGCCTGCCAGCTGGAGCTGGAGCTGGCCATGGAGCACCTGCTGGACCAGCTGGAGAAGGCGGGCAAGCTGGATGACACGGTAATCGTCCTGTCCGCCGACCACTACCCCTATGGGCTCACCGACGAACAGTACAGCGAGCTGCTGGGCCATGAGGTGGACCCGGTATTTGAGATTTTTCAGAACACCCTCATCCTCTGGAGCGGCGACATGGAAGGCACCGCCGTCCATGTAGACAAATACTGCTCCAGCCTGGACGTGATGCCCACCTTGTCCAACCTCTTCGGTCTGGACTACGACTCCCGGCTCGTGATAGGCTCCGATATCCTGTCCACTGCCGACGAGCTGGTTATCTTCGCCAATTACAGCTTTATCAGCAAGGACGGCTACTACAACTCCATCACCGACCAGTTCACCCGCTGGGACGGCGCGGAGTCCGACCTGGAGGAGGTCGCCCGGATGGTGGCTGAGGTCCAAAACCGGGTGGCCTACTCGGCCACCATTCTGGACACGGACTACTACCGTCTCATTTGGAAGCAGTCCGGGCTGGCCGGAGCGCCGGACTGAACAACAGCAGAACGCCCGCCGGCTATCCGGCGGGCGTTCCATGTTAAAAAGGAGAGGGAGGTATGATTTTATGATAAACCGTCCGCAGACGGGAATCTTTGGTCTGCCGCGCCGGGGCACCTGGCTCACAGGGCGGCAGTGGGGCGCATACCTTGCGCCAAAGGTTTTGGTAACTGAGTAAAAGCACCAAATATATCCGGCCTTTCGCGCGGTTTGCCGGACCACGGGCCGCCTTTGCCGCCCTGAAAGGAAATCCGATCAGCTCTGCCTGATCTGTCTACAGGATACCACAGCGGGCTTCTCTAATCTTCACCAGACTTGGAACTTTTTGTAACGAATATGTAAATAAGGCCGGGACAGTTTCCACTGTCCCGGTCATTTTTACATATCGTGTCCTTCCCGCTTCATCCGCATCTCCAGGTTGTCGGCCATGGGATCCTGGGCGTTGACAGCGGTATCGGTGCGGTTCTGGCCCGCCAGAGGGGAAGAGCCCTCCAGGTTCCGTCCGGTGCGGGGATCCCGCATCTGCTGTTTTTTGGGCTTGCTCATGAGTAAGACCTCCTTGTTTTGGATGGCCTTAGTGTACCCGTTTTGGCGAAAATAATTCTTTATCCCCCTGCCACCGCTTCGGCCACCCGGATGCCGTCCACGGCAGCGGAGACAATGCCCCCCGCATACCCCGCCCCCTCGCCGCAGGGGTAGAGCCCCCGAAGGGGGGACTGGAGACTGTCGTCCCGGAGGATACGCACCGGTGAGGAGGATCGGGTCTCCACCCCGGTAAGCACGCCGTCCGGGCCGGCGAAGCCGTGCAGCTTCCGGTCCAGCAGGGGGAGGGCATCCCGCAGCGTATCGGTGACATAGCCGGGCAGGCAGGGGGATAGCTCTGTCCAGACCACACCTGGCCGGTAGGTTGGAACAACCGCCCCCGGCCCCTCTGAGGGGCGGCTTTGCAAAAAGTCCTCCACCCGCTGGGCCGGAGCTCGGAAGCACCCGCCCCCCAGCCGGTATGCCGCCTGTTCCCACCGCTCCTGAAAGCGGATACCGGCCAGCACATCGTCTCCGGGGAAGTCCTCCGGGTCCACCCCCACCAGCAGGCCTCCGTTGATGTTGACCCCGTCCCGGGCGCGCAGGCTCATGCCGTTGGTGACCACGCCCCCCTGCTGGGAGGCGGCAGCCACCACCTGCCCCCCCGGACAGACGCAGAAGGTGAAGGCCGACCGGCCGTTGGGCAGATGGCAGGCCAGCTTGTAGTCGGAGGGGGGCAGCTGCTCCCAGGCTGGCCCGTACTGCTGAAGGCTGATGTCCCGCTGCCTGTGCTCGATGCGCACCCCCACGGCAAAATTTTTCCGCTCCATCGCCACGCCCGTCTCCCGGAGCATGGAAAAGGTATCCCGGGCCGAGTGCCCGGGGGCCAAAATCAGGGCGTCGGCGGCCAGAAGATACTTCCCCTGGGCGGTTTCCACCTCCACCCCGGCCAAAGCCCCCCCGGAGACCGTCAGCCCGGCCAGCTTGTGGCCAAAACGGACGTCGCAGCCCAGGGAGACCAGCTCCTTCCGGATGGTTCTCACCACCTCTCTGAGCACGTCGGTACCGATGTGGGGCTTGTGGGAATACTTCACGTCGGCGGGTGCTCCGGCCTCCACCAGGGCGTCCAGCACAGCCGAGATACGCCTGTCATGGGTGCCGGTGGTCAGCTTGCCGTCGGAGAAGGCCCCTGCGCCTCCCTCGCCGAACTGGACGTTGGAGCCCTCGTCCAGCACACCGGTGGCCCAGAAATCACCCACGTCCAGGGTGCGCCTGTCAATGTCCTGTCCCCGCTCCAAAATGACACAGGGCAGGCCGTTTCTGGCCAGGAAGAGGGCGGCAAAAAGTCCTGCCGGGCCCATCCCCACCACCACCGGGGAGCAGGGTGACCGCCGTCTCACCGCCGGGAAGCTGTACGGAACCCGCTCCACCAGGGTAATCCCCCGGCCCGGGGCAGCGCCCATCACAGCCCTCTCGCCGGGCAGGGAGACCTCCACGGTGTATACATAGTGGACATTGCTCCTCTTCCTGGCGTCGATGGACTGCCGGACGATCTCCATTTCCCCCAGCGCCCCGGGGCGCACACCCAGAGCCCGGGCCGCCTGTCTGCGCAGCTGCTCCAAATCCCCGCCGATGGGCAGGGGCAGATTTCCAATCCGCAGCATAGACATCCCTCCTGTTTCCTTTATTTTACCACAGAAGCTCCCGCTCTGGAAGGTTTTCGACAAATTTCGTCATTTTAGAACATTTTTAGCTTGTATCTGGCCCTGTTATGTCCCATATTTCTTGTTAGGGAGAATTTTCCACCAATTCCGGCGGAACAGTGCCCAAAAGAAAGATATGGAGGTAAATTACTATGGCAAGAAAGACTGTGGAGCGTAACATTTCCTACGACGATCAGCGGAAAATCTACTATGTGAGCATGGATTTAGGCAAGGATAAGGACGGAAAGCGGATGAAACGCTATCAGACCTACCGCACCCTCTACGCCGCCCGGGCGGGGCTGCGGAATTTCCTCACCCACCGTGAGGAGGAGCTGCGCACCCCCAAGCATGACCTCACCCTGGCCGACTGGCTGGAGAGCTGGATGGAGACAATCGTCCGGCCCACCCGTGCGGAGACCACGGTATACGGCTACCAGAAGATTATTGACAACCACCTCCTCCCGGCCCTGGGACATATCCCCCTGCTCAAGCTCACCCCTATGGACATTCAGCAATACTATATCCAGGTCCAGCAGAGCGCCAACCTGTCCGGCAACACCCTGCGGCGGCACCATGACCTGCTGTCCTCCTCCCTTCGGTCGGCGGTGCGGCAGGACAAGCTTCCCGTCTCCCCCATGGACCGGGTGGAGCCCCCCCGTGTCAAGCAGAAGGAGGCCTCCTACTACCGCCCTGAGGAGCTGAAACGGCTGTACACCCTGGTGGAGGGCCACCCTCTGGAGCTGTGCGTCAAGCTGGCAGGCAGCCTGGGGATGCGCCGGGAGGAGGTCTGCGGACTGAAATGGGAGTGTATTGACTACCAGCGCCAGCTGCTCTACATCCGGGAGGCCCGCACCGCCTTTGGGGCCACCATCGTTCAGAAGGAGACCAAAACCCGCTCGTCGGTGCGCACCCTGTTCCTCCCGGACGACGTGGCCCGGCTGCTCCAGCTGGAACAGGCGCGCCAGGAGACCTGGCTGCGGGAAGGCAAGCTGAAAGAGCCCAGCCAGTTTGTGGTGCTGGACCACAAGGGCCTGCCTTACTCCCCCAACGCCCTGTCTCTGGCCTTCACCCGGTTTGTGCGAAAAAACGACCTGCCCCGGGTCACCCTCCACGGCCTGCGCCACTCCTTTGCCACCGTGGCCTCCTTCCAGGGGGTACCCCTCTTCGACATCGGCAAAGCCCTGGGCCACGCCACCCCCGCCACCACCGGCAAAATTTACACCCATCTGGTGGACCACACCCATGAGGAGACACTGATGAAGGTGTCTGACGCGCTGAAGTAACATTTTTCCAGGGCGCTGCCCCATCCCCTCCTTGACGTTTCCCATATGCAGGGTAAGGTCTCTGTCCCTGCCCTGCACACGAAGCCTTGCGATATCCGAAAAAAAGTAGTATGATAGGGAAGACAACAACTCGCCCCTCCGGGCGAAAGGAGAGATCGTTATGTGGTTTGACGAGACAGTCATCTATCAAATCTATCCCCTGGGCCTGTGCGGCGCGCCGGCGGAAAACGACGGCGTCGCTGAGCACCGCATCCTGCGTCTGCTGGACTGGGTGGAGCATATCAAAAGGGTGGGGGCGGACACCGTCCTGCTCAACCCGGTGTTCGACAGCGACCGCCACGGCTACGACACCCGGGACTACTTCCACACGGACCCCCGCCTGGGCGACGACGACGACCTGGCCAAGGTCTGCCAGGCCTTCCACGACGCCGGCATCCGGGTAATGCTGGACGGGGTGTTCAACCACGTGGGCCGGGGCTTCTGGGCCTTTAAGGACGTGCAGGAGAAAAAGTGGGACAGCCCCTACAAGGACTGGTTCCACATCAGCTTCGACGGCAATACCAACTATAATGACGGCTTCTGGTACGAGGGCTGGGAGGGCCACAACGAGCTGGTCAAGCTGAACCTGTTCAACCCTGCGGTGGTCCAGCACCAGTTCGACGCCATCCGCTCCTGGGTGGACCGCTTCGGCATCGACGGCCTGCGGCTGGACGTAGCCTACTGCCTGCCCCCGGAGTATTTGAAGCAGCTGCGGGGCTTTGTCAACACCCTCAAGCCCGACTTCGTGCTCATGGGCGAGACCCTCCACGGGGACTACAACCGCTGGATGGCCGACGACATGTGCCACTCGGTGACCAACTACGAGTGCTACAAGGGGCTGTGGTCCGCCTTCAACTCCATGAATATGTTTGAGATCGGCCACTCCCTGGCCCGGCAGTTCGGCCCGGAGCAGTGGACCCTGTACAAGGGCAGGCATCTGCTCAGCTTCCTGGACAACCACGACGTAAATCGCATCGCCTCTCAGCTCACCAACCCCGACCACCTGCCTGTGGCCTACGCCATGGCCTTCGGGATGCCCGGCGTGCCCGCAGTCTATTACGGCAGCGAGTGGGGGATGAAGGGCGCCAAGGGCCGCGGCAGCGATGCCGAGCTCCGCCCCGCTCTGGAAAAGCCCGAGTGGAACGACCTCACCGCCTGGATTTCCAAGCTGGCCGAGGCCAAAAAGGGCAGCAAGGCCCTGTGCTACGGGGCTTACCGAAACGTGGTGCTCACCAACAAGCAGATTATCTTCGAGCGCAAGTGCAGCGAGGAGCGGGTGCTGGTGGCCATCAACGCCGACGCCGCCCCCTACACCGCCCACTTCGACGCCGGCTGCGGCCTGGCGGTTGACCTGATTTCCGGGGAAAAGCATGACTTCGGCGGAGGCTCCGAGCTTCCCCCATACAGCGCGTTTTTCTGGAAGTGTGAGAGGTAACAGCCGTGAAGGACTACGAGCTGACCCCGCTGGAGCGGGAGGTCTTTGCCGAAATGGCCCGGCTCAACAACACCGAGCCGGAGATGATCTACAAGACCTCTATCCACAACGACCGGCGGTATATCTTCCATTATTTTTCCACCAAGTCCCGCCCGCCGCTGGTGGATATCTCTCCGCTGGCCAGGCTTCAAGGGCTGGACGAGGTGACGCTTTACCAGTGCCAAGTGCGGGATATTTCCCCCCTGGCGGAGCTTCCCGGCTTACTGCACCTCACCGTCAGCGGCGGGCCGGAATTTCTTCCCTGCGACCTGTCAGCGCTGAAAGAATTGCAGAACCTGCACCTTCACACTACCCCCCGCTGCAACATGCCAAAGCTGCCCGGCAAGCTGTCCTCCCTCTCTGTCTCGGAAATCGACGATTTGGAGTGCCTGCGGGGCATGGAGTCCCTTGCGTGGCTCAATCTCAATAACAACCCAAATCTCAGTGATTTGGCCCCTCTGACAGACTGCCCAAGCCTGGAAAGGCTCTCCCTTGTGGACACCGCCGTCTCCGACCTGTCCCCTCTGGCGGGGCACCCCAGCCTGAAGGAGCTCACGTTAAGCTGCACCAAGGTGACCGACGTGTCCCCGCTGGCAGCCATCCCCACCCTGGAGATGGTCTGGCTGTACGGCACGGCGGTGGAGGACGTGTCCTGTCTGGCCGACCTGCCCAGGCTGAACGACCTGAACCTGCGCAAGACCCAGGTGACGGACCTGTCCGCATTCAAAGGCCGGGAGCACATTCTGGGCATTGAGCGAAAGAAGCTGGGGTTGAAAAAGGCGGGCAAGTCCGCCGAGGAGATCAAAACCGCCATAGAGGAGGTCCGGGAACGTCTGGAAAAGCTGGGCGTCACCCCTGGGCCGCCCCTGAAACGGACAGAGGTCACCGCCTTTCAGGAGAAAACCGGCGTGAAGCTGCCCAAGGAATATGTGGCTTTTCTCACCCAGATCGGCGACGGTTTCCAGGTGAAGCTTGACTCTTTCTCCTACAAGTTCCCGCCCCTGTCGGAGGTGCTTTACAACCCGGAGGGGATCAAAAAGCGGTTCTCCCACCGGGAAAGCTGGTGCTGGGAAGATGACGACTCCGCCACCGATCGGAAGATCGAAGCCGCCACCACAAACGGGCAGCTGGAACTGGTGGACCGGGGCTGCGGGCAGTCCTACCGGCTCATCGTCTGCGGCGGAGCCAAGGGCGAGGTGTGGGACATGTCCGATGTGGGGATCGCCCCCTACGGCAACGGCCTGGACTTTCTGGACTGGCTCCGGGATTTTCTGGACGGAACCGCCCCAAAATAGACGAACAGGCCCCGCCGGTCACGGCGGGGCCTGTGTCGGTTTACGGCTCCCCATACAGCAGCTCAAAGCTCTCGTAGTGGTCGTCGGTGTAGTAGACCAGCCCGTCATTGGAGAAGACGATGCGTTTGGCCCCCCGGGAGTTTCCCCCCACGGTGTCGATGTCGCACTCGGTATAGGTCCGGCCCTGTTCCTTGGGCAGCAAACCCTCCCGGTTGCCGAAGCGGGACCCGCCGATGGCGGTGCCTTCGCCGGTGTACCGCTCCACATTGCCGCCGCTCCAGCCGGCGTCCTCCGCCTCGTCTTTGGTCACATAGTTGTCGGGCAGGTCGCCATACAGGTGGATGTACAGGGCCACCTCCTCCTTGGAGGAGTACCAGCCATCCTCGTCGACGGTGCTGTTGCCCTCGCTGCTCTTGCCGTCGGGACGGTTGCCCTCCGCCGAGCCGCTGTTATACCAGAGCTGACTGCTGTCCGGGAAATTGCCCTCCTGGCTGCCGTCCTCCGGCGTCCGGCTGCTCTCCGTCGCTGAAGAGCCGTCCGGCACAACAGCCCATATTGTGTCGTTGGATGTCTCAGGGGCAAAGCCCTGGTCCGTACCGCAGGCGGTGAGACTCACCAGCATCAGCAGGGACAGCAGCAGTCCCGATGTACGTCGTCTCATAACAAATCACTCCTGTTTCATTCGCTTAAAGTCCAGATAGTTCTCCAAAATCAGAGACGCCGCCATGGCGTCCACAATTTTTCTCCGTTTCCGGCCATCTTTACCCTGGTTAAACAAAATCTGGTGGGCGTCAATGGTGGTGCGCCGCTCGTCCCAGAGAATAATTTTCATGCCAGTGACCTCCTCCAGGGCGGCGGCCAGCTCTCGGTAGAGACCGGCTTTTTTCCCGTCGGTACCGTCCATGTTTTTGGGGAAACCCAGCACCACCTCATCAGGGCGGTGCTCCTCAATGAGCCGGGCCAGCCGGTCCACCACAACCTCCTGTCTCCAGCTGTTGATGGTGGTGGTGGTCCCTGCCAAAAACCCGGTGGGATCGGACACTGCCACCCCGGTGTGGGCGTCGCCGTAATCAATAGCCATGATGCGCATGGTATCTCTCCTCTCTTCCAGCCTATTATAGCGGAAAACTCGAAAAAGGGCAAGTGGGAACCCTTGACTTCCCGGCATTTCCCCCTCATAATAGAAGAAACGACCGAACAAGGGGAGATCACAATGGACTTTTACGCTACCCTGGGGGACCCCTGCGCCAAGCGGGCTATCCTGGACAAATTGTTTCGGGCGGGAATGACAGGCATCCGGGTCAATCTGTCCCATACCAGTCTGGACAAATGTGCCCCCCTTCTGGAGGAGCTGTACTGGCCCGCCGCCCGGCGGGCGGGGTGTGAGGACGCCCACCTCATTCTGGACCTCCAGGGCCCGGAGCTGCGGGTGGGGGAGCTGCCCCGGCCCGTCCCCCTGCGTGAGGGAGACGAGGTCCTGCTGGGGGACGGCGGCATCCCTGTCCCCCAGGGCATCCTCAAATCCGCCCGGCGGGGGCAGCAGATTTCCATTGACGATGGCGCCCTGCTCCTGGAGGTAAAGCGCTCCAGCCCCACCGTGCTGCTGTGCCGGGTGGTCCGGGGCGGGCCGCTGCTCAGCCGCAAGAGCCTGTCCATCCTGGGAACCGACGTGGACACCCCCACCCTTACCCCCGCTGACCTGAACAACCTGCGCCAGGCGGGGCAGTACGGTACAACCCATATCCTCCAGCCCTTTGTCCGGGGGCGGCAGGACATTCGTGTCCTGCGGGAGACTTTGGACAGTCTGGGCCTGAAACAGGTCCAGATCATGGCCAAAATCGAGGAGCACCAGGGGCTGGAGCACCTGGACGAGATCATCGGCGAAGCCGACCAGCTCTGCATCGCCCGGGGGGACCTGGGCAACTCCATGCCCCTGTGGAAGCTGCCCGCCATCCAAAAGGACATCGCCGCCCGGTGCCGTGCGGCGGGCCGGGACTTCTGCCTGGTGACCCAGCTGCTGTGGTCCATGGAACAGCGCCCCGTCCCCACCCGGGCTGAGGTGAGCGACATCTACAACGGTGTGCTGGATGGGGCCGCTTCCCTGATGCTCACCGGTGAGACCGCGGCGGGCAAGTGGCCTGTCCAGGCCATGGAGTATTTGGTGCGGACGGCAAATGAAGCGCGCAGGTAAGACGATAAAACATACATAGCGCCGCCCGGCCGGGCGGCGCTTTCGTTTACTCCAACTTGTTTTCATCCACCGGGGTCTCCTCCGGCTGGACGGGCGGCAGCTCCGATTCGGGCGGCTCCCCCTCCTCAGAGGACTGCTCCTCAGAGACCTCCTCCGGCCCCTCCAAAGCGGCGGGGGGCTTAATCTCCTCGCTGACCATGTGGATGGCCTTGGCGGGGGGCTCGATATCCCCGGGCAGGGGCTTCGCCTTCCTGGTGGATGCGTAGGCGTCCTCCACGGTGGCCGGGTCCCGGCCCTCGATGATGGCCACCATCTCGCCGCCGGTAATGGTCTCCTTCTCCAGCAGGTAGGCCACCACCTTGTCCATATCCTCCCGGTTGGCCTTGATGACCTCCACCGCGTCCTTATAGCACACGTCCAGAATGGCCTTCACCGCCTTATCCATCACGGCGGCGGTGTCCTGGGCGCAGTCCAGGCCGTAGCCCCCCTCCAGATACTGGTTGCGGACCGACCCCAGGGCCATCATGCCGAACTCCTCGCTCATGCCGTACATAGCCACCATATTCCGGGCGATGTTGGTGGCCTCCTGGATATCCTGAGACGCGCCGTTGGTCATGGTGTCCATCACCACCTCCTCGGCGGCCCGACCGCCCATGGAGACGGCGATCTTGGCCATCAGCTCCTCTTTGGTGCGCAGGTTGGTCTTGTCCTCCTCGGGCATGAGCAGGGTGTAGCCCAAGCTGCCCTCGGTGTGGGGAACAATGGTGATTTTCTGCACCGGCTCGGCGTTCTTCTGCTTGTAGGCCACCATGGCGTGGCCCACCTCGTGGTAGGCCACCAGCTTGCGCTCGAACTGGGTGAGCACTGAGTTTTTCTTCTCGCTGCCGGCGATGACAAACTCGAAGGAGGCAAGCAGGTCCTCCTGGTTGACCGCCCGGCGGCCATGGCGGACGGCCCGAAGGGCGGCCTCGTTCACCAGGTTGGCCAGGTCGGCGCCCACGGTGCCGGCGGTGGCCAGGGCGATCTTTTTCAGGTCCACGTCCTCGCTGAGACGGATGTTCCGGGTGTGGACCTGGAGGGTGGACAGACGGCCCGCCAGGTTGGGCCGGTCGATGGTGATGCGCCGGTCGAAACGGCCGGGGCGGAGCAGGGCCTTGTCCAGCACCTCGGGCCGGTTGGTGGCCCCCAGAACAATCACGCCCTTGCCGGGGTCAAAGCCGTCCAGCTCGGCCAGCAGCTGGTTCAGGGTCTGCTCCCGCTCGTCGTTGCCCCCCATGCGGTTGTCACGGGACTTGCCGATGGTGTCGATCTCGTCGATGAAGATGATGCAGGGGGCCATCTTGCTGGCCTCCTTGAACAGGTCCCGGACCCGGGACGCGCCCACGCCCACGAACATCTCCACAAAGTCGGAGCCGCTGATGGAGAAGAAGGGCACCCCCGCCTCCCCGGCCACGGCCTTGGCCAGCAGGGTCTTGCCGGTGCCCGGAGGGCCCACCAGCAGCGCCCCCTTGGGCAGCTTGGCGCCGATTTCGGTGTACTTCTGTGGGTTGTGGAGGATGTCGATGATCTCCTCCAGGCTCTCCTTGGCCTCGTCCTGACCGGCCACGTCCCTAAAGGTGACGCCGGTCTTTTTCTCCACATATACCTTGGCGTTGGCCTTGCCCACGCCGCCGATGCCGCCCATGCCACCCTTGCCGCCGATGCCCCGCATGAGGAAGACCATAGCTCCCACCATGATGACGATGGGCAGGATGGTGGTGAGGAACAGGTAGAGAATCTGGGAGGAATTGTCCACCGGCGGGGTGTGGTGGTCTACGTCGTGCTCATTGAGCAGGTCTTCCAGTCCCAGGTCAGCAATAGGGGGCGGGGTGGTGACATACACCGTCTCCCGGTTGTTCTGGAGCGGCACCCAGGCAAACATGTTGTTCCCCTGCTCCTCGTCCTTGTCCTCGGGAATGTAGGCCTTAGCCTGCTCCTCCACCCCCTCCTTGAGGGTGATGGTAAACAGGCTGCTTTCCAGCTTCACCGACTCCACCAGGTCAGCCGCCACCCACTGGCGGAAGGTGGAGTAGGGCACCTGCTCCTGATTGGAGCTGTTATAGGAGCTGGTACAGCTGCGGAAAATCAGCGTGAGAAACAGCGCCCACAAAATCAGCGAAATCAGGCCGAAGGTATTCTTTTTGTTGTTTCCTTTATCTGGCTTCAAAGGAGCGTACCTCCAATTTTCTGCATAATACAAAACAGGTCAAAGGGTATCATACCACAGTCGGGAAATAAAAACAAGAAAATACCGTGTAAACTTCCGGTAAACTTTCTGTGACCTTTAAATTTTCACTTCCCACCAGCCCGTAAATGTGGTAAAATATATTTTATATGTAATTTCGACACTGGAAGGACTGGATACCTATGAATAAACGTCCCCCTCTGCGCCGCTCCGCCCCTGTGGAGCAGGAGAACGACGGCATTATTGAGGGCCGCAACGCAGTCACCGAGGCCCTGCGGGCCGGGGTGACCATCGACAAAATCTTCATCGCCAAGGGTGAGACCGACGCCGCCCTGGGCCACATCGCCTCCGCCGCCCGGGAAAAGGGCATCGTGGTGGTGGACGCCGACCGGCGCAAGCTGGACAACATGAGCCGCACCCACTCCCATCAGGGCGTGATCGCCCAGGCCGCCGTCCGGGAGTATGCCAGTGTGGACGATATCCTCAACGCCGCCCGGGAGAAGGGGGAAAAGCCCCTCATTGTGGTGTGCGACGAGCTCAGCGACCCCCACAACCTGGGGGCGGTGATCCGCACCGCCGACGCCGCCGGAGCCCACGGGGTGATTATCCCCAAGCGCCGGTCCGCCGGTCTCACCGCCATTGTGGGCAAAACCTCCGCCGGGGCGGTGGCCCACGTCCCCGTGGCCCGGGTGCCCAACCTGCCCGCCCTACTCAAGGAGCTGAAGGCGGAGGGGGTCTGGGTCTTCGGGGCCGCCATGGACGGGTCCACCCCCCTGTATCAGGCCGACCTGAAGGGGCCCGCCGCCATCGTGATCGGCAGCGAGGGCTCCGGCCTGGGCCGGCTGGTGGAGGAGACCTGCGACTTCACCGTCTCCATCCCCATGTTCGGCAAAATCAACTCCCTCAACGCATCCGCCGCCGCCGCGGTGCTGCTGTATGAGGCGGTAAGACAGAGAATGAACTGACCAAGGAGTCCCTTTCATGAGCGACCAAGAAAACAAACAGAATAAAGGCGAGCTCATCGACATCAAGTCGCTGATCGGAGACGCCGACGGCGGGGACTTCACCCTGGACGATATTCTCGCCGAGTACGGCCATCCCTCTTCAGACAAAGTCCCGGGCAATGTGGTTGCCTTCCCCGGCAGGCGGACCGCCCCGCCCCCGGATGACCCGGAAGCAGATTCAGCGGAGGAACCGTTTTTGGAAGAGGAACCGTTTTCAGAGGACGAGCCCCCAGAGGACGATATCCTGGAGGAGGTCTCCCGAATCACCCCCTTTCCTAAAAAGAGGAACCGCCTGTCCGCCCTCGTCCACGACCTGAACCGGAGAGCGGACCACTACGCCGACCACATGTTTGAGGAGGACGAATCCATCGACAAGGAGGAGGTCCGCCGCCTGGAGCGTCTCATCCCCGGCACCGACCAGGAGGAAATCGACGACGAGCCCCCCTCCCGGCCGCGGCCCAGGCGTCAGGAACCTCCGCCCCCTGACACCCCCCCCTCAGAGCTGGCCCGGCGGTATGGCAAGGGACTGAAATGGATGCGGACCCGCGGTCTTCTGGTTTTCCTTCTGGCTGCCGCGGCCCTGATTCAGTCCCTGGCCCCTATAACCGGTCTCGCCCTCCCGGAACAGCTGAACCAGCCCCAGCTTCAGTGTGCCCTCTCCACAGGCCTGCTTGCCGTTGGCGTTCTGCTGGCCGCCGACACGCTGACGGCCGGCATAGTCCGAGCCTGTTTTCTGAAATTCGGCATGGATACCTTGGCCGCCTTTGCCTGTATCTTTACCCTGGCCGACGGGGCCCAACTGGCCATGGCTGACGAGCCGCCCCAGCGGCTGCCCTACTCTCTGGTATGTTTGGCGTGTCTGTTTTTCCTGCTTCACGGCTCCTACCATAAAAAGTGCGCCCTGCGGCTGGCCTGCCGCACCGCTTCCTCCTCAGCCACCCCTTACCGGGTCACCCTGGACGGGGGCAAGTGGAGTGACAAGGACACCTATGCCAAGTGGTCTGGCAGTCAGGAGGATTTCGGAAGCCAGATTCAGTCTGACGACGGCGCTCAGCGTATTTTTCGCCGGTTTTGTCCCCTGCTCGCCGTAGGAGATGTGGTTTTTGCCCTGATGGCTTCCACCGGCGGCGGACATCCCGAACGTCTCATCTGGTCCCTGTCCGCCCTCTTTTCTGCTACCGCTGCCTTTGGAGGAGCGCTCGCTTATGGCCGTTCCTTTCACAAGGTAATCCGGCGTCTGGCTCCCAACGGGGCCTCCCTGGCCGGCTGGCCGGGGGTGGCCGCCTCCCGCAAGGGCTGCTGTGTTTTGATTACTGACGGCGATCTCTTCCCTCCCGGCTATGTGGAGCTTAACGGCTACAAGGTCATGTCCGACTACCCCGCCGAACGGGTGATGGCCTATACCGCCACCCTCATCCGGGACTCGGGCAGCGGCCTGACCACCCTGCTCCACAACCACCTGCGGTCCATGGGCGGACTGATGCGCCGGTCCGAAGGCCTGCAATGCCACGAGGGCGGCGGCCTGTCCGCCAACATCCGGGGCGACCAGGTGCTGGTGGGCTCCGCCGCATTCATGAAGCTGATGGAAATCCGCCTGCCCCAGGGACTTAACGTAAAAAATGCTGTTTTCTGCGCCATCGACGGCAAGTTGGCCGGCATTTTTGCCCTGAGCTACACCTTGCCTGACACCGTATTTCCCGCTCTGGAGTCTCTGATGATGGAACGGGTGGAGCCGGTGCTGGCCACCCGGGATTTTAACCTGATTCCCGCCATGCTCCACCAGCGCTTCAAGCTGGCAGCGGAAAAGATGGCTTTTCCTCCGGTGGAACGCCGGCGGGAGCTGTCTGACCCGGACCAGGAGCATGACGGCGTTCTCACCGCTCTGCTGTGCCGGGAGGGCCTGCTCCCCTTTGCCGAGGCCATCACCGCCGCCAAGCGGCTGCGATGGGCAACCCGGCTGGGCGCGGTGCTGTGCTGTGCTGGCTCCCTGCTGGGCATGGCACTGGCCGCCTATCTCACCTCGGTGGGGGCCTACACATCCCTGTCCCCCCTGAATCTGCTGGTCTATATGCTCACCTGGCTGGCCCCGGTCTGGTTTTCATCCGGATGGGTCCACCGTTTTTGACAAAAAACATCCCCGACCGTCGGTCGGGGATGTTTTCGCCTTTAATAGGTCAAAACCCGGTGTATAATTTCCGCCATGTCCACCCTGGTCAAGGGCTGTGTGGGGCTGAGCCGGCCGCCGCTGGTGGGCAGGTAACCCCGCTGGACGGCAAAGGCCATGGCCTTCTGCGCATAGCCGGAGACACTGCTGCCGTCGCCGTAGGCGTACAGAACACTGGTACTGCCATCGTCCACATTCCAGCCTGTCGCGCGCATAGCCCGCTGCACGATACAGATAGCGTCCTGCCGGGTAAGGGCGCTGTCAGGGGAGAAGTATCCCCCTCCTGTACCGCTTACAATACCCCAGGCCGCCAGGGTATTTACTGCTTCGGCATAATAGGCGCCGTAGGGCACGTCATAGAAGGTGCCAGAGGTCCCGCTGGGGCTCAGGCCAAAGGCTATATAGACCATCCGGGCAAAGTCACCCCGGCGGATATGGCTCTCCGGCCCATACTGGCCCGTGCTCAGGCCCCGGGTAATGTTGTGGTCATAGAGGTAGTCCACCGCCGCCTGCTGGGCCGCGCTGTAGCCCGCCATATCGTTGAAATAGCGGGAATTGTAACTGGACGAAACCGTAATCAGCACCTCGCCATCGAAGGTGGAGCCATTGGAGTTCGTTCCAGTGTACGGGATGGACACCGTTCCGCTGTAGCCCACCCGCGGGACAAAGGTCAGGTCGGAAATCAAATTGCTGCCGCTGACCCGGTAGGTGGTCCCGGTGCTGGCCTGCCGGCCGTAGTTTGATGAATTGATGTATTGATAATACAGATAACCCTCGTTGGAGGAGGGCATGGAGCCAAACCGAATGCTGCTCAGGCTGCGGCCGCTCAGGGCGAAATCGCTGGACCGGAAGTCCACCGGCTCGGTCCGGGTGGAGTAGCGCACCGTAACATCCGCTGTAGCCCGATCCACGTCAATCTCCACCGTTCCGTTAAAGTTGCCTCCATTGCCGGTGGCCGTTGCCCTAAAGTCGATGTAGACTGTTCCGCTATAGCCGCTGGCAGGGACGAAGGCCACCCGGTCCAGGTCGCTGGCGGAGATGGAGGTGGAAGAGGTGATCCGGGTGCCCTGGCTGGAGCTGGAGCGGTAATTCCGGTACAGCGAGCCCTGGCTGGAGCTGGGAATCTCAAAGCGGACGGAACTGATATCCCGGTCGGTCTCCCATTGGGAAAGATCGTCAAAGTCATCCCTGTCAAAGACCGCAGCGGACTTGGAGTCGGTGGAGTAGCGGATGTTGCCGCCGCTGCCGGCGGAGGTACCGTCGGACGAGATGGTAATCACCCCGTTAAAGCTGCTGCCGTCGGTGGCGTAGCCAGTGAAGGGGATATCCACCGCAGAGAAGCTGTTGGAAGCTCGGAAGGTCAGGTTGTCGATGCGGGGATTGCTGCTGCCGTTATAATAACGGGTATTGGTCCGGGCTGAGCTGTTGTTGTAATACAGCGTACCGTCTGAGCTGCCGGGCAGGTTTTGGAACATCACATAGTTCAAGGCGCTGCCGGTCAGATCCCGGGACAGCCTGTTGAAGTGGGTGTCGTCAAAGCGCACCGAGCGGCCCGGCGTACAGGTGTATTGGATATCCCCGGAGCCTACGCCCCCCCGGACGTTGATCTCCACATTGCCGGAGAAGGTGGTGCCGTCGGTGCTCTGGGCGCTGAAGGGAATACGCACCGTGCCGATAAAGTTCTCCGCCGCCACAAAGGTGAGCCGGTCCAGCCGCGGGGTGCGGGTGCCGTAGTAGTAGACCGTCCCTGGGGCGGCCGGGGTGCCGGTACTGGCGGTGGAGCGATAGTCGTAGTACAGCACGCCCTCGCTTCGGCTTGGCATGGCAGTGAACTGGAGAAAACTGATGTTCTGGTAGCTGTCCAGCACATCGTGACAGTAGTCGTTAAAATCCTCGTCGTCAAAGCGGACCGTACCGCCTGTGGTGATGCTGTAGCTCAGTCCGCCGATGTTCGCGCCTGAGTTCTCCTGGGCCACCTTAATAACCACCTGACCGGTATAGGTTTTGCCCGGACTGCCCGTGCTGCGGCCGGTGTAGTAAATAGTCACCGGTCCCGTGTAGCCGGGTGCGGGGACAAACCAGATATCGTCCAGGTCACGGTATCTGTACTGAGTGGTGGTGGAGACAGGCCGGCCATAGTCACTCGTGCCGGAGTAGTTGGTATACAGCGTACCCTGGCGGACGGGCGGCGTGGCAAAGGTGACGTAGTTCAAGCTGGCGCCGGTGCGCTCCTTGCACACCCGGTCAAACTCGTTGGCGTCAAACTGGACAGCGGAATTGTACTTGGTGTCCAGGGTAATGTTGTCGGCGCTGCCTTCTCCGCCGCCGCCCCCCGGCTCCACCTCAATGGTGATTTTGCAGGAGTAATTCCCTCCGTCCTCGGTAATGGCGGTGTAGCTGATGGTCACCTCGCCGCCGACAAAGGTGGTTTTCGGCACAAAGGTGACATCCCGGATGTCCCGCTGGCCCGGCTTGACATTGCGAACATAGTAGTTTTCAATCTGAGCCACACCGGCGCCGGGCTCGGCCTCGGAGTTGTATTTGTAATACAGCGTACCCTGGGCGGTGGAGGACACCATCAGGCCGGTGATATAGGTCACCTTCCCGGCCAGCTGGCTGCTGAAATCGCCATACAGCTCGGTGAAAGGCAGGGTGTCGTTCCTCCCCAGCTTTCCTCCGTCCACCAGCGTGCTGGGGTCGGGCTCCACCTGGACGGTGAAGGTTTCAATATATTTTCCTTCGTTGGCACGGACCTCAATGGTAGCCGTTCCCACCCGCAGGCCCTTCACCCGCGCATTCTTGCCTGTCCCGATTATTTCCGCGGTGTAGCTGTCTCGGGTGCTGAAGCTCAAGGTGCTCTGTCTGGCATCGCCGTAACACTGCACAACCCCGTCCAGATCGGTCATGCCGTTCTCGTCCACCGGGAGGGGGTCCTTCACAATTTCGATGCCGCTGACGACTACCGTCAAGGGCTCTGATTTCACGGACGGATCGTTCTCCAGATAGGCGGTGACGGTCGTCTCGCCGGGCTTGTGGGCGCTGAGCACCTTTGTAAAGTTGTTGACCGTGACAACTTCCTCATCCGCCGACTCCCACGCCACAACCTGCCCTTCCGGCTTGGTGGTAACGCTGAGCGTAGCGGACAGTCCCTTTATGGTATAAAGGGGTGACTTTGTGTTAATGGTAACCGATTTCGGCTCATTCGTATCATCGGGATTATCGCCGCTGTCCTCCCCATCCGCCCACGCTGCCGGGGCGAGACTCAGGCACAGAATAGCGGTCAGCAGCAGCGACAGCCAGCGGCGGCCCAGAGATGTTTTCACGCTGAAACCCTCCTTTTGAGGTCAAATTTACTTCATGGAACGGCGGGAGCGGACCAGGGGCCCACTCCCGTGGGGTTCATCACTTTTCCACACCGTTTACCTTCACCTGCAGCTTGGGAACAATCACAGACGTTCCCATCTGGTTGTTTGTGTTGGTCGATTTGATTACGCTGATCTCCAGGTCGCACGGTGTATACATCGTTCCGGTGGCCTTGTCATAAATTTTCAAGCCGTTGATCTTAATACTGCCGTAGGGCACGCTCTTTAGCTGAATGGTCAGTATCCTGCCGTTTACCGATGCTGTAACCTGTTTGCTTTGGCTGTCAGTCTCTCCCGTGGCCACCGTATACTTCGCCCCGCCCAAAATGGCGTTTCCGGTGACGGTGGTGCCGCTTGCGTTTTTCACGGTGATCGCCTGGTCGTAGGGCAGCGAAATGGTTGCGTTGTAGTAAACGCCGTTGCCGGGCCCGGTTTTGCCCACGCTGCCCAGCACCGGGGCGGTGGCGTTGGTGCTGGTAGAGGCTGGTCTGCTACCTATAAGATAGCGATCGCCATCCAGCTCAGCATACTGTCCGTTGTAGGAGACATTGCCCGATGTCACCCAATAGGTATTGATTATTGTGTTGCCGCTCGCATCAGTTACTTTTTCTTCTACTTCCCGGTAGCTGATTGCAATCTGGATGGGTCCGGCAGTATCGCCGCCATTGGCCGCAATCGCACCGCCGCCGCCGCCCAAAAGGGTGAAATACGAGGACTTTCGTTTAATGTTGCTGAAATTCAGGGAAAACACCGGATTTTCTCCCGAAGGTGTAACAACTGCGTCAGTATTCGTATTCTTGTCAGCGCCATACATAATACCAACCGTGCCACCAGTTGGTGAAGTACCCTTAGTAGCGTCTACCTTATAGTAAGTGCTGTCCTTTTTCCAGTACACATCCTTATTAAACAGCAGGCTCACACTGGCCGAAATGGTTTGGTTTGTTGGATCAACGAAAACGCTGCCCTTGACGCCGCCGGGCTGATCCACCAGCGCCGGCGCGTCCTTGTTGGTATACTTGACGTTATCGCGGAGCCGGAAGCTGTTGACGGAGGACCAGTCGCTGCTGCCGGTGTTGCTGCCAAGGTTGTGTCCGGCTATCAGGAAGAGATAGGTGCCCTTCTCCGGGTCCTTAATGTTCGCGTTCGGACCCGAAATCCACGACACCCCCGTCGTATAGCTGCCAGACCGTCTCGTCTCGGCTTCGCCGTTATTCAGCGGTGTTACCCCTTCGCCCAGGTCTATGATACGCTGTATTTTCGCCCTCTGCGTGTCGGAGGCAAACAGATCAAAGAGCGTATAGCCATTGTAGTTCGTACCAAACTCCGCCTTTGCAAGGTCCGCCGCCGCTGTGTAGACATCTTCGGCATGATACTCCGTGCACAGCGCCTCATACAGGGTATCAATGCCAACGCCGCCAATATCTTTTGTGCCATCCGCCTCTTTCAAACCTTGGGCCGCTTGTGTATAATAGGCTTTAATTTTAGTGTCCTTAGCTTTTTCGAAGGTAAACGACCCTGCAGTCTTTAATAGAGTATTCGCTTCATAGCTCTGCATGATTCGCCAGGTCAGGTCGGCTTCTACATTGGCGGTGTTGTTCGCGTCGCCGTAGCTTGTATATACAGTAACCGAACCTGTGGCCGGATCATCCACCCGGATTCTCGGCGCCGTGGTCTTGGCAGTTTTGAACTTGAAGATGTGGACCTTGGAACGTTCTCCCGGCGAATTACCTTTCTTTTCAGACTCCAGAACAAAGTAGATGTAATACTCTGTTTCGGCTTTTAATCCTGTCAGATAAATACGCTGGTCCGCCCCCGCAACCGGATAGGCTACAGAGCCCTTGACGGAGGATACCGAATTGGGGAGCTTATTGTTTTCCGCAATAGTAGAAATTCCCGGGGTCGTAATCTTCTCAGTCGGCTGTTTATATTCGCCATTGGTCGGAACCTTGCCCCATATGTCTTTCGAATCCACACCCTCCAGGCTCGGCGGCAGGCCCTGGCTTTTTTCCGAGACAACATAGTGGACCGTTCCCTTGATGTCCAGATTGACGAACAGATAGGCATAGGTGTCGCCCACCAGAGAGGTCGGCATAGTGCTATCGACATTCTCATACCGGATGGGCTGCCCTGAGCTGTCCTCGCTGAACCAGGGGGCATTGTTCTGGAACTCAGGCTCCTTGGTATTTGTGAAGGGCTTTGTAATTTCCAGATGGTTGGCCCCGCTGTCCTGATTCAGGCCAATGTTCGCAACCCCTCTGTCACTCCCTATTCCATTGTTCTCAAACTCTTCCCGGCTGCCCAGCTCATCGGCCAGGCCGGCGATGGCAAAGTTCCGGCCCGCTTCAACGTAAATATCCAGCTTTACCGGGTCGCTGAAATTTTCATACTTCGTCTGCTCGCCATTCTTGGTAATGGAGATAACAAACTCATAGTACAAATCCTGGCTGAAGTTTCTCAGCTCGGGGAATGCCTTGGTGGCATTGTTTTCGCAGCCGTTGAAGTCCTTGCCTATGGACACGCCGCCTCCGCCCCACACATTTGTCTTGCTGCCTAAATAATACCAGCCGTTTTCATCAGGGCCTGTCGCAGTAGTATGATCTTTGAACACATTATCCGCATAATCCGGGTTGGCCGCGTTCTTTTCAAGGGCATTCCCCTCCTTGTCGGTAATCCGGTAATACAGGTCGAAGTCAATGGAGGTATCGGTGTAGATCAGGATATCAAATTTATTGGAGGGGTCTGTGTTTTTCGTGGACTGGGGGCTCATCCGGAATGTAATATCATTACGGGCAAACTTTTTGTCAGAGGGCAGCTGTCCGGATTCAACGCCGCTTTTCCACACGGGCAGCTCCTCCACGCCCGTGTTGCGCATATACACCTTGGAGAACGCGGTGGTAAACGGCTTAATGGAGTGCTTCTCCTCCGCGTTGATATAGTCCACACTGGTATTGTTCCGGTCAACCGGGTTCATCTCGGGGGAGGTGTCTGTGATAAAATTGAATCTGAAAAAGTACTGCTCGCCGTTGGCCAGCTTGACAGCCGGGTTGTCCGGGGCGCTCTCAGTACCGGGGAAGGTGACCACGATACGGCCCTCGCCCTTTGTGGCAACAGTGACCTTGCTGTAATCGACCACCCACTCATCATCAGCCGGCGCCGGGTCGTCCTGCTTTGTCGCCACTTTCTCAGGCGTCTGCGACTCAGGATCAATCCGATACAGGACAATAGCCGTTTTCAGCGCGTCGAGAAACAGCTTCATATCCACCTCAGATTGGTTTCTGTTATTATAGAGCGAAAGGAAGTCCTTACCCTCCCCGCTGGCGCTGCACCGGATGTTCTCGCTGAACTCCAGCACAATATCGGTGGAGGCCCAGGGGCTGTTCGGGTCGTCCCGGCTGGGCACCGAGGTAAAGCTTTGGGTAATCACCGGACCGTTGACGTCCTTCGTATGGATGCCTCCCTCAAGCTTATACACCTTTATTGTATAATTTCCGGCGGTATCCTGGGCCAGGTAGTACAGGTCATAGGCCTTCTCTGCCTTCAGGCCGGTAATATTAAACTTAACCTCCGTTCTGCCCTGCGCCGCCGTCTGCCCCCTGGCCAGGGCACCCATACCGCTTTTTACGCAGAGCTTGGCGTAATCGCTGTCCAGCTTGGAGCTGACGACATTGCCCGTCTCCGGATCAATCTCGTTGTCCTCGGAAAGCGGGTCGCTGTTCATATTGGGCAGGGGGTAATTGTAGCCCTCCTCCACCACGGCCCAGTAGATGGTGCCGTTCTCGTTTAAGGTTGCCGCCACAGGCACAGTAGTCTCCTGGGCATTGCCGTCCACATGGAGGTCCACAACAAACTCCGGCGGCGTCTCGTCGGGCACCACGAAGGGCAGCGCCTGCACCGCGGAGCTGTTGGCTCCGTTCACGTCGGTGAGCCACAGGTAGAGGACGTAGTTTTTCAGCTCCTCCAGCCGCTGGTTGTTAACGGTGAATACATCCTCGGTGTTCTTGGTCACGTCCCGCACGCCGTAGCCCAGATTGCCGATAACGGCAGCGGACTTCAGCTCGTTGACCGTGGGCGCCTGAGCCCCCTGGGGCAGCAGGGCGTAGTACAGCTTACAGGTCTTGGTGGGCATCACCGTCACCTGGGCCACGTCCCGGGTCGTCCTTGACATGTAGGGATACCCCTGGGCAAAGGCGGGTACGGTGTTGTCCGGGGTGGAGAAGGAGATCACCTTCACCGGGCTGGTCCTGCCCTGCTCATCCCGCAGCAGAGCGGACAGATAGTAAGAACCTGCCACCGTCAGACCGGTAACCTGAGCGTTAACCACAGTATTGCCAGCGGCCGCAGCCACCGAGCCGCCCTGAATCGCCTTTGAACCGTAGGAGGGCGGATTAATCAGCTCCTCCTCGCCGATGGAGCCGTCGCTGATGCTGCTCACGGCCCAGAACACGGTGCCCTTCTTGTTGCCGGAGAAATCGGCCCGGAAGCTGGTGGGCGCGATATCCTTGGCAGCCGGATAGCCGGACAGCAGTCTCGGGTCTGTAGAGCCCTCCTCAGCGGCGGTGCTGTCCATGATGATGCCGCCGATGCTGGCGTCCAGACCGGGCCGGATGTAAATCTTGTCAGGCAGCATGGTCACCACGCTGCCGGGGGCATTGACGTTCAGTTTCCCGATGTCGCCCTCACCGATAACGTTGGTGCCAACGTCCAGGTTCAGCTCCTTCACCTCAGCGTTGCGGTCAATCTGTACGGTAGAATTGGTGGCTTTCTCGTCCACGGTGAGCTTGGCCACTGTCCCCTTCGCCACCTGAACGGTGGACTGAGGTGTCTTATTGACAACGTTCTTGATCCGGCCGGCCAGGGTGAGCCGGATGCCCGGCTCGCCCTCCAGGCTGATATTGAGAAGGCCCTTGTCGTCGGTATTATTGTCCTCCAGGTAGGCGGAGGTGCGGACAATGGTATTGCCAATCTCAGTGATGCCGTCTGCCCGGATGGTAACCGTCTTGTTGCGCATATTATCCACCAGCATCTCTCTGGCATTCACATTGCGCATAATCACGCTGGCGTCTCCGCTTTCGCTCTCGCCGCTGCTGCTGACGATAATCCGGCCCAGCACATTTACGTTTTCCAGTTTGATGCCGCCCAGGCCCACGCCGCCGGAGATATACAAATTTCCGCTGATGGTGGTGTTGCGCAGGGTGACATCAGGGGAGGTGATGGTCACGTTGCCGAAGACGCCGCCCAGCTCGCAGGTGCCGCTCTGGCTGACAGGCGTTCCGATGCACTGCGTGATCAGCACAGCCATCTGCGCCTTGGAGACAGCTGCCAGGGGCTGGAAGGTGTTATCCGGATAGCCGGAGACAATATAGTTGTCCACAGCGGTTTTGATGGTACCCCGGGCCCAATCGCTCACGTTGCGGCTGTCGGTAAAGGCCAGGCTCTCGCCCGCCGTTGACTCCAGCATCATATTGCGGCCCAGAATGCAGACCGCCTGCTCCCGGGTCAGGGAAGCATTGGGAGAAGCGGTGGTGGCGGAGGTACCCGCCATATAGCCCGCGGTATAGGCAATGGCCACATCGTCATAGAACCAGTCGGTGCTCACCACATCGGTAAAGGGAATGGGCCCCGCCTCGGTATATCCGTAGGCGCGGTTTACAATCGCCATAAATTCCGCCCGGGTAAGGGGGGCATCCGGGTTGGCGGTCTGATCCGGGCGAATGATACCCCAGTCCACCAGCTGGTCCAGGTAGCCGTCGGCCCAATGCGCTTCAGCGGGCACGGTCAGTCCGGGCAGCAGTCCAAACAGCAGGACAGCGGCTAAAAACAGGGAAAGAGCCCGCTCCCTCCAGGTGCGGCTCTGGGTTTTAGTTCTATGGGACATTATGTGGTTCTCCTTTCTGTGTTCCAGCAAAAAAGCGGGGCCGTCAGTTCCGGCGTCATCATATCAACAGGGTCAGTCAGCGGAGTCAATCTGGATACTGAACACCGCCTTGCGGATGAGGGTCTCCTCGTCCTGAATCAAATCCACAAATTTGGAGGCATACAGGGGCTGCTCCGTCGTGTCGTCCGGCAGCTCCCGGAGAATCTGCGTTTTAACAATCAGCGGGGAGTCGGTCACGGGCAGGACCATCTCTACAATCTCCCGCTCCTCCAGAGCCCTGTCGGCCCAGAAGGCGATGCCGCCGCAGCTCAAATCCTTTGCCCTGAGCGTCCGCTGCCCCTTCCAGCGCCCGGTGACTGGGTACATCACGCTCTCAAAGTCGGTAAAGATGCGCAGGTTTTCCCGGGCGTTGGGGCCCAGGGCGGCGGTGGGCTGGATGACCATTTTGTCATCCCGCTGGCGAATGATAACGCCCACCCGGTTGGGCGTAGTGTCGTCCATGCCGATAAGCTGAATCTCCCGGTGCTCGGCTACCTTATCCTCCTTGCCTCCCAAAATACGAATCTGGAGCACCTCGGAATTGGGCGGGGACTCCAGTACTGCGTTGGCCAGGGGGGTGCTTTTACTGTCCAAAATCAAATAAATCCGCTCTGCCATTTTCAGGACTCTCCTTTCTCTGCTTCAGGGGGCGCAACGGGCTGTGCCGCCGTCTCTGCCTGCTTTGTCAGGGCCTGACGTTCCCGCCGGGCCTTATCTGGATCGTTGGGGTCAAAGTTCAAAAAGTAGACGTAAATCTCCACGATGGCCTGGTACAGCGCATCTGGAATCTCCTGGCCCAGGGCCAGCTGTGACAGCATGGTGGCCAGGGAGTTGTCCTCATAGATGGGAACGCCGCTCTCAGAGGCCACCTCCACCATTCTCTCGGCCAGGTAGCCCATTCCGGAGGCCACCACCACCGGGGCGCCCTCCCCTTCGTACTTCAGGGCCACAGCCCGGTTGGTGGCGCGGTTATCATATCTTGACATTAATGCTGTTCTCCCCCTCAAAGATCCGGGGGAATACCCCGGAGATGGTCAGCGGCCGGATCATTTGCTGAACTTGAACCGCGTTGGCGGTCAGGCCGTTGTCGGTAATAATGCGGGCCAGCTCTCCCTGGACCATCTGGGAAAAGGGGGCCACCCGTTCCGGACAGAATACCTGCACATCCACCTTCTCTCCCTGACAGGTGAGCACCATATCAAAGAAACCCAGGTTCTGGATGTCGATTTTAAACAGGAAACGCAGAACATTTTCCCGCTCTCCCCTGCCCCGCTTCAGGTTTTCCTCGGCGTCAGGGTCCACCCACATCTCGGAAAAGGCCATTTTCCCGTCCCACTCCATAGGGAGCAGCACATGGTTCAAAGGCATGTGAACGCTCTCATTTACCAGGAAAGCGGAGACAATATTCCGGAACGCCTCCTGTACCTCGTTGCCCGAACCGTTTTGGAGGGCGGTGTGCGCCGCCCGGGCCAGCTGGGCGGCAAACTGGTCTCCCTCGACGGCCTTGGCGAAGCTGGTGCTGTTCAGCAGCCGCAGCAGCGCTTCGTCAGACAACCCGCCCAGTTTCTCCCGCAGTCCGGGGCTGCTCATCAGCTGATGGAAGGCCTGGAGCAGGCTGTCCTCTCCGCCGTTCTCCAGTCTGGATACATCCAGGGCCAGCATGGAGATCAGCGTGCGGGACAGGCCCATGTCGTTGGTCTTGCTGGTGTAGCCCGACAGGAAGGTGAGGATAGAACCCTGAAGCAGCTTCAGCGACCCCGCCCGGTTCCCGGCGTTGAGCAGCTCCTCCAGCTGGGATACCATGGGCAGCAGCTGGCTTCCATAGCTGGCGGGGATGGCCCGGGTCAGCCGGGTCAAGGTGCGCAGCAGATTGCCCTGAATATGGTCGGTGGAGGAGTAGTCGGTGTACTTCTTCAAAAATTGCAGGATATTATTGCGCACTGCCTCTGAGTTGCTGTTGGCAAAGGCCTCCCGCAGGACATTGAACAGTGCCCCGCCGAAGCGGGTGCCGTTGGCCATTTGAGAGAACAGGAACTTGCCCAGCTCCGCCTCGTCCATCTTCAGCATATTGAGCAGGGCGCCCATCTCGCCGGCCAGTCCCTCCTCAATGCCGGAGGAGACCACCGTTCCCTCGTACATGGCAAAGAGGGTGGTCAGGCTCTCCCTCAGCTCTGGCGTACTGGCCAGACGGCGGAGGAAGGCCGCAAAGTTGGAGTCGTATCGAAGGCCCTGGGCGGCGTCTCCGGTGTCCTGTCTCTCTGTCCGGTTGTCCGACCGGCTTACCCGATTCAGGTCCGGTGCGTTCTGAATTCGGGGATCATTGGTGGAAACCGGCATATTTCGGTTTACATTGTTGTCGTTATGACCCGGTACCGGGTTGGTCACACCAAGCAGATCTGGCATTGGCGACACTCCATTTCAGTAAAAGTTCGTTTTTTTTTCGGCGAAACTTAATTTTCTAATTGACACTGCCGATATATCGAGTATGATTAGATATGGGCGGGGTTACTATGCCTGCGGGCCATCCCTTCGCCCACAACCAAAAACCAAATGAGAAAAGGTGGCGTTTTTATGGGCAGCGGCAACGACAGCATTCTGGATATGTACTTGTATGAAACCAACACTCTGCTGGAGCAGCTGGACGGCATCCTGCTGGCGGCGGAGGAGGCGGATACATTCTCCGAGGATAATGTCAACGAGATATTCCGTATCATGCACACAATCAAGGGTTCCTCCGCTATGATGGAGTTCAACTCCCTGATGACGGTAGCGCACCGGATTGAGGATATGTTCTTCCTCGTCCGGGAAAAGGGTATGGACGTGGTTCCTGAACAAACCCGGCCTGATCTGTTTGATATGCTGTTCCAGGCGGTAGACTTTTTCCGCAGCGAAATTGAGAAGGTGGAAAACGATGAACCACTCTCTCAGTCTATCGACCACATAGTAAATAAAATTAATAGCTTGATTGATAAAATTCAGGGCAATCCTGCCGCGCCTGCGGCGGATATTCCGGCCGCGGCGGAAAGCGCCCCGGCTGAGAGCGCTGCCGCTGAGGAGACCTCTCTTCCCCTGGCTGACGCCGTCAATCAGGATTATCCCTACGGCATCCATGTCTTCTTCGACGAGGGCAGCGGAATGGAAAATCTGCGTGCCTTTATGCTGCTCAACGGCATCAAGGACTACTGCGGTGACTTTATCTCCTACCCGGATAATGTGGAAACCGACCCCTCCACAACCGACGTGATTGCCGACCAGGGCTTCCTGATCTGGTTCCGCAGCCCCGAGGACCGGGAGATGTCCCTCCCCGCCGTGAAGAACGGAGGCTCCGTCCGGGAGTATCAGCCGGTAGACGCCGCCAGACCCGCCCCTGAGGCACATGCTGAGACACACGACTCCCAGGCTCCCTCCGCCCCCGTCTCCGCGGAGGCCCCCAAGGCCGTTGCGGCTCCCGTCTCTGCGGCCAAGCCGGCCCCGGCTCCCGCGCCGGGCCAGCAGCACGCTAAGGAGAGTCTTATCAGCGTCAACCTGGCCAAGCTGGACCAGCTGCTGGCCGTGGTCAGCGAAATTGTCATCACCGAGTCTATGGTCACCTCCTCCCCCGACCTGCGGGGACTTCGCCTGGACAACTTCACCAAGTCCGCCCGTGACCTGCGCAAGCTCACCGACGACCTTCAGGACGTATCCATGTCTCTGCGCATGGTGCCCGTTTCCGGCACCTTCCAGAAGATGAACCGCATCGTCCGGGATATGAGCAAGAAGCTGGGCAAGCGTGCTAAGCTCACCCTCATCGGCGAGGACACCGAGGTGGATAAAACCATTGTAGACGCCATCGGCGACCCCATTATGCACATCGTCCGCAACTCCATGGACCACGGCCTGGAGGAGCGCGAGTCTGACCGCATTGCCGCCGGCAAGGACCCGGTGGGCGAGGTGATCCTCTCCGCCCGGCACACCGGCAGCGAGGTCATTATCGAGATCAAGGACGACGGCCAGGGCGTGGACACCCAGGCCGTGCTGAACAAGGCCATCCGCCAGGGCCTGGCCGCCCCCGACCACGAGTACAGCCAAAAGGAAATTCTCAACTTCCTGATGATGCCCGGCTTCTCCACCAACACCGAGGTCACCGAGTACTCCGGCCGTGGCGTGGGCATGGACGTGGTCAAGAAGAACGTGGCCGACGTGGGCGGCACCGTGTCCATCTCCAGCGACTGGGGCAAGGGCATGACCACCACCCTGAAAATTCCCTTGACCATGGCCATTATGGACGGCATGGAGGTGTCGGTGGGTGATTCCATGTTCACCATCCCTATCAACTCCATCCAGTCCTCCCTGAAGGTCAACGCCGGAGATGTCATCCACGACCCCCATCAGGGCGAAATGGTCAAGATTCGGGACAACTTCTACCCCATCATCCGGGCCAAGGAGCTGTTCTGTATGGAGCAGGGCTGCGACAATATCGAGGACGGCATCCTCATGTGGGTGGAGTCCGGCGAGCACTCCTACTGCCTGTTTGTGGATGAGCTGCTGGGTGAGCAGCAGATCGTGGTAAAGCCCCTGCCCAGCTACATCAACAGCTTCAACGTGAAAAATTTCGGCATTACCGGCTGCAGCATTTTGGGCGACGGCAGCATCAGCATCATTCTGGACGTGACCAACGTATACACCGCCGCCCACAATATCTATTAATTCAGGGCGGCAGAAGGGAGAGTTAACTATGGCGAAAACCAACGAATTAATGTTTGCGACCGAGGCTCAAATTGACGAGTATACTGATCAACTGCCCGAGATCGCCACCGAAAAATATTTAATTTTCTCCTCCGACGGCCTGATGTATGGCATTAAGGCCGAGCTTGTGAAGGATATCAACACCGACTATACCATCACCTACCTCCCCAAGGTCCCCAGCTATGTGCGCGGGGTTATCAACCTGCGCGGCCAGATTGTCCCCATTGTGGATATCCGGCTGCGCCTGGGCAAAATGCCCCAGGATAACTTTTGCTGCGTCGTTGTGAACGTAGACGGCAACGAGGTTGGCATCCTGGTGGACATGGTGGAGCAGATGGTAGACGTACCTCTGGAGGCAATTCTGCCCGTTCCCACCAGCAGCGGCCATGCCATGGTGTCTGGCATGTGCACCCTGGCCGACGGCCACACCATGCTGGAACTGGACTGCGAACTGCTGCTCCACGACTGATTCAGAATACACAAACTGAAAGGGAGGGAGCGCTGAGATGATACAGACTATCTCGGATGAAGATTTCCGCAAACTGACAAACTTTATTAAAACCCAATATGGTATCACTCTTCAGGAAAAGCGGCAGCTTGTTACCAGCCGGCTGTCCTCCTTGGTATCGGAACAGGGCTTCAACGACTTCGGCCCCTTTGTCAGCAATCTGCTGAAGGAGCGGAATCCCCAGAAAATGGAGTTGGTCCTCAACCGTTTGACCACAAACTACACCTTTTTTATGCGGGAAAATGAGCACTTCGACTTTTTTACCAAGGTCATCATGCCCGAGCTGGTACGCAAATACCAAAATAAAAAGTCTATCGCCATCTGGAGCGCCGGCTGCTCCAGCGGCGAGGAGCCCTATAATCTTACCATGTGCATCAAGGAGTATCTGGGGCTCCAGGCCAATCAGTGGGACACCCGTATTCTGGCCACCGACATCTCTCAGCAGGCCCTGTCCAAAGCCAAGCAGGGCATCTATGAGGTACCGGACACAGTGCCTGCCATCTGGCGGAAGAAATACTTTAAAAAGATCGAGGGCAACCGGTACGCTGTCACCCCCGAGGTGCGCAACAACGTGATTTTCCAGACCTTTAACCTGATGGACCCCATCAAGTTCCGCACCAAGTTTGATGTAATCTTCTGCCGCAACGTGATGATCTACTTCGATCAGCCCACCAAGGACGCTTTAGTGCGCCGGTTCTATGACGCCACTGTTCCCGGCGGCTATCTGATGATCAGCCACTCAGAAAATCTGAGCAAGGACACCCCATACATAACAATCGCTCCATCTACCTTCCAGAAAAAATAATTGTTGTCCCGATCCGTATACCGGGTCGGGATGAGCTTGAGCCCCCTGAAAAAGGAGAACTTGCCATGTTGTCAGCCAGCAAAAAAATCCGTGTCTTAGTGGTGGACGATTCCATTTTGGCCCGTACCATGATTTCAAACGGACTGAAGACCTCCCCTCAGATTGAGATTGTGGGCACCGCCTTCAACGCCCAGGACGCCAGGGCCAAGGTCGAACAGCTCAAGCCCAACGTTATGACGCTGGACGTTGAGATGCCTGGTATGAGCGGCATTGAATTTTTGAAGCAGCTGCTTCCCGTTGTTCCTCTGCCCGTTATCCTGGTCTCCTCTCTGAACCTGCGGGTATTCGACGCCCTGTCTGCCGGTGCGGTAGACTTTATCCGCAAGCCTGAGCCAGGGCAGAATGAGACCTTTGTCCGGACCCTTACCAGCAAAGTGATTACCGCCGCCAGCGCCAAGGTCCGTGTCCAGTCCACCCCCCTGATTACACCCGCCAAACCGGCGCTCTCCTCTGCCGGCGGAGTCCGCCTGCCCGCCACCGGCGCCAAGCCTGCCACTCCAGCTCCCCCGCTGCTGGGCAGCCGGCCCTCGCTGGACAGTGTGATTATCGCCCTTGGCGCCTCTACCGGCGGCACCGAGGCCACCCTGGAGGTCATGAAGCGGCTGCCTGCCGACATTCCGCCCATGCTCATCGTCCAGCATATGCCCGTCGGCTTCACCCAGATGTACGCCGACCGTCTCGACCGCCTATGCCATATGGAGGTGCGTGAGGCCAAAAACGGCGACGAGCTGCGCCGCGGCCTGGCCCTGCTGGCTCCGGCAGACTTTCAGATGCGCATTGTCCGTTCCGGCACCCGATACACCGTCTCCTGCCAGCCCGGTGAGAAGGTCAGCGGACATCGCCCCTCTGTAGATGCGCTGTTCTTCTCCATGGCCGAACAGGTCAAGTGCAAAATGGCCGGCATCATCATGACCGGTATGGGCCGGGACGGCGCCGACGGCCTTCTGAAGATGCGTCAGGCCGGAGCCTACACCATCGGTCAGGACAAGGAATCCTGCGTGGTGTACGGCATGCCCATGGCGGCCTACAACATCGGGGCCGTTCAGATTCAGGGCTCCTGCGAGGATATTGCGGGAATCCTCCTGCGGCAGCTGCAAAAATGGTAATAAAAATCGCCCCGCCGACCGGCGGGGCGATTTTTATTGCTCCTTTTGCGGAAAAACGATACCGCTCACGCTGACGTTGACAGCGGCGACCTCCAGCCCGCTCATGGACTCGATGGCGTTTTTCACCGCTTCCTGAACGGCCTTGCCCATCTCGGGGATGGTGTGTCCGTAGGCCATAAGGATGGACATGGCGACAACCACCTTCTCCTCCTCCAGCTTCACGTGCACCCCCTTGGCAGCGTTTTTCTTACTCGGGTTGGTGAGACTGCTGACGCCCTCCACCTCCAGCGCGGCGGCGGCGGAGATGGCCGCCAGCACCTCTTCCGAAATGTGGATGTTGCCCAGCTCATCAGAGCGGGAGACGTAATCCTTGCTTTCGCCCATTATGTTACCACTCCTGTTTCCAGTTTTCAAAACGGTATCGCTATTCTACCACACTTTTGCCCGTTTGACAACCTTACAGAAAAAAAACTCCCGGAAACCTGTTTTTCCCGCAGGGCTTCCCTACTCCACCTCAATAATTGTCACTTGGTCGGCAGTATATCCGGCGGTCTGCTTCACCACGTCCAGGATTTTCGCGGTGTCGGTCTCGGTAAGCCCGCCCTCCGGGGCGGAGACGGCCAGAGACAGGGCGTCCTCCCCGATAAAGGCCACACAGTCGGTATATCCCTTGGCCACCACCAGGTTCTCAATCTGTGCTTCGGTAACGGTGTAATCGGCCATGGTCTGAATATTGTCGTTGAGCTGGTTCTTTACCGTCTCGTCGGCGTCCTCCCGGGCGGCGGCGTCCTGAAGCAGAGACAAAGCGCTGTCCCGGGCCTGCTGCCGGTTGAGCCGGGCGGTGGCAAAGTAGGCGCTGCTGCCGGCCCCGGCATCCTGCTGGACCTCACCGCCGGTCTGCGTCTCCCCGGAGCTGTCGCCGGCGGAGATGCCCGTCGTGGCGGAGCTGTCACCCTTCACCAGCGGGTCCTTGGTCTGGTTGCCCACCATAGTGGACTGTCCCAGGGTCTTGCCCGCGTCAGTCTCTTTGCCGTAGTTCCAGTTGAGGTATACCGCCGCGCACACAAACAGGGCAATGGCCGCTACCACCGCATTCCGCCTCCACAGCTGCGACCAGTCGCTTTTTTTCGTTCTCATAATACTTCCTCCTTGTTTTTTGATTCCTCCAAAGGCTTCCCTTTAAGGGCGAAGTCCTTTCTATCCCCCCTGGCACACCGAGATCCGGTCCGCGCCCAGTCCGGTGAGAGCAGACACTGCTTCGATAAGTTTTAGGCGGATCGCGGCGTTTCCGCCGCCGGGGCAGACCACCAGCGCCCCCCGAAACTCCGGGGCCACCGTCTGAAGGGGGACCACGGCCTGCTGCCCGGAGCCCTTTCCCACCGTAACCACCGTGTTGGAGCCGCCCCCCTCACCGTCCCGCTCCTGATTGCGGGCCACCACCTGGCGGCTTCCTCCGTCCAGGGTAAGGACCACCTGCACCTCCCCCGCCCCTTCGACCTGAGACAGGGTGCGCCCCAGCTTTTCCTCAAAGGCATCCAGATCGAATGCAGTCTCCTCCTCCCGGTCCGGAACCTTCGGACTGTCCCGTCCCCCGGGGGGCAGCAGCAAAAGCACAACCCCCGCCACAATCACCAGCAGTACATACGAATACTTCCCCAGCGCCCCCTTCCACCTCTGAGCCGTCTCGGGCCACTTCCATTTCACGGCAGTTCCTCCTTATCTATGTAAATCTGAGCCGAGTCCGGAACGCCCAGGTCCTCTGAAATAATCCGGATCAGCTGAGCCTGAACATCGGCCGTCTGAGGGCCGGCGACCTCCGTCCGTACAGGGAGATACAGTCCGTCCTCTGACAGTGCGCACTCCACTTGAACCGTACATGTCAGCCCAAGCCCTGCCGCCTTGTCCACAATATATGCGGCATACTCCTGTTCTATGATGGTTTTCATCTGGCTGTTAACTTCGTTTTTCAACTCCTCCTCCCGCCATTCCGCGCCGGACAGGCAGCTGTCCAGCCAACGCTGGCCCTCTTCCGCGTCCAGGCTTACCGCAGGGGACAGCACCGCCCCTATAAGTACCAGGCCGCACACCAGCTTTCCCACCCGTTTTATCGCCCCCTGCGGCATAAGGGCGTCGGCCACCGCGCACAGGAGAGACACGGCAATCACAGCCAGCAGCCAGCTTCTCACCGCCGTCACGGGACCACCGCCTTTACTGCGGAAACCAGGCTCACCAGCAGCACCAGCGCCCCGGCCCCGGTCATCCCCAGTACCAGCCCAAAGGCGGAGCCAATCGCGTCAATCAGGCCGGACAGCCTGGGCTGGGCCACCATGGCGCACAGGGCAGCCGCCCCCTTATACACCAGATACTGAACGGCCAGCCGCAGAAATGGGGTCATACACACGGCCAGCACCACCAGCACCCCCGTCATCCCCACAGCCCCCCGCAGAACTCCCGCCCCGGCCAGCACCGACTCAGAAGCGTCAGCCAGAATGCCCCCCACCACCGGTATGGCTCGGGAGATGGCCAGCTTGGCCGCTTTGACAGCGGAGGCGTCCACACTGCCCGCAATGGCCCCGCTGGCGGTGAGGTACCCCACAAAGGCCAGCATCAGGGCGGTCAGGACAAAGGTGACCGTTCCCTTCAGCAGGTCCGCCACCTTTTTCAGCCCTGGATTGCCCACTGCGGCGTGAGCGCAGCTCACCGCCACAAAGGCATAGACCAGAGGGACCAGCAGCCTGTCCATAGCGGTAATCAACAGCTGGGAAAACAGCACCGTGGCCCCCTGCCGGGCGGCTGCGGCGGTCACCCCTCCGGTAGCCGCTGTCAGCACTGCCACCACAGGCAGAAAAAGGGAAGAAAATTCCTCCATTCGCTCCATTGTATCCCGACCCAGACCGATCATAGCGGACATATCCGTCATGGTCAGGGCGGTGATGGCCAGCGCCCCGGCTACGGTTACCGCCATAAGGCCGCTCTCCTCCCCCGCCCTGGCGCTTCCGGCCAGGGCGCACAGCAGTACCACTGCCACCAGCTTGGCCGCAGCGGACAGGCTGACCCGAAGGAGGGTGTTCAGCTGCTCCAGCGCGTCACGGAACAGGTTAGACAGCCCCTGGTCCAGGGTGGCATCCCGGTCCACACCGCAGCTCTCCGCCGTCTCCCAGACCTGCTCCAGACCGGGGACAGTCAGCTCCGCCCCCAGGGCGGGGACCACACACAGCGCGGCCAGCGCCCAGAATATCAGCATATGTCTCATATCAGCAGCTCCCCCATCAGCTGGGCCACCGCCCGGACCAGGGGCAGGGCGGCCAGGAGGGCCAGCACCGTTCCGGCCGTCTCCACAAAGGCCGCCACCCCTCCCTCTCCCGCCGAGCGGCAAATTTCCGCTGTCAGCCTGGTTAGGATAGACAGCGCCACCGTCTTCACCACCGGCTCCAGCAGTGTCTCGGACAGGCCGGCCTGGTCCGCCAGCTCCTCCATCAGGGCCACCACCGCCCCCAGGCCGTCGGCCACCAGGACCAGCATCCATACCCCTGCGGCCAAAACCAGCAGCAGAGCCAGCTCCGGGGTGTTCTTCCTCAGTACCGCGCTGAGCACCACCGCCGTCACCCCTACGGCAGTCAGCTTCGCCATGGCTTCCATCACAGCCCAAACAGGTCCTTCACCAGGTTGAAGAGACTGGCGATCTCCTGGACCACCATCATCAGCACCACCACCAGCCCTGCCAGGGTGGTCATCATAGCCTGTTCGTCCCGGCCGGCCCGGCTGAGCACCTGGTTCAGCACCGCCACCAGAATGCCGATGGCCGCAATCTTGAAGATCAGATCAACTTCCATATGGTTACCCGCTTTCTTTCGTGGTTATGAAGTAGGGGGCTCCGCCCTCGGCGGCCCGTTTCCAAACCGGCAGGCCGCCCAAGGGGGCGGCCCCTACAGCATTTGTTACAGCAATAAAATCACCAGAAACGCCCCGCCGGACAGCCCCAGAACCTGATACACCCTTCCCTGTCTCCGGCTGTCTGCCTCCAGGCGGGCGGCCAGCTCTCCCAGACGGCGGCGGGCAGCGGACAGGGTCTCCCGCTGGCGTTCTCCCTCATACCGGCCCAAGGTGTTCCCCAGAGGGAGCAGAATAGCCTGTCCCTCAGGCGTCAGCTCGGCCCGCTCCTGGACCAGTCTCCTCCATAGACTGGAGAAATCCTCCCGGTCCAGGTTGTCCAGCCCCTGTGTGCAGCCCTGAAACAGCGCCCTGGCCGGTTCCTGACTGTGGGAGGCCCCCCGCTCCAGCAGCCGGGACAGGGGCGGGGCGTTCAACTCCAGCTCCCGCTCCAACAGGGCCAGCCCTTCCTCCATCCGCCGGACCGCCCGGCCCCTTCTCCGCAGGACCGCAGCCGCCTGAAAGCCCAGTATCGCTCCCCCCGCCGCCACCAGAACGGCGCCCATCAGACGTATCATCTACCTCAGCTCCTCTACAGTATAAACTCGCCGCTCCCCCTCCCGGCGGATGCGGATCAAAAATCGAAACAGCCCTTCCTCCAGCAGGAGACGGTACAGGGGCCGGCGCTCCAGAGCCGCCCGGTCCTCCCCGTGGGCAGTGGCCAGCAGGGTGACGCCGCACCCGGCCGCCATGATAAGGGCCTGCACATCCTCCGGCGCGGTGATCTCATCCACCGCCAGCACCTGGGGATTCATAGCCCGCAGGAGGAGCATCAGCCCCTGGGCCTTGGGACAGCCCTCCGCCACGTCGGTGCGCCGGCCCACCTCCATCTGTGGCACGCCGTTGTACATGGCGGCCACCTCTCCCCGCTCGTCGGCCAGGGATATCCGCAGGGGGGCGCACCCCTCCCCCTCAGACACCGACCGGATCAGGTCCCGAAGGAGTGTGGTCTTGCCCAACCCCGGCGGAGCCAGAATTAATGTATCGGACAGCCGGCCCTCGGGACACAGCCTGTCCAGCACCGGGGCAGCCGCCCCCTTCACCTGCCGTGCAACGCGCAGATTGGCGGAGGAGATGTCCCGCAGGCCATGGATTTCCCCGTCCCGCAGGCTCACTGTACCACACAGGCCGATACGGTGTCCCCCCTCAAAGGTTAGGTACCCCCGGCGCACCTGGTCCAGCACCGCATGGAGTGAGGCCCGGCTGGCAATCTCCACCAGCTGCTCCAGCTCCCGCCCCTCCACCGGAGCCCCACCCAGGGGGCGCTCCGTCCCGCCGAGCACTGCCGTCATGGGCCAGCCCGCCCGCAGGCGCAGCTCCTCAGCCCGGCCCCGGTCCCCCTCCGTGAGGGACAGAGCCTCCTGTCTCAGTCTCAGGGGCAGGGCCCGTACGGCTTGTACAAAGCTGTCCGTCTCCGTCCTCTCTGTCATGTCGCTCACCCGCCTTTGTCCCATCCTATGAGGACAAGCCGGTGGTTATGACAAAAGAAAAACCAGAGGGCAGACGTCCTCTGGATAAATGATATTCCGCATAGCTGTCAACTCCGGCCCAGCACAATATCCTTGTTATATCTGACAAATTCCCGTCCGCTCTCCGGCTGGAATCGGGAAATATGGAAAAATCCCTTCAGGAGAATTGAAATTTAGACTTCACTGTGGTAAACTGTCAAAGAACACACTGGAGGGAAGCAGTATGATTCAAAAATGGAACGTAACCATCCCTGAACTCACTGGGAACGAGCCCCGGGGGGTCTATCTCTATCTGCCGGTGGACTACGACAGCTCGCCGGAGCGGCACTATCCGGTGCTGTACATGTTCGACGGCCACAATGTTTTTTTCGACTCCGACGCCACCTACGGCAAGAGCTGGGGGCTGGGGGAGTATCTGGACGCCTTTCAGGTGCCCCTCATTGTGGCGGCGGTGGAGTGCAACCACCACCCGGACAACGGGCGGTTGTCGGAGTACTCCCCCTATACCTTTTACGAACCGGATTTCGGCCATGTAACAGGCCGGGGCAGAGTCACGATGGACTGGTTTGTCCACACCTTCAAGCCCTCCATCGACCGGAAGTACCGCACCCTGTCCGACCGGCAGCACACCTTTATTGCCGGCAGCTCCATGGGCGGGCTGATGAGCCTGTTCGCCCTGCTGGAGTATAACCAGGTCTTCTCCCGGGCGGCGGCCCTGTCCCCCTCCCTGTGGGTGGCCCCGGACCGGCTGGCCCGGCTGGTGCGGGGAGCGGAGGTGCGGTCAGACACGGTGCTTTATATGGACTACGGCTCCCGGGAGCTGGGCAATCACGAGCTGATGCAGGGGCAGTTTGCCCGGATCGCGGGCCAGCTGTTTACCCGGGGGGTCCGGCTCACCTGCCGCATCGTCCCCGGCGGCGACCACTGCGAGGCCAGCTGGGAGAAGCAGATTCCCTTCTTCATTGAAACCCTGATGTATGAGCTGGAGGTCTGACTGCGGGGGCGCACACTGTGCGCCCGCCTGCCCCTAACTATCCTGTGGGCGGACCATGTCCGTCCCTGCAAAACGGAGGTTTTTATATGAAAACGGAGTATCTCACCGATTACAGCCCCGCTCTGGGGCGGGATATGGAGTGCATGGTCTACGGCCACGCCGGCCGGCCGGTGCTGTATATCCCCTGTCAGGACGGCCGCTTCTTCGACTTCGGGGACTTCCACATGGCCGAAACCCTGGCCCCCTGGATCGAATCCGGCCAGATTATCGTCTTTTCGGTGGACACCATCGACAAGGAGACCTGGTCGGACAAGGGCGGGGAGCCCTACTGGCGGGCGCGGCGGCATGAGCAGTGGATGGATTACCTTACCAAAGAGATGGCTCCCCGTATGCTCGACCGGACCGGGCAGGACGGGATTCTCTCCTTCGGGTGCAGCCTGGGGGCTACCCACGCCGCCAACCTCTACCTGCGCAGGCCCGATCTGTTCAATGGAATGCTGGCCCTCAGCGGCATTTACAACGCGGATTACGGCTTTGGCGGCTATATGGACGAGGTGGTTTATCAGAACTCCCCGGTGCACTATATGGCCAATTTGCCGGAAAATCACCACTATATCGACATTTTTAACAGACAGCGGGCCGCCATCTGCGTGGGGCTGGGACCCTGGGAGATTCCCGACACCACCCGGCAGCTGGCCGACATCTTCTACCGGAAGGGTATCCACACCTGGGTGGACTTCTGGGGCCACGACTGCGCCCACGACTGGCCCTGGTGGTATAAGCAGGCCGCCTATTTCTTCCCCTGGCTGCTGGGGGGCGAGCCGGGTCAATAGTGTCCGCCAGCGGTGGATTTTATACGTTCCGTATTTTTCGCCTGAAATAATACACCTGTTTTCGGGCGTTTTTGGTCCTTTAAGGGGCAAAAATGGGTCCTGAACGGTCCCGAAAGGGTACTGTCCACCGCTGGCGGACAGTATCTTCCGGGGCCTGTATGGGATGTGTGTCAGACAACATAGAAGGAGAGGGTACCATGTCAAACGTCATTTTTATTTCGCCCAACTTCCCTACCAATTACTGGCAGTTTTGCCGGGAGCTGAAGAACAACGGGATGAACGTGCTGGGCATCGGAGACCAGCCCTATGACGAGCTGTCCGGGGAGCTGAAGGACAGTCTCAACGAGTACTACAAGGTGGACACCCTGGGGGACTATGACGCCGTGTATCGGGCGGTGGCCTTCTTCATCCACAAGTACGGCCGGATCGACTGGCTGGAGAGCAACAACGAGTATTGGCTGGAGCGGGACGCCGCCCTGCGCACCGATTTCCACATCACCAGCGGTTTTCAGACCGGCGATATTCCCCGCATCAAGTACAAGTCCCGGATGAAGGAGTACTACCAGGCCGCAGGCATTCCCACCGCCCGTTACCATATGGTGGACGACCTGAAGGGGTGCAGGGCCTTTATCAAAGAGGTGGGGTATCCCGTGGTGGTCAAGCCGGACAACGGCGTGGGGGCCTCCGATACCCACAAGCTGGACAATTTGCAGCAGCTGAAGGATTTTCTGGCCACTAAAAATTCTGATATTTCCTACATTATGGAGGAGTTCATTTACGCCGAGGTCAACTCCTATGACGCCATCATCGACTCCCGGGGGGAGCCCATCTTTGAGACGGGCAATGTCACCCCCATCTCCATTATGGACATTGTCAACGAGGAGGACAACTCCATCTACTACATCGTCAAGGACCTGCCCGCCGACACCCGGAAGGCCGGGCGGGCCACGGTGAAGAGCTTTGGGGTAAAGAGCCGTTTTGTCCACTTTGAGTTCTTCCGTCTCACCCGGGACCAGGAGGGGATGGGAAAAGCGGGGGACGTGGTGGCCCTGGAGGTAAATATGCGGCCCTGCGGCGGGTTCAGTCCGGACATGATGAACTTTGCCAACTCCACAAACGTGTATAAAATCTGGGCGGATATGATCGCCTTTGACCACTCCGACGTGGAGGACGGGTCCCACGCCTTCTGCGCCTTCGCCGGGCGGCGGGACGGCAAGCCCTTTGTCTATGACCACGAGGCCATTATGAAGAAGTACGGCCAGCAGATGAAGCTGGTGGACCGCATCCCCGACGTGCTGTCCGACGCCATGGGCAACCAGATGTATGTGGCCACCTTCCCCACCCGGAAGAAGCTGGACAAGTTCTATCACGACGTTCTGCTGTGTAAGGAGGGGTAACTCCGCCCCGGCATGTGCCGGACGAATCGCTGACTGTCAAAAAAGCCTCCCTCGTTGAGGGAGGCTCAGTTTATCAAAAGATTCCTATTTATAGGAATCGGCCAGGGCCTGGAACTTGGGCAGGGCCCGCCGGATGGTCTCGGGCTGGACACAGTAGGAGATACGCACATGGCCCGGAGCGCCGAAGCCGCTGCCGGGGACAAGGAGCAGGTCCAGCTTTTTCGCCCGCTCGCTGAATGCCATGTCGTCGGGCTCCAGGCTGCGGGGGAACAGGTAGAAGGCCCCGCCGGGCTGCACCACATGATATCCCATCTCCCGCAGGGCGGAGACAAACAGTTTGGCGTTTTCCTCATAGATTTTCAGGTCGGAGGTCATGTCGCAGCAGATGGACGTGACCTGCTGAAACAGGCCGGGGGCGCACACATAGCCCAGGGAGCGGCCCGCGCCCGCCACCGCGGCGTAGACGTCCTCCCCCTCGGAGACCCCATCCGGGACAAAGATATAGCCGATACGCTCGCCGGGGAGGGAGAGGGATTTGGAGAAGGAGTAGCACACAATGGTATCCTGATAGATATGGGGCACCCACGGGGCCTCAAAGCCGGCGTAGACAATCTCCCGGTAGGGCTCGTCGGAGATGAGGTAGATGGGGTGGCCGTAGGCGGCGCTCTTCTCCGTGAGGATGGCAGCCAGCCGCTCCAGGGTGGCCTTGGAGTACACCACACCGGAGGGGTTGTTGGGGCTGTTGATGACCACACCCTTGGTATGCGCGCTGATTGACTGCTCAAAGGTGTCGAAATCAATCTGGAAGGTCTCAATCTCCGGGGGGATCAGGACCATTTTGGCCCCGGCGCCCTCGATAAACACCTTATACTCCGGAAAGTAGGGGGCAAAGACGATAAACTCGTCCCCGGGGCAGGTCAGGCCGTTGAAGACGCAGCACAGGGAGGCGGCCGCCCCTACGGTGAGATAGAGCCGGTTCGGGTTACAGCCGGCGTGAAAGCGCCGGTTCAGCGAATCTGCAAAGCGCTCCCGGGCGTCAGCCGCCCCCTGGGCGCTGGTGTAGGCGTGAATCAGGTCGGGCTGCTCCCGCAGCAGACGGATGGCCGTCTCGTTTACGGCGTCGGGTGCGGGGACGCTGGGGTTGCCGATGGAGAAGTCAAAAACGTTTTCCGCTCCAATCTCAGCGGCGCGGACCTTTCCGTACTCAAACAGCTCACGGATTACAGACCGGGCGGTGCCCAGCCCCTTCATTCGTTCAGAGACCATAAAAATACCTCCTGGCTCAGATTGATACGAATTATTATATCACAGCGGTTTATCGGAGTAAAGTGGAAAAATACACGGGTATGCCGGGGGAAACTTGCAGAAAATTGCTAAAAACTGCCAACCGCTGAGAAGTTGACAAAGAAAAGATTAACAAAGATGACAAATTTGGAAATTTCTGACCTTTACAACGAAAGGGCTTGGCGCTATAATTTGTCTAATATAAAGACGGCATCTCTGTGAAAGGGGGCGGTATTGTGCAGATTCTGACAGGAAAGGCGATTATGGAGCAGATCGTGGCCGGCCAGCTTTGCTTCTACCGCCGGCCCGCGCCCCAGGTTCAGCTCTACACCCGGGGGGACTGGCGGCAGGAGGTCAACCGCTTTCATCAGGCCCAGCAGACCGCCATTATGGAGCTGACCACCCTCTATCATCGGGCGCTGAATCAGGTGGGCGACGGAGTGGCCTCCATTTTCCTCATCCATGGCATGCTGCTGGAGGACCACGACTATGTGGAGACGGTCCGGGGACTTATCAACGGCCAGGGCGTCACCGCGGAGTACGCCGTTCAGATGGCGGAGGTCAGCTTTGCCGCCGCCTTTACCGCTATGGACAGCCCCTATATGCAGGCCCGGGCGGTGGATATCCGGGATATCTCCCAGCGGGTGCTCCGGGCGCTGATGGGAGGGCGGCAGATTCTCCTTATGGACGAACCCGCTATTCTGGTGGCCGACGAATACCTGCCCAGCGAGGTGATGGATTTCGACCAGCGGCGGCTGCTGGGCCTTATTACCCGTAAGGGCAGTTTGGACAGCCACACGGCTATGCTGGTGCGGGCCTACCACATTCCCGCCATTGTGGAGGTCAATGTGACCCCCAAATGCGAGGGCCACCTGGCTCTGATGGACGGCTACACCGGAAATGTCTATATCGACCCGGAGCAGGAGCATCTGACCCAGCTGCGGGAGATGTATCAGGCCAACGGACGCCCCAAGAGCTATGCGTCTGTATAAGCTCAACCTTTTATCAACCAGCTTTTGGAGATATATCATGGGTTTATTCAATCTTTTCAGCAAAAATACAAAGGAACAGCCAGCGCAGGACAGCAGCGAAGCCAACGACGCAGAGGAGCTTGCACGCTATTCCGGCATGCGGGTGGAGGTCACATCGGATGCCGGACAGCTGCTCTTTGTGGCAAAACTGCTGGGCCTGCGTGAGAACAGAGCGGAACTGCACCAATATTCAGAATCTGAAATTTCCCAGATCGCCGAGCCCATCCACGCCAAAATCCGGGGATACAGCGACCATGAGCGAAAAGCGGTCTATCTGGAGGGCGTTATCACGCCCGGCCCCAAGCATATATGGCAGGTTGAGGAATTAACTATTGTCCGAACCACCAACGATCGCGCCTTTTTTCGACTGGACACAAATCAGAACGCCACCATCACCATGTTCAGCGGGCTGTCAATGGGAGAGAAGCCCTGCAGGCTGCTGAATATCAGCATAGGCGGGGCCAGTATCAGCTCGGAGCACAGATACCACGAGGGCGACAAGTTTTTACTCAAGGTCAAGCTGCTGGAGGACAGACCGGAATCGGCTATGTTCAGTCAGGTTGTGCGCGTGATTGAAAAGGAGGACGCCAAATTTGAATACGGATGCTCTTTTTTGGAGCTGACCGAAGCCGACCAGGAACAGATTACAAAGAATATTTTTACAATCCAGCGCCAAAAGAGGGCCCGCACCTGATTATAAAGCCTGCTTACTGCCTGCCGGACAGCACACCAGCAGGCAGTAAAACGATGAAAAACCCCGGAATCTCAGTGATTCCGGGGTTTTCCTGGTGCGCGAGGCGGGAGTCGAACCCGCACGCCCTTGCGAGCACTGGCACCTGAAGCCAGCGAGTCTACCAATTCCACCACTCGCGCGTGTGGCACTCGTTCAGCGCAAGAGAGATAATACCACACTTCCCCCCAGGTGTCAACACTTTTTGCAAAATTTTTCTTTTCTTTTTTCCCAGGGGTCAGCCCGGAAAAAACGGGATTTTCTCCCTGCTGCATATTGACAGGGGCGGCGCGCCTTTGCTATACTGAGATATACGGCAGGAAGCCGTAAAAAAGACCAGAAGGTCTTGTCATCTGCATAATCCGCATAAAATATGGAAAAACGTCCGGCCCGGAAGACCAGACGTCTGTCAGAAGGCATACCGTACCGGTATGCTTTTTTGCTGCTTAGGAGGAACTTATATGACCCTGAACCAGTTTTTTCAGGAAAACCCCAAGGCGGCCCTGGCCTTTTCCGGCGGGGTGGACTCCGCCTACCTGCTGTGGGCGGGGCTTCAGGCCGGAGCCGAGGTGTGGCCCTACTTTGTCAAGACCCCCTTCCAGCCCCGGTTTGAGCTGGAGGACGCCTACCGTCTGTGTGAACAGCTGGACGCGGATCTGATTGTGTTGGATTACGACATCCTCGACCAGGAGACGGTGGTCTCTAACCCGCCTGACCGCTGCTATCACTGCAAGCGGTGGATGTTCTCCAAGCTGAAACGCTATGCCGCCTCGGAGGGCTTCTCCCTGTTGATAGACGGCACCAACGCCTCCGACGACGGCGGGGACCGCCCCGGGATGCGGGCGCTGGCGGAGCTGGAGGTCCGCTCCCCCCTGCGGGAGTGCGGTTTGACAAAAGCGCAGATTCGGGAGTTGTCCAGACAGGCGGGGCTGTTCACCTGGGACAAGCCCTCCTACGCCTGCCTGGCCACCCGCGTCCCCACCGGACAGGCCATCACGCGGGACAGCCTGGAGAAGGTGGAGCGGGGAGAGGACGCCCTGTCCCGCCTGGGATTCCGGGACTTCCGCCTGCGGCTGACCGGGGGAGGAGCCAGGCTCCAGCTGCCGGAAGGGCAGCTTTCGCTGGCCCTGGAGCGGAGGACAGAGATTTTAACCGCTCTGGAGTCGGATTTTTCGGAGATTGCTCTGGACCTGCGGCCCAGGGTCCCCATTGACTGAAGGAGGTATTTATGGACAACCGGCACGATATTTTACATCTGCTCCGCCAGGTGGCCGGCGGCTCTGTTCCCCCTGAGGAAGCCCTGTCCCGCCTGAAACAGGAGCCCTTTGCCGACCTGGGCTACGCCAAGGTGGACCTCCACCGGGGGGTGCGCCAGGGGGCGGCAGAGGTGATCTACGGCGCGGGCAAGACTCCGGAACAGATTGCCGGCATCGCCGGGGCCATGGGCGCCCGGGGCTGCCGGAACATCCTCATCACCCGTCTGTCCCCCGAAGCGGCGAAGCTGGTGGAAAAGACCGTCCCCCTGGACTACCATCCCATCCCCCGGCTGGCCGTCGCCTATCCCGGGGAGCGGAAGTCGCTGGGCCATATTGTAGTGGCCACCGGGGGCACCAGCGACATGCCGGTGGCTGAGGAGGCCGCCCTCACCGCCGAGGTGCTGGGCAACCAGGTCACCCGGCTCTACGACGTGGGGGTGGCGGGCCTTCACCGGCTGTTGGCCAACCTGGAGCCCCTGATGAGCGCCCGGTGCGTGGTAGCGGTGGCCGGGATGGAGGGGGCGCTGGCCTCGGTGGTGGGCGGTCTGGTGGACTGTCCCGTGGTGGCTGTGCCCACCAGCGTGGGCTACGGGGCCAACTTCGGCGGACTGTCCGCCCTGCTGGCCATGCTCAACTCCTGTGCTTCCGGGTGTAGCGTGGTAAATATTGACAATGGCTTTGGGGCCGGTTATCTGGCCAGTATGATTAACCAGATGGAGGGGCTGTCTGAATAATTTTCCCGCCCGCAGGGCGGGAAACCAGGAGGAATTTCATGAAAACCTTATATTTAGAGTGCAATATGGGGGCGGCGGGAGATATGCTCATGGCCGCCCTGTATGAGCTGCTCAGCGAGGAACAGAAGAAAGCCTTTTTAGACACGATGAACGGTCTGGGCCTGCCCGGGGTGGAGGTGGTCCCCATGGCCGTTAAGACCAGCGGCATTGCCGGCACGCACATGCGGGTGACCGTCCACGGCCACGAGGAGCACGAGCATCATGACCATAACCACGAGCACCATCATGGGCACGAGCATCATGACCATGACCACGAGCACCATCATGGGCACGAGCACCACCATCATCACCACGCCACGCCGGGGCATATCGGGGAGATGATTGACGGCCTGGCCCTGCCCGACTGGGTCAAGACCAACGCCAAAGCGGTGTACAACGCCATCGCCCAGGCCGAGGCCCAGGCCCACGGCTGCGATGTGGGGGACGTCCACTTTCATGAGGTAGGTGCCTTGGACGCAGTGGCCGACGTGGCGGGAGTGTGCTATGCCATGTATCTGCTGGACCCCGACCTGGTGACCGCCTCCCCCGTCCATGTGGGCAGCGGGACGGTGCGCTGCGCCCACGGAATTATGCCCGTCCCCGCCCCCGCCACTGCCGCCCTGCTGAAGGGCATCCCCACCTACAGCGGGGATATTCAGGGGGAGCTGTGCACCCCCACCGGGGCCGCCCTGCTGAAAACTTTCGTTCAGTCCTTCGGCCCCATGGGCGCGTTCGGCAGTATGGAGACGGAGAAAATCGGCTATGGCATCGGGACAAAGGAATTTTCCCAACAGGCCAACTGTGTCCGGGCCTTCTGGGGGGAGGAGGAGCCCCGGGAGCGGGGAGACATTGTAGAGCTGGTGTTCAACATCGACGACATGACCCCCGAGACCCTGGCCTTTGCCTGTTCCCGGCTGCTGGAGGCGGGGGCGCTGGACGTGTACACCACCCCCGGAACCATGAAGAAGGGCCGGCCCGGCTGGGTGCTGACGGTGCTGTGCGACCCCTGTCGCGAAAACGATATTGTCCGGCAGATCTTTGCACACACCACCACCAACGGCCTGCGCTCCCGCCTGTCGGAAAAGTATTTTCTCAAGCCCGAGCATATCCGGGTACAGACCCAGTGGGGGCCGGTGCGGGTAAAGCTGGCCCGGGGCTTTGGCGTCACCCACGCCAAGCCGGAGTTCGAGGACGTGGCCGCCCTGGCCCGGGAGCAAGGACTGGCCTATCAGACGGTTTTTGAGGACGCTATGAGGAATTTGGAGGATCAGAAATGAGAAGAAAGTTTCTGCTCTCCGCTCTTCTGGCGCTCACCCTGCTCGCATCCTGCGGAAGGCGGAATGAGGGCCAGTTCACCTCAGAGCCGGGGATGTCCAAGCCCCTGACCGTGGTTATGGACCCCAATTCCGAGCCGGAGTCCGGCTTTGATCCCGCCTTCGGCTGGGGCGCGGGGGAGCACGTCCATGAACCGCTGATTCAGTCTACCCTGACGGTGACCAACCCCGATCTCACCATCGGCTACGACCTGGCCACCGGTATGGAGGTCAGCCAGGACGGTCTCACCTGGACGGTAAAAATTCGGGACGATGTGAAATTTACCGACGGGGAGCCCCTCACCGCCTGGGACGTGGCCTTTACCTACAACACCGTAAAGAAGACCAGCTCGGTGAACGATTTCACCATGCTGGACCGGGCAGAGACTGTTAATGATTACACCGTAGTCTTCCACATGACCCGCCCCTTCTCCATCTGGCCCTACACCATGGCTATTGTGGGAATCCTCCCCGAACACGCCTATGACCCCGCTACCTACGGTTCCCACCCCATCGGCTCCGGGCGGTATGTTCTGAAGCAGTGGGACCGGGGCCAGCAGGTTATTTTGGAGTACAATCCGGATTACTACGGACCCCAGCCCCGGATGGAACAGGTGAATATTCTGTTTATGGAGGAGGACGCCGCCTTTCTGGCCGTCCAGGCGGGCCAGGCGGACTTGGCTTATACCTCCGCCACCTACTCCGACCGGAGCGTGAGCGGCTTCTCCCTGCTGTCCGTCCGGACGGTGGACAACCGGGGGATCAACCTGCCGGTCTGGCTTTCCAGCATTGACGAACATGGGACCGTCGTAGGAAACGAGTTCACCTGGGACCCCGCCGCCCGCCGTGCCATCAACATAGGGATCGACCGTCAGGCCATGATCGACCATGTTCTGAACGGGTACGGTACTCCCGCCTACAGCGTGTGCGACGGCCTGCCCTGGTACAGCCCTGTCAACGAGGTGGAGTACGACCTGGAGGGGGCCAAAGCACTTCTGGAGGAGGCGGGCTGGCGGATCGGTCCGTCCGGCCACCGGGAAAAGGACGGCATGACGGCCTGGATCACAATTTACTACGCCGCCGGGGACTCGGTCCGCCAGGGAATCGCCGCCGAGTTGGCTAATCAGCTGAATGAGCTGAGTATCCGTGCAGACGTCGAGGGCGTGAGCTGGAACGAGGCCTACTCTGCCGCCCTGTCCGCCCCGCTGGTGTGGGGCTGGGGGGCCCACACCCCCATGGAGCTGTATAATATTTACCACACAGAAATTTATGGCGATCTGGCCAACACCGCACGGTATTCCCCCTATTCCAACGAACGGGCGGACACGCTGATGGACGCGGCCCTGGCCTGCACCGATCTGGAGGAGTCCTACGCCCTGTGGCAGCAGGCCCAGGAGGAGATTGCCGGGGATGTGCCCTGGGTGTGGCTGGTGAATGTGGACCACCTGTACTGGGTCCGGGATGGGTTGGCGGTGGCCGAGCAGAAAATTCACCCCCACGGACACGGGTGGTCTATCGTTAACAACGTCGATCAATGGAGCTGGGAATGAAACACCGCCTGAAATTCACAATTAAAAAGCTGCTTCGCATGGCCCTTCTCCTGCTGGGGGTGAGCCTGACGGCTTTTCTGCTTATGGACGCGTCCCCCCTGGACCCCCTCCAGACTAATATCGGCCAGGCAGCCCTGGGGACCATGAGCCCCGAACAGATTGCCAGGCTGGAGAATTACTGGGGAGTGGATGCCCCGGCGACGGAGCGCTATCTGGGCTGGCTGGGCGGCGTGCTTCGGGGGGACTTCGGCGTCTCCCTGCTCTACCGCCGGCCAGTGCTGGAGGTGATCGGTCAGCGGCTGGCCGGCTCCCTGTGGCTGCTGGTGTGCGCCTGGATTTTGTCCGGGGCGCTGGGGCTGGCTTTGGGCTTGGCTGCCGGGGCCAGACGGGGCCGGTGGCCTGACCGGCTGATCCGGGGGTACTGTCTCACCGTCTCCAGCACTCCCGCCTTCTGGCTGGCCCTGCTGCTGCTTATGGTCTTTGCCGTGTGGCTGAAGGTGCTGCCCATCGGCCTGTCCGTTCCCATCGGAGGGGGGCAGGCCACCCTGCCGGAGCGCCTGCGCCACGCCCTTCTGCCCGGGCTGACCCTGTCCATCACCGGCGCAGCCAATATCGCTCTCCACACTCGGGAGAAGGTAATCGACGTGCTGGACAGCGACTGCATCCTCTTTGCCCGGGCCCGGGGGGAGGGGCACATCCTCCGCCGACATGTGCTGCGCAACGTGGCCCTGCCCGCCATCACCCTGCAATTTGCCTCCATCGGTGAGCTGATCGGCGGCTCGGTGCTGGTGGAGCAGGTCTTCTCCTACCCCGGACTGGGTCAGGCGGCGGTGGCCGCCGGGCTGGGAGGCGACATGCCCCTGCTGCTGGGCATCACGGTAATCACCGCCGCCATCGTCTTCGGCGGCAATCTGGCCGCCGACCTGCTCTATGGGGTAATCGACCCACGTATCCGAAGGGGGGCGGCCCGGAAATGAGGATAAACCGCCGCGCAGGCACCCTTTTTTTGTTAATTTTCGCCTGCATATTACTGTTCGTAATTGCTTTGGCCGGAGAAGCTCTGTCCAAACCGGCTGAGCTTGCCGACTTTGCCCGGAAAAATCTGCCCCCCTGCCTCGCCCACCCCTTCGGCACCGACTGGATGGGCCGGGACATGCTGGCCCGCACCGTGGCCGGGCTGTCGCTGAGCATACGGGTAGGGGCCCTCACCGCCGTCCTCAGCGGAGGAATCGCCCTGCTGCTGGGAACTGTCTCCGCCATCTGCGGCCCCTGGGTGGACGCTCTCGTCTCCTGGATCATCGACCTGGTGCTGGGGATTCCCCACATTCTCCTCATTATCCTGGTCTCCCTGGCCTGCGGGCAGGGCTTCTGGGGGGTGATTGCGGGGGTGGCCCTCACCCATTGGCCCTCTCTGGCCCGGCTGGTCCGGGGGGAGGTGCTCCAGCTGAAGCAAGCCACGTTCCTCCGGGCCGCCCGGCGGCTGGGGGTGTCTCGGGGGCGGGTGCTGCGCACCCATCTGCTCCCCCACCTGCTGCCCCAGCTTTTCACGGGGCTCATCCTCCAGTTTCCCCACGCCATCCTCCATGAAGCCGGCATCACCTTTCTGGGCTTTGGCCTGTCTCCGGAGCGGCCCGCCATCGGGGTTATTCTGGAGGAGAGTATGGGCTATCTGGCCGCGGGACGGTGGTGGCTGGCCCTGTTTCCGGGGCTGTCGCTGGTGCTGGTGGTGATGCTGTTCGCCGCGGCGGGGGAGCGGCTGCGGCTGCTGCTCACCCCCGCCAGTGCCCAGGAGTAGGAGGAAGCTATGGAACCGATTTTATCTGTGGAGCACCTGTCCGTCACCTTCACCCGGTATGGCCGGGGGCTAAACCGGGTGGAGCTAAATCCCATCCGGGACCTGTCCCTGGCGGTGGAGCCGGGCCGGGTGACGGCGGTGGTGGGGGAGAGCGGCTCGGGCAAGAGCCTGCTGGCCCACGCTGTCCTCCACCTGCTGCCCCGAAACGCCCGGGTGGGGGGGAGCATCCACTATGACGGCGCACCCCTCACCCGGGAGAGGGCAGTGGCCCTCCGGGGCCGGGAGATTGCCCTGATTCCCCAGGGCGTCACCTGGCTGGACCCCATGATGAAGGTGGGGGACCAGCTCCGCCGGGGCCGGGGCGGCGGAGAGGTCCGGGACCGCTGCCGGGCCGCCCTGGAGCGCTACGGCCTGGGGGCCGGGGTGGAGGAGCTTTACCCCTTTCAGCTGTCCGGGGGGATGGCCCGGCGGGTGCTTATTGCCTGCGCCGTGGCCGACCGCCCCCGGCTCATTGTGGCCGACGAGCCCACCCCCGGCCTGGACATCCGAGCTGCCGGGCGGGTGCTGGGCCACTTCCGTGAGCTGGCGGAGGAGGGGGCCGGGGTGCTGTTCATCACTCACGACCTGGGCCTGGCCCGGACCGTGGCCCACAAGGTTGTGGTCTTTCGGGAGGGGCAGACGGTAGATGAAGTCCCTGCCCACTGTTTCCAGACCGGCGAGGGGCTGACCCACCCCTACAGCCGGGCCCTGTGGCGGGCCATGCCGGAGAACGATTTTTTGTAGGGGCACGCCCCTGCGCATGAACGGAGGTCCTCTATGATGCTGGAAGCTAAAAACCTCACCTTCCGCTACCCCCGCCGGGGGGCAGCGCCGGTGCTGGAGGGGGTGAGCATTACCCTGCGCCCGGGGGAGCGGCTGGGTCTGTCCGCCCCCAGCGGCCAGGGGAAGACCACCCTGTGCAAGCTGTTGGCAGGGTGGGAGGAGCCGAAGGACGGACAGGTGCTGCTGGACGGCGCGCCCCTCCCCCGCCGGGGGTTCTGTCCGGTGCAGCTGCTGTGGCAGCACCCGGAGGAGGCGGTGGACCCCCTGCTCAAGCTGCGCGCTACCTTATACGAAGCCGGGCCGGTGGACCCCGCTGTGCTGGAGGGCCTGGGCGTCCGGGCGGAGTGGCTGGAGCGTTACCCCTCGGAGCTGTCCGGCGGGGAGCTCCAGCGCATCTGCGCCGCCCGGGTGCTGGGGCCGGAGCTGAAATTCCTGCTGTGCGACGAGGCCTCCGCCATGCTGGACCTGGTCACCCAGGCCCGGCTGTGGCGGTTTCTCCTGGACCGGGGGGAGAAGCGGGGGCTGGGCATGCTGATTGTCAGCCACGATACCGCCCTGCTGGAGCGGGTCTGCACCCGAATTCTCACCTGGGAAGACATAGCGGCACCCCGCCGGACCTGAATCCGGCGGGGCGCTGGTCTGTCTGTTTTTTTCAGTTCATGGGAACCGCCTGAACGCCGGCGGGCAGGGTGGTCACAGGGGCCTTGGTAGTGGGAACGCAGTTCATATCCAGCGTGAGCTTCACGCTGGCGTCGCTGTCCTCCACTGCCATATCCATGTCTACCGTCACCTTATCGGGGGCGGCGTGCTCGGTCATGGTCATGGTCATCTTCGCGCCGTCCTCGTCAACCGCGCAGGTCATCTTAATGTCGGCGGCCACAATGTCCTCCCCCCGCTTGGTGAGGGTGACGGACATATCCCCAATGTCCTCCAGCTGCATCTGGGCCACATAGGTGTTTCCCTTCTGGGTAAAGGCCTGGTCGCTGAGCATATTCACATACACAGAAGCCACCTCGGCCACACCGACGTAGCTGTATCCGCTGTCGTTCAGGGGCATGGCCTGAATCACCGCGGTGAGAGCCTCCCGGATGGTGGCGTCCTCCTCCAGCTGGGTCAGCTGGGTCATGTCCAGCGCGCCGAGGAGCTGGGCCTGATAGGCAGCAAAATCCACAGAGTACCAGGTGTCGCCGCTGCCGCCGGTGAGCTCGGCGGGTGCGGACAGGTAGAGCATGTTGGACTCCAGGTCCATACGCACCTCGCCCTTCAGGTCAGACAGGGCGGCCAGCATCTGCTGTATAAGCATCTGCTCCATGGGGGAGCCGGCGCCGCCCGCCGCCAGCCCGTCCAGACCGGACAGCTCCAGCCGCCAGTTCATCTGGAGACCCTTGTCGCTGGTGATGCCGTCGATGCTGCCCTTGGCGCGAATGGGCTTGGGCAGGAACTGGCCGCTCTTGTCGGCCGCGTCCAGGGCCAGCGTGCCGGTTATGGCCATGTTCCGGTTCTTCTCCTGCTTGGCGCAGTAGGCGGCGAAGCTGTCCATCAGGTCAAAGGTGGTGTCCCCCAGCAGGGTGTCCACGTCCACAATGATAACCGTCTTGGTATCGTTGTCCCAGCCCACGCCGCAGCCAAAGGACTCGGCCACAAAGCGGACAGGTACATAGGTCCGGCCGTTCTTCACATAGGGGGGCACGTCCATCTCCATGGTGCGGGTCTGGCCGTCTTCAACAACGGTTGCCGTGTTCTTTCCCAGCACCATGGACAGGTCTACCCCGTCCCGCTTGGCGGAGACGGTACTGGTCTGGACGTCGTAGCCCACTTCGGCCCCGATGGCCTCCAGCACCGCCCGGAAGGGCAGGAAGGTACGGCCATTGGTAATCTCCGGCGCCGCGTCAGTAAAGGCCAAGGTCTTGCCGTTGAGCTGAACGGAGACACCCCCCGGCTCTGCCGCCAGGGCGGTGCCGGTCATCATCACTGTCAGTACCAGCAGGGTAATCAGCGCCCCGCTCAGTCGTTTCCAAGCCTTCATGTTCAACAACCTCCTCAATTTTCATTTTTTGGGTACATCCCTCCAAAAGCAACTTTATTATAGCACAGTATTTCCCCATCTTCAAGGGACTTTGCCCACCTTCTCAAGAAAAAACACCGTCCTTTTTGTACATATTACAAAATTTAGCCCTCTGGATTTCCTCCAGAGGGCTAAATAGGTCTCATTTTTTCCGTTTTTTCTTATCAAACAGCCCTTTCAGGCCCCCCTCGGGGGCCTCCTCGCCCATAGCGGCGGCGAAGGCGTGCAGGGCCGACTTCTGCTCCGCGTTGAGAGAGGTGGGCACCTGCACCTTGACGGTGACATACTGGTCCCCCCGGCGGCTGCTGCGCAGCTCGGGGATGCCCTTGCCCCGCAGGCGGAAGGTGGTGCCTGTCTGGGTGCCGGCAGGCAGGTTGTACTTCACCTTGCCGTCGATGGTTGGAATCTCCAGCTCGGCCCCCAGAGCCGCCTGGCAGAAGCTCACCGGGCACTCATACAGCACAGTGGTGCCCTCCCGCTGGAACTGGGGGTGGGGCTTGATCTGGACCCGCACCAGCAGGTCGCCGGCGGGACCGCCGTTGGTCCCTGCGTTGCCCTGACCCCGCATGGAGACGGCCTGGCCGTCGTCGATACCCGCCGGGATGGTGACGGAAACGCGCTGTTTCTTCCGCACACTCCCCGCCCCGCCGCACTTCTTGCAGGGGGTGTGGATAAGCTTGCCCGTACCCCGGCATTTGGAGCAGGTGGTGGTGGTGGAGAAGGCGAAGCCCCCCGCCCCCCGCTGGATGCGCACCTGGCCGGCCCCCCGGCAGTCGGGACAGGTCTCGGCGGTGGTGCCCGCCGCGCAGCCTGAGCCCTTGCACTCCTCACAGGTCTCGGTGCGGCTGAGCTCGATCTCCCTGGTGCAGCCGAAGGCCGCCTCCTCGAAGGTGAGGGCCAGGTTGACCCGCAGGCTCTCCCCCTTCTGAGGACCGTTCCGGCGGCCCCCGCCGCCGAAACCGCCCCCGAAACCCCCGCCGAAGAAGGAACCGAAGATGTCGCCCAGGTCGATATCCCCCATGTCGAAGCCGAAGCCGCCGCCCCCGCCGCCATAGCTGGGGTCCACTCCGGCAAAGCCGAACTGGTCGTAGCGGGCCTTCTTCTCCTTGTCGGACAGGATGCCGTAGGCCTCGTTGATCTCCTTGAATTTGGTCTCGGCGTCCTTGTCGCCGGGATTGACGTCGGGGTGGTACTTCTTGGCCAGCTTGCGGTAGGCCTTTTTCAGCTCCTCCTCCGATGCCCCTTTTGACAGGCCCAGGACCTCATAATAATCTCGTTTTTGTTCCGCCATATGTTATCACCTCTGGATTTCAGGCTTTCGCCTAAAAGCCTCCCTTGTCAAAGGGAGGGGGACCGCCGGGCAAAGCCCGGTGGTGGAGGGATTCCGGAATCCCCCCGCCGCTTCGCGGCCCTCCCCCCTTTAGCAAGGGGGGCTATTTTTTTCGATGAAAATTTTACTTCTGGTCGTCGTCGATGACCTCGTAGTCGGCATCCACCACGCCGTCGCCGGCAGGGCCAGACTGCTGCTGGCCGCCGGCAAAGCCGCCGCCCATGTCGGGGCCGGGGCCGGCCTGACCCGCCTGGCCGTAGATCTTGGAGCCCACCTCGGCGAATTCCTTGTTGACGGCTTCGGTGGCGTCCTTGATGGCGTTGATGTCGGCCCCCTTCAGGGTCTCCTTCAGGTGGTCCAGAGCGGCCTGGACCTTGGCCTTATCCTCGGCGGGAATCTTGTCGCCCACCTCGCCCAGGGTCTTCTCCACCTGATAGGCGGTCTGGTCGCCAGCGTTGCGGATGTCGGCGGCCTCCCGGGCCTTCTTGTCCTCGGCGGCGAACTGCTCCGCCTCCCGCATGGCCTTGTCGATCTCCTCCTTGCTCATGTTGGTGGAGGAGGTGATGGTGATGTGCTGCTCCCGGCCGGTGCCCTGGTCCTTGGCGGACACGTTCACGATGCCGTTGGCGTCGATGTCGAAGGTGACCTCGATCTTGGGGTCGCCCCGGCGGGCGGGCAGGATGCCGTCCAGCATGAACACGCCCAGCTGCTTGTTGTACTGGGCCATCTCCCGCTCACCTTGCAGGACCTTGACCTCCACGGAGGTCTGGTTGTCGGAGTAGGTGGTGAACACCTGGCTGCCGTGGGCGGGGATGGTGGTGTTGCGGTCGATGATCTTGGTCATGACGCCGCCGGCGGTCTCGATGCCCAGGGACAGGGGGGTGACGTCCAGCAGCAGCAGGTCCTTCACGTCGCCGGTGAACACGCCGCCCTGGAGGGCCGCGCCCATGGCCACGCACTCATCGGGGTTGATGCCCTTGAAGCCGTCGCGGCCGGTGATGTTCTTCACCGCCTCCTGAACGGCGGGGATACGGCTGGAGCCGCCCACCAGCAGCACCTTGTGCAGGTCGCCGGCGGAGAGCTTGGCGTCCCCCATGGCCTGGCGGACGGGGCCCATGGTGGCCTCCACCAGGTGGTGGGTCAGCTCGTTGAACTTGGCCCGGGACAGGGTCAGGTCCAGGTGCTTGGGGCCGGTGGCGTCGGCGGTGATATAGGGCAGGTTGATGGCGGTGGTGG
>CANPFP010000001.1 GCA_947573385.1 uncultured Bacillota bacterium | reverse complement strand
AAATTTTCTCTAAGGTGGTCATATCCGCCTTGGCGGTGGTGTGCCAGAAAATGGCTTCATACACCTCATCAGGTTCTCCAAAAACGTGGCGGGCCATGCACGCCCCCGTCTTGGAGTGGAGCAGCTTGGGGGCGGTGCGCTCCAACTCGTCCAGAGGGACGCCGTACTGTTCACAGATGGCGATGTGCTCCTCACCGGACAGGTACTTGGTGCAGTCGTGGAGGATGCCCGCCCGGCGGGCCATGTCCTCGTCCGCCCCCCAGCGGCGGGCCAGACGGACCGCCTCCTCCTCGGTGCCCCGGATGTGGCGCACCCGCTTTTCCAGCACCATGGAATAGGAACAGGCCCGGAGCTCCGGGATGTCCAGCCCCTTCAAATCGGCGCGGGTGCCGTAGAGACCGTTCATCAAAATATACCCGTAAACTGAGGGGGAGAGGTACTCCGCCCCCTTCTCCTCCGCCAGCAGCTCCCGCAGGCAGGTGGAGGAGATGTCTACCAGGCCGGGCAGGGTGAGGGTGGTAATCCTCGCGCCGGGGAAGGTCTTTTCCAGGTGTTCCCGCTGGGGGGCGAAGACCGCTTCTCCGTCCTGTTCCGTGCGGCCGAAGGCACAAATTCCCGCCAGCTCCAGAATGCGCCCCGGCTCATGCCACAGATGGAGCGTGAGAAACATGTCCGTCCCCATGAGCAGCCACAGCTCCGCATCGGGGTAGGTCTCTTTCAGCTGGGCCAAGGTGTCGGAGGTGTAGCTCTTGCCCGTCCGGTCCAGCTCAAGGGATGAGACCTCCACCTTGTCCGGCAGCAGCAGGGCGCCGGCCAGCTTGCCCGCCATGGCCAGCCGGTGCTCGGGGGCCGGGGTGCCCTCCGGCAGCTCCTTGTGTGGGGGGATGGACGCCGGGATAATCAGCAGCTTATCCAGACCCAGCACGTTGATAGCTGTCCGAGCCGCTGCCAGGTGCCCCAGATGGGGCGGGTTGAAGGTTCCGCCAAAAATACCGATTTTCAATGGGAACACCGCCTTTGTTCCAATTTTTTGCCCTTGCCCTATATCCGTTTTTTCTTGTCGCTCACCAATACAATTTTATCCTTCTTGTCCTTCTTATGGCTTGGACGAAATAACACGAATTTTGTTCCAATTACCTGCACAATTTCGCTCTGGGTCAGAGGGGCCAGCTCCTCCGCCGCCTCCCGGGGGGAGAGGAGGGAGTTTTCCAAAACTTTCCCCTTAATCAGCTCCCGGGCCTCCAGGGCGTCGTTGGCCTGCTTGACCAGGTTGTCCCCGATGCCGTCCTTGCCCACGATCAGGATGGTGTCGATGCTGTTGGCCAGGCCCCGCAGCTGGGCACGCTGTTTGCTTGTCAATTCCATAAAATTCCTCGTTTTCATCTTTGTAGGGGCCGCCGCCCTCGGCGGCCCGTCAGAAACCTGTCAACAGCGGGGCGGCGAGGGCGCCGCCCCCTACAACTATTTCAAGTACTCCTCCAGCTTGGCCTTAAACGTCTCCAGCGCTTTCCCCCGGTGGGAAATGGCGTTTTTCTCGTCGGCAGTGAGCTGGGCGAAGGTTTTTTTCAGCTCTGGGACGAAAAACACCGGGTCGTAGCCGAAGCCGCCCTCCCCCATGGGGGCGTAGGCGATGGTGCCGGGGCACTCCCCCCGGGCGGACAGCACGTCGCCGTTGGGGAAACAGCATGTGATTACCGAGACGAATTTCGCCGTCCGAGTCATCTGGCCCCGCATGTTTTCCAGCAGCATTCGGTAGCGGTCCTCATCGCTCAGGCCCTCGCCGCCGTACCGGGCGGAATACACCCCCGGCGCGCCGTTGAGACAGTCCACGCACAGGCCGGAGTCGTCGGCGATGGCGGGCAGGCCGCTGGCCTCCATCACGGCTTTGGCCTTGAGCAGGGAGTTCTCCTCAAAGGTGGTCCCGGTCTCCTCCACATCCAGGTCCACCCCGGCCTCCGTCTCGGAACATACCTCCACCCCCAGGTGAGACAGGATGTCGTTCATCTCCACCAGCTTTTTGGCGTTCTTGCTGGCCAATACCAGCTTCATACTATCTTCCCCCTTATTCTACCATATTTTCTCTTTCTGTCTATTGATATTCTATTAAATTTTAAATCAGCGCCTGGGCAAATTCCTGGGCGTCAAAGGGCTTCAAATCGTCGATGCCCTCGCCCACGCCGGCGTACTTCACCGGCACCCCCAGTTCCTTGGCAATGGCGATGGCGATGCCGCCCTTGGCGGTGCCGTCCAGCTTGGTAAGGACAATACCGGTGATGCCCGCCGCTTCCTTGAACTGCTTGGCCTGGATCAGGCCGTTTTGGCCGGTGGTGGCGTCCAGGACGAGGAGGGTCTCCCGGGCGCAGCCGGGCAGCTCCCGGTCAATCACCCGGGAGATTTTATTCAGCTCATTCATCAGGTTCTGCTTGTTGTGCAGCCGCCCGGCGGTGTCCACCAGCACCACGTCGGCATTCCTCGCCTTGGCGGCAGACATGGCGTCGAAAACCACGGCAGCGGGGTCGGCCCCCTCCTGCTGCTTGATGATGTCCACCCCCGCCCGGTCGGCCCAGATGGTGAGCTGCTCGGCAGCGGCGGCCCGGAAGGTGTCGGCGGCGCAGAAGATTACCTTTTTCCGCTGGGCCCGGAGCTGATGGCCGATCTTGCCGATGGTGGTGGTTTTGCCCACCCCGTTCACCCCGATAAACAGCACCACCGAGGGCCTGGTGGACAGGTCCAGGGACAGCTCTCCTGTGCTGAGGGCATCGGCGATGACCCGGACCATCACCTCCCGGGCCCCCTCCATGGTCTTGACCCCCTCCGACTTCACCCGGCGGCGCAGCTCCTCCACCAGCTCCAGGGTGACGTCCATGCCGGTGTCCGCCAGAATCAGAGACTCCTCCAGCTCGTCATAGAAGTCGTCCGTCAGCTCCGAGCCGAAGCCGGCGAAAATGTTGATCTTTTTCAGCTTGTCAAAAAAGCCCATAGCGTCTGCCTCCCTTACCAATTTGGATTTGCTTCCCCGCACCGGGGACATTTGGGGTAGTCCAGATCATAACTGACGCCGCAGCTGGGACAGCGGGTCTGGGCGATGCGTCCAGGCTCCTCCCCTTTGCTGTCAAAGAAATCCCCTCGGAACAGCTCCAGCTTGCCGCACTTGGGACAGGTAAAGATCGCCGTCTCCAGCGCACCGGCCACCAGATTGGGCAGGTCTCCAAGGATCCAGCCCGTCCGGCCCAGCTGCATCTTTTCCCGGCCAACAAATTCCATTTCCACGCCGCAGCGCAGGCACTTCAATTTTTCCATCACTCAGCCCTCTCCTTCCATTTTCTCCCCGCACCAGGGGCAGAACTGCCCCCACTCAAAGAACTCCGGCAGGGCCTTGCCGCAGTGGACACAGAAGCCGGGGGCGTCCGTTTCCCCGCTCCCCGCCGGGGCGCTCTGGCTGGCGGAGACGCTCTGCCCGTTCTGGGGCGGGTTCTGCGGTCCGACAACCTCCCCGAGGCCCCAGAAGACGAGCTTCACCCCCACAAACAGCACGATAATCAGGACAACGCCCCCGATTATCATTTTCCAGTCGCCGGATTTTTTCTCGTTTTCGTTCACGGTTTTCCCTCCTGCGTATAAACGGAATCCCCCCGCCACCGGACTACGTCCGGCGGCCCTCCCCCCTTTAGCAAGGGGGGCTTTTTTATGTGGAACGTTGCTGGTCTCCTCCAAAGGCCCCCTTGCCAAAGGGGGCTGGCACGGCGAAGCCGTGACTGGGGGATTCCGCCTCAGCGCCCGATCCAGTCCCGGCCCACCAGCTCGCCCAGGCTCTTTTTGACCGACTGGAGGACGCCATACACTTTGACGGCGCCCTCCAGGAGCGGGCGTCCTTTTTCATCGGAATCTATCTGGGCTGGGGGCTGTCCCGGACAATGGGCGCTTAGCGGATGTTCAGCTCCTTCTCCACGTCATTCAAATTGATGGTGAGCATCCGGCTCACCCCCTGCTCCTGCATGGTGACGCCGTAGAGGACGTCGGCCTCCTCCATGGTGCCCCGGCGGTGGGTGATGACGATAAACTGGGTCTTGGCCGACATATTGCGCATATAGTGGGCAAAGCGCACCACGTTGCTGTCGTCCAGGGCGGCCTCGATCTCGTCCATGACCACAAAGGGGGTGGGGCGCACCTTCAAAATGGCGAAGTACAGGGCGATGGCCACGAAGGCCTTCTCCCCGCCGGACAGCAGGGTGATGATCTTCAGCGCCTTGCCCGGCGGCTGGACCTTGATCTCGATGCCGCAGTTGAGGATGTCCTCCGGGTCCTCCAGCTCCAGGGTGGCCTTGCCGCCGCCGAACAGCTCCAAAAAGGTCTGGCCGAAGGCCTCGTTGATGGTGGTGAACTCCCGCTGGAAGATGGTCTTCATCTCGTTGGTGATGCCGGCGATGATCTCCTCCAGCTCCTTTTTGGCCTTGTCCACGTCGTCCCGCTGGTCGGTGAGGTAGGTATACCGCTCGTTGACCCGCTGGAACTCCTCAATGGCCCCCACGTTCACGCTGCCCAGCCCGGAAATGGACCGCTTCAGTTCGGCAATCCGGCGGCTGGCCTTCTGGACCGACTCGATCTCCACCCGCTGCTGGCGGGCGGCCTCGTGGCTGAGCTCGTAGGTCTCCCACAGCTTGTCCAGCAGCTGCTTCTCCTCCATGGAGGCGGACACCCGCCGCTGGTCCAGCCGGGAGACCTCCCCCTCGGTGCGCAGCAGCTCCTCATTCAGGGACTGGCTCTCCTTGGTGGCCTTGATCCGCTGGCCCTCCAGGTCGAGCTTCTCCTGGTTCAGCCGGGCGATGGCCTCGTTCTGCCGTTCGTTCTCCCCCTTCAGGGCGGTCAGGGTCTCCTCCTTTTGGGCAATTTCCTGGGTGAGACCGGCGTTTTTCTCCTCATAATCGGCCATGAGGGCCCGGCTCTGGTCCCGGTCGCCGGCCATGCTGGCCTTGAGGTGTTCCAGCTCAGACAGGCCGGAGCGGGTGGCCTCCCGCTCCGCCTCCAGGGCGGCCTGGGCGGCGGTGAGGGCGGCAACCTCCTGGGCGATGCGGGCGGACCGGTCCTGAACCTCGCTCTGGCCCCGGGCCTTGCCCTCGGCCTCGCTGCGCAGGGCGGCGGTCTCCCCCTCCAGGGTCTGGATGCGGGCCCGGGCCGCCTGGGTGTCGGCCTCGATCTGGGCGGAACGGCTTTTCAGCTGCTCCAGCTCCTCCCGATGGCTCTCCCCCTGGCGCTCCAGCTCGGCGGCCACGGTGCGCCGCTGGGACAGCTCGCCCTCCGCCTTGAGGATGGCGTCCTCCCACTGGCGCAGCTGGGCCTGGGCAGTCTCCAGCTCATAGGAGGCGGCGGTGGCCTCCCGCTCCGCCTCGGCCAGGGCCTTTGTCCCCTCGGCCACCCGTGTGCGAATATCCCCCAGCTGGCTGTTCAGCCGCTCCAGCTCGTTGGCCCGGCTCAAAATTCCGGCGCTGCGGCTGGCCGAGCCGCCGGTCATGGAGCCGCCAGGGTTGAGCACCTGGCCGTCCAGGGTGACGATACGGAACTTATAGCCATACTTCCGGGCGGCAGCGATGGCGGCGTCCAGATTCTCCATAACGGCCACCCGGCCCAGCAGGTTGGAAAAGACGTTTTGATATCTGGGATCGAAGGAGATGAGCCGGTTGCCCACCCCCACGAAGCCGGGCTCCTTTTCCAGGGCGTCCCCCTCCTTGAGAAAGCCCGGGCGGATGGAGCTGAGGGGCAGGATGGTGGCCCGGCCCCCGTCCCGGCGCTTCAGGTACTGGATGACCGCCTTGCCGTCCTCCTCCCGGTCCACCACCAGGTTCTGCATGGCCCCGCCCAGAGCGGTCTCGATGGCCACGGTGTACCGGTCGGGCACCTTTAACAGGTCGGCCACCGGGCCGTGGATACCGTGGAGCGCTCCCCGCTGGGCCTCGCCCATCACCAGCTTGACTGCCTTGGTGTAGCCCTCGTGCTCCTTCTCCATCTCGGTGAGGAGTTTTATTCTGGAGGTGAGGGCGTTCTCCTCCATTTGCAGCTTCATGTGGGCATCCCTGGTCTGGTCCCACTTCTTCTTTCGGGCGTCCATCCGCAGCTGGTAGCCCTGGATCACGTTTTTGACCGCGTCCCGCTCCTCCACGGCGTCGTCATATTTCCGTTGGGCGGCACGGGACTCTTTCTTAGCCTCCTCCAGCCGGTCCTCCAGCTCGTTGGCCTCCCTGCGGACCGCGCCGTCCCGGTCCATAACCTCCTGGGCGGCGGCGGCCAGGGCGGACAGCAGGGCCTTGGCCTCAGCGGCCCCGGCGGTGCCCAGGTCAGCCTGACTGCGCAGCTCCTCCAGCTCCTTGGCCAGGGTCCCCGCCGAGCGGGCGGTCTCCTCCGCCTCCCGGCCCTTGGCGGCCAGAGCGGACCGGTCCTCCTCCAACTGGGTCTCGATCTCGGCCAGGCGGGTTTTCCGCTGGTCGATCTGCTCTGACAGGGAGCCCTCCCGGCCCTCCTGCTGCTCCAGGTCGGCCCGGATGCGCTGGGCCGACTCCAGGTTGTGTTGGATGCTGCTCTTCAACACCGCGATGGCCGACTCCAGCTCGTTGGCCTGGGCCTGACGGCCTTGCATCTCAAAGCGCAGGCGGTCAGTCTCCAGGTCCTTCTCACGCATGGCCTCGGAGTACTGCTCGGCGGCGGCGTAGGCCTTCTCCTGGGCGACATGTACCTCCTCCTTCCGGCGGACGGCTTCCTGGTAGTCGGTCTCCAGCTTGATGTTGTTGGCCCGGATGCGCTCCAGGGTGTCCAGCCAGACGGAAATCTCCAGCCCCCGCAGCTCGTCCCGGAGGACCAGAAACTTCTTCGCCTTCTCGCTCTGCTCCCGGAGGGGCTCTACCTGCAATTCAAGCTCCGAGATTTTATCGTTGATTCGGACCAGGTTCTCGTCGGTGCGCTCCAGCTTGCGCTCCGCCTCCTCCTTCCGGTGGCGAAAGCGGGAGATGCCGGCGGCCTCCTCAAAGACCTCCCGGCGGTCGGCGGACTTCACAGACAGAATCTCGTCGATGCGGCCCTGACCGATGATGGAGTAGCCCTCCCGGCCCAGACCGGTGTCCATAAACAGCTCGTTCACGTCCTTGAGCCGGACCGACCGACGGTTGATGTAGTACTCGCTCTCGCCGGAGCGGTAATACCGCCGGGTGACCATCACCTCGGACTCCTCCCGGTCGAACAGGTGGGTGGTGTTGTCCAGCACCAGGGAGACCTCGGCGTAGCCCGTCTGCTTGCGCTTGGCGGTGCCGCCGAAGATGACGTCCTCCATCTTTCCCCCCCGCAGCGCCCGGGTGGACTGCTCCCCCATCACCCAGCGGATGGCGTCGGAGATGTTGGACTTGCCCGACCCGTTGGGGCCCACAATGGCGGTGATATCCTCGCCAAAGGTGAGCACCGTCTTGTCCGGAAAGGACTTGAAACCCTGGATTTCCAATGCTTTTAAATACAATCAGGCCACCTCGTATCTGTTATGGGGCGAACCGGCCGCCCCCGTGTAACCATACTGATAGATGTTACATTATACCAAAAGTCTAAAAAAAATGCAATTGTCATTTCACCTTTGACGTGAAAAAACGAAACCTCCGGTTTTTTACCAGAGGTTTCGCTCTTATTTCTGTTACGCCTTCCCGGCCTTGCTCTCGGTCTTTGCAGCGGCCTTGGCGGGGGACTCTACCCCCTTGGCGGTGTTGACGGCCTGGACCACGCCCCGGTCCTTGGCCTCCTTGGCGTGCTTCTCCACATCCAGCTTGTTCTTGGGACTGCGCACCAGACAGCCCGCGCCCTGGACGCAGCCGCCCTCGCAGGCCATACCCTCGATAAAATTGCCCTCCAGGCGGCCCACCTTCAGCTTCATCAGGGCCATCTCGCAGGCGGCGGTGCCGCTGCAGGGGACAGCCTTAACCTGGAAGTCGCTGCCCTTCTCCTTCAGAGTCTGGACCACGGCCTCGGCCACGCCGCCGCTGCGGGCAAAATTCCGGCCGTAGCTGCTGGCCTCGTCTAAGGTGGCCTCCTCCAGCTTCTCCAGGTCAATGTCCCGGGACTGGAACAGGGCGAACAGCTCCTCATAGGTGAGCACGCAGTCGATGGCGTTCATAGTGCGGCCCAGCTGGAACTCCTTCTTTTTGGCCACGCAGGGGCCGATGAAAACCACTTTCGCGTCGGGCTCCTTCTCCTTCAGGTGCAGGCCGATCATGACCATGGGGGAGGGGGTGTGGGAGACATACTGGTTCAGCTCGGGGTGCTTCTTCTTCACGTAGCCCACAAAGCCCGGACAGCAGGAGGAGGTGAGCACGCCCTTCTCCACCAGCTCCTCAGACTCCCGGTCGGCCACCATGTCGGCGCCCAGGGCCACCTCGGCCACGCCGGAGAAGCCCAGCTGCTTGATGCCGGCCACCACCTGGCCGTAAGTAGCGGGGGCGAACTGGCCGGCGATGGAGGGGGCGATGACGGCGTAGGTCTTATAGCCCCAGTGGGCGCCGCCCTGGATCATCTGGATGGCGTCCACAATCCAGGACTTGTCCTGAATGGCGCCGAAGGGGCACTGATAGACGCAGTTGCCGCAGGAGATGCACTCGTTGATATCAATCGAGGCCTTTTTGTCCGGGCCCATGGAGATGGCCTTGGCGGGGCAGCCCTTCTCGCAGGGGCGCTGGTTCTTCACGATGGCGCTGTACTGGCAGGCGCTGAGACACTTGCCGCAGGTGATACATTTGCTGTGGTCGATGCTGGCCCGGTGGTTGACAATGGTGATGGCGTCCTTGGGGCAGGCGTGGACGCAGCGGGTGGCCAGACAGCCCCGGCAGGAGGCGCTCACCGTCATCTCGGTGACAGGGCACTCGTCGCAGGCGATGGGCAGGACCTCCACCACGCTGGGGTTGGTCTTGTCACCCCCCATGGCCATCTTCACCCGGCTGTTGATGATGGCCCGCTCCTTGTAGATGCAGCAGCGCAGGCTGGCCTCGGGGCCGGGGATGATCTTCTCGGGCACGTCCAGAATGCCGGTCTGGAGCTTGTCCTCCCAGGTCAGACGGGCCACCTCGGTGAGAACAGAGGTCTTCAGCTCTTGAATTTTTGTTTCAAAAGTGTGCATGGGTATGCTCCTTCCTCAATATCCGTTACGGCGGTATTTCTTGCAGTTTATGGAGGTTTTTCCTGCAAAATGCAGGATTTCTTTCATTTCGCCCCCCATTCTACTCCGGGGATAACGCTCTGTCAAGAGACATTTTACACCATTCCGGGGCTTTTGGACAGTCCCTTTTACACCTTGTACACAGTTTGTTCCAATGAACCGGCGGCGTCCTTCTCCGCGCCCCTGCCAGCCGCAGCACCGGGAGCCTTTAGATGCCAAGCCATGTGAAAAGCGCCGTGTCGTCCCAGCGGGTAAACCAGCAGTCGGCCAGGGTTTTGAGCTGTTCCTGCTCAGTGTCGGAGTTGATATCGTAGATGACCCCCAGGGAGAAACCGGCCTGTTTGGCAGTCTGAGCAGCCACCAGGATATCCTCAAAGATGACAGTGTTCTCCGGCGTGCCCCCCAGCCGACGGACGGCCTCCAGGTAGACGGTGGGCCGGTTTTTTCCCTCGCCCACCTCCTCGCAGGACAGGAGGAACTCAAAGCAGTCCCGCACCTCCAGCCGGCGCAGGCAGAGGTCGATGAGGGCCGGGTGGGTGGAGGAGGCCACGCACATCTTCACCCCCGCCGCCTTCAGCCGGGCCAGCAGTTCCGCTGCCCCCGGCTTCAGGGGCACGTCGGCCCGGTAGTGTTCCTCCATCAGGGCGTTGATCTCCCCGGAGATCTGCTCCGGGGTGCCGGGCAGGCCGAACTCCCGGATAAACAGTTGGGCGGACTCCAGCATGGTCAGGGCGATGGACTCCTCCTTCAGGGCGGGGGACAGTCCGGGCAGGCCGAAGCGGGCCAGATACTCGTCAGCCAGCCGGTTCCAGTAGCCCATGGAGTCCACCAGGGTGCCGTCCATGTCAAAAATTGCAAATTTTTTGTCCATAAGTCATACCGTCCTTGCGTGAAATAGTCAAAGGTATTATAATGGCTACTGGCATAATGCGCAAGCTTTTTGTGGATGATAAAAGGAGGTATGCCCCATGACCGACCAGGAGCTGGTAAAAAAAGCCTTTGACATGCACCAATTTTCCTATGTGCCCTACTCCCGTTTTCCTGTGGGGGCGGCGCTTCTCACCGGAGACGGCCGGGTATTTACCGGCTGCAACGTGGAAAACGCCGCTTACGGCTCCACCATCTGTGCCGAGCGCACCGCTATTGTGAAGGCGGTAAGCGAAGGCTGCCGGGAGGGCTGGACCGCCATCGCCATCGCCGGACGGGGAGAGGACTTCTGCTGGCCCTGCGGGGCCTGCCGGCAGATGCTCTACGAGTTTGCCCCCAACCTGCGGGTACTGGCTGCCAGAGGGGACGGGGAATATAAGGAGGTCACCCTTTCGGAGCTGCTGCCCTGCGGCTTTGGGCCCAAATCGCTGAAATAAAATTTTCCAGCTGCATAAACCGGCGAAAACCGTATAAACTACCCCCGGAACCCGAGACAAGGAGGTGGTTTGACGTGATGATGGACAAAATTGCCCTTACACTGCTGATTATCGGCGGCCTGAACTGGGGCAGCGTGGGTCTGTTCCAGTTTGACCTGGTGGCCTTTGCCTGCGGCGGGTCCGGCAGCATGATCAGCCGGGTGATCTATACCCTGGTGGGCCTGTCCGCCGTGTGGTGCGTCTCCCTGTTGTTCCGCGACCGAGACCCCGTGGAGGAGCGCCGCTGACCTTTGGCGAGAATTTCCACATTTGAAAAGACGAGACCCGGAGCGGAAGCTCCGGGTCTCCGTTGTTATGTGGACAGGATATCCGCCAGCCCTCCGGCAGTGAGGCCGGCGAAATACCGGGAGACGTCCACTCCCTCCAGCCGGGCCAGCAGGTCCTCCTGCCGCAGGGGACAGCCCTGGAGGAGATTGGCCAGCTCCTCCGGTTCCACGGCGGAAAAGAAGTCGCCGAAGAAGGCGAGACCGGCGATGCGCCCCTCCTCCAGATGGATGTGGGCTTCCACCAGGCCGCAGCCCTCCACCCGGCGGCGGCGCAGCAGATCGCAGGGGGGGGAGATGCCGTAGTTCCACTCCCAGCGGTCGTACCGTTCCCGCTTGATGGTTTCCACAGCGGCGATGTCCGTTTCGGTGAGGGCGTAGGGCTCCATGGGCCGCTCCCTGGAAATTTCCTCCAGCAGGCGGGCCTTGAACTGGGCCAGGGGGACGGGCCGGGGCATGTGGGCCCGGACGGTGGTCACCCGGGCCCGGACAGAGCGCACCCCCTTGGCCTGAATCTTCTCCGGGTCCACCCGGAGAACCTGTCCCACTGTCTCCAGGTCGGAGCTGTACAGAATGGTGCCGTGGTGCATCACCCGGCCCTCCCGGATGTACTGGGAGTTGCCGGAGAACTTCTGGCCGTCGATGGTGATATCGTTACGGCCGTTGACCTGGGCGTTTACCCCCATGGCCTGGAGGGCCTGGGCCACCGGACGGCAGAACAGCCCCATGTCCAGCTGGCCGGCCTGGCCGGCGTCCTGGATAAAGGTGAAGTTGAGATTGCCCAGGTCGTGGTACACCGCTCCCCCGCCGGACAGCCGGCGGACCACCGTGATCTCCCGCTCCCGGACGGCCTCCTCGTTGATCTCGGCCAGGGTGTTCTGGTGCCGGCCAATGACAATGGCGTTGTGGTTGCGCCAGAGGAGGAACCAGCTCCGGTCCCGGGGCAGGACGTCAAAGGCGTACTGCTCCAGAGCCAGATTAAAGGCGGGGTCGGTGCTTTTTACGTCAATAAAGGACCAGGGCATGAAAAAAACCTCACTTTTCCAGGCGGAGCGGGCGGGCGCTCCGTCTTTTTAACCAGTATAGTGGATTTATGGGCCAGTTGTCAATAGCTTTATCCACAAGAAACCACACAACCGCAAAAAATATCTGTGATTATGTGGGATTCTAGTTGACAAAACTGTGGGTTTGTAGTAGACTGAGAGGGTAAAACTGGATCAATAGAAAGGAGGGGAGACCTGTGCTGTTGGCAGAGCGGCGCCAGGCGATTATGGACCGGGTGCTTGCCACCTCCCGGGTGGTGGTGGGGGAGCTGAGTGCTGAGTTCGGCGTGTCGGAGGAGACCATCCGCCGGGATCTGGAGTGGCTGGAACAGGAGGGCGTGGCCATGCGTACCTACGGCGGCGCGGTGCTCAAGCACAGCGACCAGGCTCCGCCCCCCTACGCTACCCGGAAAAATACCAACGTAGAGGGCAAGGTGGCCATCGCCCGGCTGCTGGCCGGGATGCTCCAAAACGGCGACACCCTGATGGTGGACGAGAGCTCCACCGCCCTCTTTGCCGTCCGGGCGGTGCGGCATCTGAAGGAGCTTACCCTCATTACCAACTCGCTGAACATATTGCAGGAGGTGAGCAGCCAGGACTCCTGGCACATCATCTCCACCGGCGGCCGGCTCAAACCCGACATTATGGCCCTGGTGGGGCCCAAGGCCCTGAGTACCATCCAGGGCTACCACGTGGGGTATGCCGTCCTGTCCGCCCGGGGGGTGAACACCCAGCTGGGCATTGCCGACTCCTCCGACGAGGTGGTGGAGGTGAAGCGGGCCATGATGGCGGCGGCGGACCGCACCGTCCTGCTGGCCGACCACCGGAAGTTTGACCGGACGGGCTTCGTCTCCCTGGGCCGGCTGGAGGAGATCGACCAGATCATCACCGACCGGCCGCCCCCGGAGGAGTGGAAAAAGCGGCTGGAGGACAGCGAGGTTCAGCTTCTCTGCCGCAGTGAACAGGCGCAATCTTAAAATTTCCATATAAATTTATAATTAGGAGGAATGGTCATGGCAAACGCAGTCCTGATGCCCAAGGCGGGCATCACAGTGGAGTCCTGTATCATCGGCAAGTGGGAAAAGAAGGTGGGCGACCAGATCGCCGAGGGCGATATCCTGTTCACCTATGAGACGGACAAGGCCGCCTTTGAGTGTGAGTCCACCGCCGCCGGCGAGCTGCTGGAGATTTTCTTCGGCGACGGCGAGGAGGTCCCCTGCCTGGTGAACGTGTGCGCCATCGGCACCAAGGGGGAGGACGTGTCCGCCCTGCGGCCCGACGGCGCGGCCCCTGCCGCCGCCCCCGCCGAGGAGATCCCCGCCGTCCCTGCTGCTGCCGCTCCTGTGGCTGCTCAGGCCGTTGAGACCACCGCCGCCGCAGGCACGGGGAAAATTTCGCCCCGGGCCCGGAACCTGGCCGAGCGCGCCGGAGTGGATGGCTCCCTGGCCACTCCCACCGGCCCCGACGGCCGGATTATCGAGCGGGATGTGCGCAGGCTGATGGCCGAGGGCGCTCCCGCTCAGGCCGCCGCCCCTGTCGCCGCCGTGGCATCCGCCGGTCCCGAGTATGAGGACGTGAAGTTCAGCGGCATCCGCCGGGCTATCAGCAAGTCCATGCACAACTCCCTCACCTCCATGGCCCAGCTGACCCACAACTTCTCCTTTGACGCTTCGGCTATTCTGGCCTACCGGAAGATGCTCAAGGAGTCGGGCGGCGAGTGTGCCGGCATCACCATCGGCGATTTGATTCTCTACGCCGTGTCCCGGGTGCTGCCCGGCTGGCCCGACCTGAACGCCCACATGCTGGACGACGTGAGCATCCGCAAGTTCAACCACGTCAACCTGGGCGTGGCGGTGGACACCCCCCGGGGCCTGATTGTGCCCACCATCATGCACGCCGATGAAAAGAGCCTTCTGGAGATATCCAACGAGCTGAAGGTGCTGGCCGCCGAGGCCCGGGACGGGGCCATCAGCCCGGACAAGCTCACCGGGGCCAGCTTCACCGTCTCCAACCTGGGGGGCTTCGGCGTGGAGAGCTTCACCCCCGTCATCAACCCGCCCCAGACCGGTATCCTGGGGGTGTGCACCACCGTCCAGCGGCCCCGGAAGGGAGCTGATGGCTCCATCCAGCTCTACCCCGCCATGGCCCTTTCTCTCACCTACGACCACCGAGCCATCGACGGCGCTCCCGCTTCCCGCTTTGTGCAGGAGCTGTGCAAGCAGCTGGAGCACTTTACTGTCCTGCTGGCCAAGTAGGGACGCTTCATGAAGCGTCCGCCGGGAATCCCTCTTGAGGACGCATCGTGATGCGTCCCTACAGTGGATGTTCCCGTGAAATAGATTGTGTCAAGGAGGTTGCAATATGGAATTATTCGACTTAATCGTCATCGGCGGAGGCCCTGGCGGCTATCTGTGTGCCGAGCGGGCCGCTCAGGGCGGCATGAAGGTGGCCCTGTTTGAGGAGCGCGCCCTGGGCGGCACCTGCCTGAACGAGGGCTGCGTCCCCACCAAGACCCTGCTCAACTCCGCCAAGCTCTACCGCCACGCCACCGAGAGCGAGGCCTTCGGCGTCACCGCCGAGAATGTGACCCTGGACCACGCCAGGGTGGTGGAGCGGAAGAACAAGGTGGTGCACACCCTGGTGTCCGGCGTGAAGGGTACCATGAAGGGCTGCAAGGTCACCGTCATCGACAAGAGGGCGGCCATTGAGGGCCGGGCCGAGGGCGGCTTCGCCGTCAAGGCGGGCGGCGATACATACACCGCCAAGCGGCTGGTGCTTGCTTCCGGCTCTGAGACGGTGGTCCCCCCCATCCCCGGCCTGAAGGAGGGAATTGAATCCGGCTTTGTGGTCACCAACCGGGAGGTGCTGGACCGGAAGGAGCTTCCCAAGGAACTGGTGGTCATCGGAGGCGGCGTCATCGGCCTGGAGATGGCCTGCTACTTCGCCAGCGTGGGCGTTCACGTCACCGTTATCGAGATGATGCCCAAGATCGCCGGCCCTACCGACCCCGCCATCTGCAAGGTGCTTATGGACGAGTACGGCAAGCGGGGGATGGAGTTCAAGCTCTCCTGCAAGGTGCTTGAGGTTACCAAGGACTCCGTCCTCTATGAGGAAGCCGGGGAGAAGAAGGAGGTCAAGTGCGACCTGGTGCTGCTGTCCGCCGGCCGCAAGCCCTTCACCCAGGGGCTGGGCGTGGAGAAGCTGGGCCTGGAGATGAACCGGGCGGCCATCGTCACCGACAGCCACCTGTGCACCAACGTGGCCGGGGTGTACGCCATCGGCGACTGCAACGGAAAACTGATGCTGGCCCACACCGCCTACCGGGAGGCCGAGGTGGCCGTGAACCACATGCTGGGCGTGAAGGACGAGATGCGGTACAATGTGATCCCCTCCGTCATCTACACCGACCCCGAGGTGGCCAGCGTGGGCGAGACCGCCGAGAGCGCCAAAGCCAAGGGGCTGGACGTGAAAGAGGTGGAGCTGCCCATGCTCTACTCCGGCCGGTACGTGGCGGAGAACGAGAACGGCAAGGGCTTTATCAAGCTGGTGGTGGACACCAGCAAAAACCGTCTCATTGGCTGCCACATGGTGGGCAGCTACGCCTCTGAGATTATCATGACTGCCGCCATGATGGTGGACACCGAGCTGCCCCCCCAGCGGCTGAAGAAGCTGGTCTTCCCCCACCCCACTGTGGGCGAAATCATTCGGGAAGCCATGTTTAAGATTTAAGGAAAGCGCCAAAAGGCCCCCTTGTGAAAGGGGGCTGGCACCGCCGCAGGCGGTGACTGGGGGATTCCGATGAAAGGACATGTTTTGCAGACGGAATCCCCCCGCCAACAGGCTTCGCCTGTCGGCCCTCCCCCTTGCCAAAGGGGGGCTTGACGATGCAAAATTATAAGGAGGAAATCACCATGCCTAAGAGCATTTTTGTGGACCCCGCCGCTACCCGGGCCCCGGGCAAGATTACCTTTGAGGACATCCCGGTCAACGCTTACAACAAGACAATCGCCGAGGAGCGTAAGAAGTTCAGCGACGACGACCTGGTGCGCATCTGGCGGGACATCACCATCCTGCGGGAATTCGAGTCCATGCTGAACCAGATCAAGACCCAGGGGGTCTACAATGGCATCGAGACTACCTATCCCGGCCCCGCCCACCTGTCCCTGGGCCAGGAGGCCGCCGCCGTGGGCCAGTCCTACCTGCTGGACCGCAACGACTTCAACTTTGGCAGCCACCGCAGCCACAGTGAGATTCTGGCCAAGAGCCTGAGCTGCATTGAGAAGCTCACCGACCAGGAGCTGATGGATGTGATGGAGGGCTTCCTGGGCGGCCGCACCCTGCGGGCGGTGGAGAAGCTGGGCCCCGTGAAGGACACCAAGGAGCTGGCCATCCGCTTTGTGGTCTACGGCGCTCTGGCCGAGGTCTTCGCCCGTGAAAACGGCTTCCACCACGGTATGGGCGGCTCCATGCACGCCTTCTTCCTGCCCTTCGGCGTCTACCCCAACAACGCCATTGTGGGCGGCTCCGCCACCATCGCCACCGGCGCGGCCCTGTTCAAGAAGTGCAACGAGAAGCCCGGCATTGTAGTGTGCAACATCGGCGACGGCTCCCTGGGCCGGGGCCCCGTGTGGGAGGCCATGAACTTCGCCTGCATGGACCAGTTCCACACCCTGTGGGAGAAGGGCCGGGATCAGGGTATGCCCATCCTGTACAACATCTTCAACAACTCCTACGGCATGGGCGGCCAGACCCGGGGCGAGACCATGGCCTATGACATGCTGGCACGTATGGGCTCCGGCGTGTCCCCCACCCAGCTCCACGCCGAGCGGGTGGACGGCTACAACCCCCTGGCGGTCATCGACGCCATGGAGCGAAAGCTGGAGCTGCTCCGCTCCGGCAAGGGCCCCGTCCTGCTGGACACCATCACCTACCGCCTGTCCGGTCACTCCACCTCCGACCAGAACGCCTACCGCACCAAGGAGGAGATCGAGGCCTGGCGGGCCATCGACCCCATCGTTACCTACCGCCAGAACCTGGTGGAGGCCGGCGTGGCCCCGGACAGCCGGTTCGAGGAAATTATGGCCGAGACGGTGGAGCGCATGACCATGATCTGCCGCCACGCCGCTGACCCTGCTATCTCTCCCTACGCCGACTTCGACAACGACCCTGCCTATGTGGAGCGGCTGATGTATTCCAACGGGAAGGTGCCCTCCTTCGACACCGAGCGTCAGCCCGACGCCCTCACCCCCAAGGAGGAGTGCCCCCTGTGGCAGAAAATCCAGGGCAAGGAGCGGGCCCCCTTCACCAAGGACGGCAAGCCCGTGAGTAAGATGAAGCTGTTCAACCTCCGGGACGGCATCAGCGAGGTGCTGCTGGACAAGTTCTACGAGGACCCCACCATGATCTCCTATGGCGAGGACGTCCGGGACTGGGGCGGAGCCTTCGCCATCTACCGGGGCATGGCCGACGCCATCCCCCACAGCCGCCTGTTCAACTCCCCCATTTCGGAGGCCGCCATTGTGGGCACCGCCGTGGGTTACGGCATGTGCGGAGGCCGGGCTGTTGTGGAGCTGATGTACGCCGACTTCATCGGCTGCGCCGGCGACGAGATATTCAACCAGCTGTCCAAGTGGCAGTCCATGTCCGCCGGCATTTTGAAGATGCCTGTGGTGGTCCGGGTGTCTGTGGGCTCCAAGTACGGCGCCCAGCACAGCCAGGACTGGACCGCCCTGTGCGCCCACATCCCCGGTCTGAAGGTGTGCTTCCCCGCCACCCCTTGGGAGGCCAAGGGCCTGATGGAGACCGCCCTCAACGGCACCGACCCGGTGATCTTCTTCGAGAGCCAGCGTATCTACGACGTGGGCGAGCAGTTCCACGAGGGCGGCGTCCCCGCCGGCCGGTATGAGATTCCCTTCGGCGACGTGAACGTGATTCAGACCGGCAAGGACGTGACCATCCTCACCATCGGCGCGGTGCTCTACCGGGCGGTGGAGGCCGCCAAGGAGTTAGAGAAGTACGGCATGGAGGCTGAGATTATCAACCTCCACTCCCTGGTGCCCCTGGACTACACCAGGATCGTGGAGAGCGTGAAGAAGACCGGACGGGTAGTGCTGGTGAGCGACGCCTGCGCCCGGGGCTCCTTCCTGGACGACGTGGCCCGGAACATTACCGAGCTGTGCTTCGACGACCTGGACGCGCCTCCCGTGGTGGTGGGGGCCAAGAACTGGATCACCCCGCCCTACGAGTTCGACCACTACTTCTTCCCCCAGCCCTCCTGGATTATCGACGCCATCCACGAGAGAATCGTACCCATCCCCGGCTACGTGCCCCAGCAGAGCTTTACCGATGCCGAGCAGCTGAGAAAGGCCAAGGCAGGTGTGTAAAAGCGTTGTGCTCCCACCCCCACAGGGGGTGGGAGCACAGTTTCGATTTACCCGGACGGCCAACGCCGGCGGACTGCTGGAGCTGGACGGGATTGCCGTCCTGCTGGATGGGATATGCGGCGGGGTAGGCCCCTATCTGCCCACCCCGCCAGCCCTGCTGGAGGAGCTGGCGGGCCGCCGGGTGGACCTGGCGGCCTTCACCCATGCCCACCCCGACCACCTGGACCCTGACGGAGCGCAGGAGTGTCTCTACGCCTGGGGCGGCCCCCCGGTGCTGGGTACCCGGGCGGTGAGGGAAACCCTGTCCCCCTGGCCGGTGACGGTGGGGGAGGGGGTGTCTGCTGGGGGTGTTACCGTGACCCCCATCCCGTCCCGGCACATCGGAGCGGCCTACCGGACGCTGGAGCACAGCAGCCTGCTGATTGAGGGCTCCCGGCGGCTCCTCTTTGCAGGGGACGCCGCCCCCACCCAGTGGGAGGGCTGTTCCATCCGGCCGGACGTGCTCCTTGCCCCCTTTGCCTACGCCGCCACCCCCGCCGCATGGCGGATTGTGGAGCGCCTGGCCCCTGAGCGGCTGGTGCTCCTTCACCTGCCCGCCCGGGACAACGACCCGGAGGGCCTGTGGCAGACGGTGGAAATCACCCTGTCCCGCTGCCGGGGCATCCCCGTGACCATTCCGGCAATGGGGGAGAGCATCGCAATTTCATATCGCCATCTCCCGGGCTCGGAGTAACCGTCCGGACGTCTTCAATCCGCGCAATGAGACGGCAAGCCGGGTAACTTCGTTATGGTAATAATCACGATGATCTGGCTGAACCGGGGGCTGGAGCCGTCGCAAAACCAAAATGTCACAGAAATGTCCGAATTACAGGTCTGCTTATATATTTTTGCGGACAGCTTATTTTAACTGGTAGAGATGAGCCTGTGCAATATGCTTTTTGTGGTCTGAATTTTCCTTGAATTATTCTTCTTTCAAACCGTGACAACCCTTGGCAGGTTTAGAGCCTGTTTTAAAGAGACAGCAATTAAGAAAGTTTTTTCATTTGTTTCTTGCATTTTGTCGGTGGGGAGTATAATATGTATATAAGAACGATAACAAGCGGAAAATGGCCGCAACCAAATGTCTGGATCGAAAAGAGATGGGAATATGCAGAAAAAAACGATTTACGATGTGGCGCGTGAAGCGGGGGTCAGCATTTCCACAGTTTCCAGAGTGCTCAACGGCAGTTCCAAGGTGAAAGAATCTACCAAGAGAAGGGTGGAGGCTGCCTGCGTGGATTATCGGCCTGTGGCCTCCGCCAGAGAGCTTCAGTCAAAGCAGACCAAAACAATCGGCGTACTGATTAACCATCGGCCAGAATACTTTTTTCTGAATGAGACCTACATTAATGCACTGCTGGGAATCAGTGTGGCGGCAAAAGAGAGTGGATACAGGCTGTTGCTGGATATCAGCGAAGACGAGACAGGCGCCAGCAACTTGTTTTATGAGAAAAAGGTGGACGGGTTCATTCTGATGGGGGTAAAGGAGAGCAGCAATCTTCTTAGCGTTCTCTGGGATAATGATATGCCCTTTGTCCTGGTTGGCAGTTTCCATGGAGATGAGGAGGGGGTCTGCCAGGTAGATATCAACGATCGGAAAGCGGTGTGCAGCGTAACCAATTATCTGATCGGTCTGGGTCACCGGCGTATCGGCATCATTGTCGGATCAACAGAGTATGCCTCCTGCAGCGACCGCCTGGCGGGGTACCGACAGGCGATGGAGGGTGCCAACATCCCAATTCAGGAGGAGTGGGTGCAGGTGTGCGAAAACCTGACCGAGGTGATGGCAGAGCAGTTGGCCAAGCACCTGTTTTATCAAAATCCCCGGGTGACCGCCGTGGTGGCCTTTAACGATTCAACGGCCATGGCTGTCTACAAGGCAGCAAAGGACTGCGGGTTGGAGATCCCCGGCCAGGTGTCTGTTATCGGGTTTGACGACACCAAGGTTGCCGCTTATATGTCGCCTCCCTTGACCAGCGTGTGGCAGCCCAGCTACGAAAAGGGGGAGCGGGCTATGCATCTTCTGATTGACTGCTTAAAACAGGGGTCCATGCCGCGAAAGCGGGAGGAGCTCAATTGTATCATTATGTACCGGGAATCTTGTGCGGCACCTCCAGAGGAATAGGAGACGCGCCGGGGTTAGTAAAGGGAGATTCAGCAATAAAGTTTGAGCTGCATTTTCGGCCTTGGAATGACCTGTATTTCATAGAGACCGTGACCTGTGTGATTCAACAAATCGAAAATTCAATCATCATTTTCTAAATTTTCAAAAACCACTTGCATAGCAGGTGGTTTTTTTATAAATAAAATTGTTGGAATATTGTTTTATAACTGATTGACGCGATATTTTATTTATGATATAATTGTATGAAAGCGCTTTCAAAATAAGATGCTTTCTATTCATTCGCGGGTGGAAGCAAAAAACAAATAAAGGTGGAGGAAAAATATGGAGTTCTTATTTGATACCGCTGAAATTAGCCTGATTAACCGATACAAGGACATGTTTGCCTACACAGGCGTGACCACCAACCCGGCCCTAATCCGAAAAGCAGGGATTGTGGAGCATACCTTTACTCACTTCCGGGAACTGCGGCAGATCATCGGGCCAGACCGTACGCTGCACATGCAGGTGGTGTCTCACCAGGCCGATGAGATGCTCCGGGAAGCCATAACGATGCTGGAGAAAGTGGATAACGGGATATGTATTAAGGTGCCAGTTACCCCGGATGGAATGCGGGCTATGAAGGAGCTGAAACAAAGGGGTGTGCGCGTTACCGCTACCGCGGTGGTGACCCAGATGCAGGCTCTTTTGGCGTTAGCGCTGGACGTGGACTTTATTGCTCCTTATTACGACCAGATGTGTGACATTGGCATTGATGGAGGGGAACTGATTCGGATGTTGGCTGACACCATTGAGAAAGAGGGGAAAAAGACAAAAATTTTGGCCGCCAACATCAAGAATATGGCTCAGCTGTGCCAAGTCTGTGCCGCCGGCAGCCAGGCTGTTACATTGAACCCTCAGCTATTGGAGGAGACCTTGCAAATGCCGCAGATTGAAAAGGCTGTCAAATTTTTCGATGATGCATGGCAAGAACTTCACGGAACCACTGGCTTGTGTGAGCTAATAGACTGAAAAACTTTCATTTTATTTAATATTTTCATAAAAACCACTCATTTTATGGGTGGTTTTTATGAACAATAAACAACCTACGCGGCAGACAAAGATGGACAATTTACACAAAAATATATCAAAATATATAGTGCTCTTGCTAAATTGACGTGACATTTTATTTGTGCTATACTAAAAACAGTCAAAATAATGAAAGCGCTTTCAAACAAATGAGGGAGGGCGTAATCAGGAGAATTGATAGTCTATTGATAACAGTTTAGGAGAGGAACGCAATGAAGATCGCTCTGGTAAATGAAAACAGTCAGGCACCGAAAAATGCATTGATTTTTGAGACGTTGCAAAAAGCTGTCACACCGATGGGACATACCTGCTTTAACTACGGCCGCTATTCTGCGGAGGATCCCCATGAGCGAAGCTATGTGCAGGCTGGCCTGATGACCGCTTTGCTGCTAAATTCTGGGGCAGCGGATTTTGTCATCACCGGCTGTGGGACCGGTATGGGCGCCATGGTGGCCTGTAATGCTTTTCCCGGTGTAACGTGCGGGCGGGCTAACGACCCCTGTGACGCCTATCTGTTTTCTCAGGTAAATGCCGGTAATGCCCTGTCTATGCCCTTTGCTATGAACTTCGGCTGGGGCGCCGAGGTCAATTTGGAGTATGTGTTTGAAAAGCTGTTTGGCTCCGAACCCGGTGGCGGCTATCCTCCGGAGTGGGCCGCAGCGGAGAAGAGAAACCGGGAGATTCTCAAACAGGTAAAGACCATTACCCATGCCAACTTTATGGATGTGCTGAAAAATATTGACCAGGACTTCCTGAAGGAGACCGTTGCCGAGGAAAGCTTTCCTAACATGTTCTTTGCTAACTGCCAGAACGAGGAAATTGCCGCCTGCATCCGCGGTGTGCTGGGGCTGTAAAAGAAAGAGGAGCTGGATAGAATGTATGTAACGTTGAAGGAGTTGCTGGGACATGCTGAGCAGGAAGGCTACACGGTTCTGGCTCCCAATGTGTTTAATCTGGAGTCGCTGATTGCGGTGGTGGAGGCTGCCGAAGCGGAACAGGCCCCTGTGATTATCGCCATTGGTGAATCCCGGCTGAAAGATGAGCGGCTGCAAAAATATCTGCCGGTGATAGCCAGACAGATAGCCAGAGAGACAGCTGTGCCCGTGGGTATCAACCTGGACCACGGCAAGAGCTACCACGAGCTGGTGCTGGCGATTCAGAAAGAGTTCAGCTCTGTGATGATTGATGCGTCCATGTGTCCTTACGAGGAGAACGTGACCCGAACCCGGGAGATTGTCAAGATTGCCCATGAGCTGGGTATCTCCGTAGAGGCGGAGATTGGCCACGTGGGGATGGGGGAGGACTACACTGAAAACGGTGTGAAGGACGGGCTTACAGAGCCGGAAGTGGCGAAGCGGTTTGCTGAGGAGACCCAGGTAGACGCTCTGGCGGTGGCGGTAGGTACCGCTCATGGTGTGTACAAGGGGACGCCTAAGCTGGACTTTGAACGGTTGGAGGAAATTCACAAGATGGTAAATGTTCCTCTGGTGCTCCACGGCGGCTCAGGGACTGGAATGGAAAACCTGATTAAGGCATCCCGGTTGGGAATCCGAAAGTTGAATATCAACACTGAGCTTCTCATTGAGGCCCGGGAGCAGGTACGCCGGGAACTGGAGGAAAATCCCGGGATTGACTATTCTATCCTGTTGAAGCACGGTAAGGATGCGGTAGTCCGTACACTGCGCGGCTACATGCAGGCCCTTGGTTCCTCTGGAAAGGCGTGGAGCAAGTCATGAGCAGGCACAGAGCTATGGTGGCTGGAACCATAGCGTTGGACCTTTGTCCCCGGTTTCCGGACGAGGCCTGCCGCCGGGATGAGCTGCTGGCGGAGGGCAAGACCATCTATATTGAGGGAATTGACCTGACACTGGGAGGTCTGGTGGCCAATACTGGACTGGCGATGCACCGGCTGGGTTGCGACGTAGTGCTGACCAGCAAGGTGGGCGGCGATCCCCTGGGAGAGGTGGTAAGCGCCCTGCTGAAACAGACGGACGTACCATATAAGCTGGCATCCATTCCGGACGAAAGGACCTCAGCCACCATTGTGACTGTACCGAAGGGAAGTGACCGGATATTCTGGCACCAGCGGGGAGCTTCCCAGAAGTATTCCTTTGCCGCCCTGGAAAGGGAAGTTCTGGAACAGTCGGACCTGTTTCACTTCGGGTACCCCACCGGGATGCGGTGCATGTACGCCGACGGCGGAGAGAATCTTTGCGCGCTGTACCGGGGGGTAAAGGAGCTTGGGCTGACCACCTCTCTGGACTTGAGCCTGCCAGGTCTGACCAGCGAGTCGGGACAGGCGGACTGGAAAGGAATCCTGGGCAGAACGCTGCCCTATGTGGATATATTTCTGCCCAGCATGGAGGAGACGCTGTTCCTGCTGCGCAAGGACAGCTATTTGAAGATACTGGAGCACGCGGGAAACGGGGATGCCATCGACTATATCAGCCTTGACATTCTGCGGGAACTGGGGGATGAGGTGCTGGAGCTGGGCGTCAAAGTGTTTGGCCTGAAGCTGGGTAAAAAAGGAATGTACCTTCGGACCGCGGGCGCGGAAGCCTTTCGGAGCTTCGGCGCACTGAAGGACGGGATTACAGAAGAATGGTGGGACCGGGAAATCTTGGAGCCGCCATTTCGCGTGACGCGGATCTGTTCCACGAATGGGGCGGGCGATACCGCCATCGCGGGCTTTCTCACAGGGGTGCTGGAGGGGGTGTGCCCGGAGCAGAGCCTGCATCTGGCCTCCGGCGCGGCGGCCTGCCGTATCGAGTCCCCGCAGGGGGCTGAGGGGATATGTGGAAAGCAATCCGTTTTAGAGCGAGTGGAAAGCGGGTGGGAGAAACAGAAAATAGAGGGACTCGAAACCGAATATTGGAAATGGGACAAAAACAGGAGAGCTTATTTTAGCGTCAAAGACGCTTTAATAAGAGAATAAGGAGGAAAAATGATGAAAAAGATAAAAAAATTATTGGCTATACTGGCAGTGATGACCCTGATGACAGGCTGCCTGTCCACCACTGCTATGGCTGTCTCGAACGAGAACTATACCATTAAGGTATACTGCGGCAACGCCCCTGAGATCAGCCTGGGCAGCTACAACGCGTTGGACTTTATCTTCTCGGGCGCTCTGGCCTTTAAGAATTATTGCGAGAGCAACTCAGGCGGCCGCATCACCGTGGAGATTTACCCCTCTGCCCAGCTGGGCAGCACCCAGGAGGCCCTTCAGCAATGTATGCAGGGCACACTGGAATGTGTCATGGGCGGCGACGGCGAGACCGCCACGCTGTACCCTAATATCCAAGCCATGTCTATCCCCTACCTGTTCAATAACCGGGATGAGTTTTATGCTATGCAGGACAGCGAATATATGAAGTCCATGTATGCCGATATCGAGACCAAGCTGGGGCTGAAGACCCTGGCTGCTTCTGACAACGGTGGTTTCCGGAACTTTTCCAACAACGTCCGGCCAATCCACAGCGCCGCTGACATGGCCAACATGAAGATTCGCACCATGGAGTCCCCCATCTACGCCAAGATGCTGGAATCCTTCGGCGCTACTGCCACTCCTCTGGCCTTCACTGAGCTGTACAGTGCGCTTCAGACCGGCGTGGTGGACGGCCAGGAGAACTCACCAGGTACCACCCTCAACGCCAGTGTGCATGAAGTGAACAAGTATTATGTCCTGGATGGCCACGCAATTTCCTCTGTGTTCCTGTATATGGACGTCAATTTCTATAACAAGCTGCCCGCCGACCTGCAGAAGGTCGTGGTTGATGCCGGCAAGACCGCCCAATATGCCATGCGCGGCGGGAACTGTGCCAATGAGGCCCTGGCCCTGGAGAGCCTGGCGGACAACGGCATGGAGGTCTACGCCCCTACCGCTGAGGAGAAGGAGACCTTCCGCGTCTGCCAGGAGCCAGTAATTGAATGGCTGAAGGAGCAGATCGGTGCCGAGACCGTAGATGAGTTCATGGCCGCTGTTGAGACAGTCAAGACAGGAGCCGAGACCGGTGCGTCCACCACACTCGGCACTGCCGGAAACGCGACTGGTGGTATGAATACCATTACCTATGTAGCTATTGCTGTGGCTGTTGTAGCTGTGCTCTTTGCTGGCTATACTATGAGCAAGAACAAGAAGAAGGACTGAGCCTGCCCCGCAGAATAGAAAAAGCGGTGTAATTGAGAGAAATCGACTGCACGGCGGAATAAAAAGGATATTCCGCCGTGCCCCTTTTTACCCCAAACCGGCCCCTGAGAGGGGGTTCGAAATACAGACAAAGGTTCTGTATATGACTGGAGGTATTTATGGACAAAAAACGAAATGCTTTTCAGGAGTTTATGGATTTTGTGGATTCCCTGGCAAAAAGTCTCCTGATTTTTATGATGGCCTGTGTGGTTATCTGTGTACTGCTCCAGATACTGGGGCGCTATCTTCCCTTTATCAAGGGCCTGTCCTGGACAGAAGAAATCGCCCGCTGGCTGCTGGTGTGGCTCACCTTCCTGGGCGCGAGCCATATCGCGAAGACATCTTCCTACACTCGCGTGGACTATTTTTATAACAAGCTTTCCTCCAATGGCCGGAAGTGCCTGGGGATTTTTAACAAGCTGTGTATGCTGGGCTTCAGCGGCTATTTTGCCTATAAATCTTTGATCGTGTTTACCACTGTGTCCACCCATGAGGTTGGGCCTACCACCCAGCTGCCTATGTTGCTGGTACGCTCCGCTGTGTTTACCGGTATGACGATCACTTTCCTGCAAATGATCTCCGCTGGCGGCATTTTGCTGCTCGATCCTGAAGAGGAGAGTGAGTCTGTATGATCAATTTTGGTATCGCTGTTTTGGTACTGATCGTTTTGGTCTGTATCGGCATCCCTGTTGCCTATTCTATGGGGCTTTCCTCTGTGTTCTATATCCTGCTGGTCAACCCAAAATATCTGGAGGTATTGCCCAACCGGTCCATCACCGGCGTCAACAACTTTCTGCTGCTGGCAATCCCGTTCTTTGTGCTGGCCGCTGAGATTATGGGCCGCACCGGTCTGACCACCAAGCTGTTCGCCTTTGCCCGCCTGTTTGTGGGCCGGTTTCGGGGCGGTTTGGCCTTTGTGAATATCGTGGCCAGCACTATTTTTGGCTCTGTATCCGGTTCTGCTATCGCTGATGTGTCCGGTTTGGGTGTCATCGAGATTGAAGCTATGGAAGAGCAGGGGTATGACAAAGATTTTGCCATCGCCATCAGCGCGGGCTCGTCCCTTCAGTCTCCAATGATTCCCCCGTCCACCACCGTGATGGTGTATGCGGGCGTGATGAATGTCTCTGCCGGTGCGCTGCTCATGGGGGGTGTAGGTCCCGGGCTGCTTATCGCGCTGACGCAGATCATCTATGTTCTCGCCATCCGGAAAAAACGCAATTTTCCCCGAGACGAGAGAAAGTACACCGGCAGGGAAATCCGCCGGATCGTAACCGATGGAATTGTCACCATGATGCTGCCCCTTATCATCATCGGCGGTATTCTGGGCGGCTATGTCACCGCCACCGAGGCGGCCGCCCTGGCTGTGCTCTACGCCCTGTTTCTAGGCTTCGTGTTCTACCGCAATATGACGTTGAAGGACCTGCGGGACTGTCTGTGGAACGCCTGCAAGACGGTGGGCAACCTGATGCTCATTGTGGCCTTTGCCAACGCTTTCTCCTGGGTGGCAGCCATTGAAAAGGTCCCTGACGCTATCGCCGCTCTGCTCATCAGTATTTCTACCAACAAGTATGTGCTGCTGATGATTGTTAACGTCTTTTATATCTTTGTGGGCATGATTATGGACACCGGTGCGGCCATCATCCTCTTTGCTCCCATCCTTGGCCCGGTGCTGACCGGCGTGGGCGTCAACCCCATCCATCTGGCCATGGTTACCATTATGAACCTGACCATTGGTCTGCTGACTCCGCCTGTGGGGCTGGTACTGTTTACTGCGGTCAATGTGGGAAAGCGGCCCTTCGGATCGGTGGTGAAGGCCTTTGTCCCCTTCATCATTATTGCCTATCTGGCCTTGATTGTCGTCACCTTTGCGCCCGCTATCGTCACTTTTATCCCTGCGCTGTGCGGTTTTGAGGTTGCCCTTCTGTAATGAGAGAGCATATAGAAAGGAATTTGTTTGATATGCCGACAATGGAAGAAATCCGTCAGCTGAAGGCTACAGCCCTCCAACTGCGCCGGGACGCGCTGACCGCCCTGTATCATGCCGGTTCCGGACATCCCGGCGGAGCTATGTCTATGACAGAAATTCTTACTGTGCTGTATTTTAAAGAGATGAATATCCGTCCAGAGCAGCCTGATTGGGCAGATCGAGACCGTTTTGTCCTGTCCAAGGGCCACGCCTGTCCCACCTACTACGCCGCCCTGGCCCGCCGGGGATACTTCGATGTGGAGGTGCTCAATACCCTGCGCAAGGCGGACAGTATCCTCCAGGGCCATCCGGACATGGGAAAGACCCCCGGGGTTGATATGTCTACCGGTTCGTTGGGCCAGGGGCTGTCTGCCGCTGCGGGCATGGCTCTGTATGCCAAGAAGCAGGGAAAAGATTTTCGGGTCTACTGCATCCTGGGTGACGGGGAGTGCGCCGAGGGGCAGATATGGGAAGCCGCTATGAGTGCGGCCCACTTTGGGCTGAACAACCTGGTGGCCTTTTTAGATGCCAACCACCTGCAGATTGACGGCAGAGTGGATGATGTTATGAACATTTACCCGATGGACGAGAAGTTCCGCGCCTTCGGATGGACTGTCCTTGAGACAGACGGACACAGTATTCCTCAGTTGATTCATGCCGTGGAGCTGGCCAAGTGTTCTGATAAGCCTGTGTTCATTCTGTGTCATACAACAAAGGGGAAAGGGGTCTCTTTCATGGAGGACCGGGCAGATTGGCACGGCGCAGCTGTAACAAAGGATGTCCTTGACCGGGCCATGGCTGAGCTGGACGGGAAGGAGCGGGTATAAGATGAAAGCAATTCGTGATTCCTATGCGGATACCTTGGTAGAGCTGGCCAACGAGTACGACTTCTATGTGATGGACGCCGACCTGGCCAAGGCCACCAAGACGATTACCTTTAAAAAGGCCTTCCCGGACCGTTTTATTGAGATGGGTATCGCCGAGGCCAACATGTATGGTTACGCAGCTGGCATTGCCACCTGCGGCATGCCGGTGTTTGCCTCCACCTTCTCTGCCTTTGCGGCGGGACGGGCCTATGACCAGATCCGTAACAGCATCGCCTATCCCCATAACCACGTTATTATTGCGGCAACCCACGGCGGTATTTTGGTCGGTGGGGACGGAGGTTCCCACCAGTGCCTGGAGGACATCGCCCTGATGCGGGCCATTCCGGAGATGACCGTTCTGTGTCCCTGCGACGACGCGGAAACTCGGGCCTGCGTCAAGGCCGCCCTGCTTCACGATGGCCCGGTCTACCTGCGCCTGGGTCGTTCCGAAGTGCCCTCTCTCTTTGAGCATGTGGCCTTCGAAATTGGCAAAGGCAATGTCCTTCGGGATGGCAAGGACGTGGCCATCATTGCTGTGGGTGAGGTGGTGTACCGGGCGGCCAAGGCCGCCGAGTTTCTGGCCGGGGAAGGTGTTGAAGCTGCCGTAATCAGCATGGCTTCCATCAAGCCTATCGACCAGGAGATGATCCGCTACTACGCACAAAAGACCGGCCATGTCCTCACGGTGGAGGACCATAATGTCCAGGGAGGTCTGGGCGGTGCGGTGAGCGAGGTGCTGGCCCGGTGCTGTCCCACCCCCATGGCGATGCTGGGGTCTCAGGATCGCTTTGGGCGCTCCGGCGACCCAGAGGAGCTGGCCAAGCTGTACGGCATTGATCCCCAGTCCATTGCGGACAGCGCCATGCGCCTGCTGGACCGCTGAGAAACGGAGGAGATGTGGTCATGCGGGTAGGTGTATTTTATGCATATTTTCCCTATCAGGACACAGTGGACTGGCCTGCGGTACTCCGCCGGGCCAAACGGGACGGCGCGGACCATGTGGAGCTGTCCTCCATGCGCCTGGTGAGACAGAGTGGGGAGATCCGGCGGGAGACGGTGAAAACGGCCAAAGAACTGGGGCTGACCTATACCTTCTGCACCTCCCTTCCCCAGGACGGCGATGTTGCCTCCGGCGACCCGAGCCAATGTGCCAGGGGAATCGACGCCATGCGTCAGAATATCGAGCTGGTGGCCGAGATGGGGGGTGGTGTTGTGGGCGGAATGATCCATGGCTCTACTCTGAAGCCAGGTGTTCCGGTGGACAACGCCACCCGGCAGCGGCGTATGGAGAACAGCGCCCGGGCTGTTCAGGAGATGGCCAGGACTGCCCAGGCGTGTGGGGTTCGGATGGGCCTGGAGATGTGCAACCGGTATGAGAACACCATGCTCAACACGGTGGATCAGGGGCTGGAGTTCCTGAAGCTGGTAGACAGCCCCGCTGTGGGGCTCCACCTGGACACCTACCACATGAATATTGAGGAGGACGATCTGGCAGCGGCCATTCTGAAGGCGGGCAGTCATATTGTCAACGTCCACGCCTGTGACAACAACCGCAAGCTGCCCGGTATGGGGCATATCAACTGGCGTGAGGTGTTGATGGCTCTCCACGGAGCGGGCTATCAGGGTGCCTTGGCAATGGAGTGTTTCTCCAGGCCCTTCGGCGTATGGAGCAACGACCACCGCCTGTGGCGGGAGTATGTAAAGGATGGCGTGGATGAGGACCTGACCCGCTCGGTGTCTTACCTCAAGGGGTTGCTTCATACGCTGAATCTCAGCATGGAGTAGCCGGCACGGAATCACAATACTCGATTTTGCCCCTGTGTTTCCGCCCTCCGTCAGGGGGAGGGACTGTGAAAGCAGGTTGGACAATCAAAAAAGGAAGCGCGACTATGAATTTATTTGATATCAGTGAGAAAAAAGTGGTCTTTACCGGGGCCAGCGGCGGCTTGGGCCAGGGCATGGTGGAAGGGATGCTGGAGGCTGGCGCCCATGTGGTGATGGTGGGGGCTTCGTCCAAATCATCAGTTCTGGCCGCCCGGTACCAGGAGAAAGGCTGGAAGGCCTGGGGTCTGCAGTGCGATTTGGGCGACCATGATGAGCTGGCCCGGGGGTTTAACCGGGCCCTGGAGCTGCTGGACGGAGAGATAGACGTGCTGGTCAACGCAGCTGGTATCCAGCGACGCAGCAAGAGTGAGGAATTTCCCCTTCAGGACTGGGAGGACGTGATGAATATCAACCTGACGGTGACCTTTCTTCTGTGCCAAATGGCGGGCAGGCAAATGCTTCGCCAGGGACGGGGCGGTAAGATCATCAATATCGCGTCCATGCTTAGTTTCTTTGGCGGCTTTACAGTGCCGGCCTATGCGGCCTCCAAAGGCGGGGTGGCCCAACTGACCAAAGCGCTGTGCAACGAGTGGGCGCAGTACGGCATCACTATCAACGCGATTGCTCCCGGCTATATGGATACCCCCATGAATGCGGCACTGACTGACCCGGACAACCCGAGGTTCCGAGAGATCACGAACCGTATCCCCGCTAAGCGCTGGGGAACTTCGGAGGATATGAAGGGTTTGGCCATCTTCCTGGCTTCCCCGGCCTCTGACTACATCAATGGGGCGGTCATTCCCTGCGACGGCGGGTATCTTGTGAAATAGGCGGTGAAGTCAATGAGCAAATATTTGGTATGTGTATCGGATACCCGGCATGCTTCCTATGAAATCGAGAAGGAAATCCTGGGTCAGGCGGACGCTGAATTGAGACTGTGCGACTGTGTGACGGAGGAGGATGTTGTACGGGAGTGCGCCGAGGCGGACGCTGTTCTGCTGGACATGGCACCAATGACGGCAAAGGCGGTTCAGGGCCTGAAGCGATGCAAGATAATTAACCGTTACGGTGTAGGTTATGACAATGTGGATATTGAGGCCTGTACAGTTAAGAAAATTCAGGTGACCAACGTGCCGGACTACTGCGCCGAGGATGTGTCTGATCACGCCCTGGCTCTTATGATGACCTGTCTGCGGCAGACAGCCCTGCGGGATCGGCTGGTGCGGCAGGGGGAGTGGAACATCCAACGCACCAGCTTCCGGCTTCAGGGCAAGGTGTTGGGGGTGCTGGGCTTTGGACGCATTGCCCGGGCGCTGGTCAAGAAGACCTCCGGATTTGGCTTTTCCAAAGTGCTGGTCTATGACCCCTATGTGTCCGCCGGGGTTTGCGAGACCCAGGGAGCCCAAAAGGTGGGGCTGGAAGAAGTCCTCCGCCAGTGTGACTTCTTGTCGCTGCACATGCCTGTTACCCCTGACACGACTAAGTTGATTAACCGGGAGACGCTGGCGCTGATGAAACCTACTGCCATCCTGGTGAATACCGGCCGAGGCCCTCTGGTGGACGACGAGGCACTAACGGAGGCGCTGAAAAATCACAGACTGCTGTATGCGGGTCTGGATACCCATTGGACTGAACCTCTTCCCGGAGACTCGCCCTATCGGGAATTGGACAATGTGGTACTTACTGACCATACTGCATACAGCACCAAGGAGGCAGTCGAGGAGCTGAAGATCAAGTCCGCGCGAAACGTTGCAGCGGTTTTACGGGGCGAAAAGCCGGGCTATCCGGTCAATCAGCTATAGAGAGACATCGGTTAGGAGATGGACGGCCCCCATGACGTTGCGCACAACCGCCGGACTGGACTGGAAACGCAGTCCGGCATACCCAATCACTGAACAGCGCCATTTTCTATTTTTACTGGGGCGGTTCAGCCTTATATCGAGCAAAAAAGCCCCCGGCCGAAAGCCGGGGGCTGAAGTATGTTTAAACCTTCCCGATGTCGGAGCGGAAGTGCATATCCTGGAAATGAATGGGCTGTGCGGCGGCGTATGCCTTGTGAATGGCCTCCTCCAGAGAGAAGGCGGTGGCAGTGACCCCCAGCACCCGGCCGCCGGCGGTGAGGACCTCACCGTCCTCCGCCTTAGTCCCGGCATGGAAGACAGTGGCTCCCAGCTTTTCAGCTTCCTCCAGCCCGGAGATAGGATAGCCGCTCTTGTAGCTGACGGGATACCCTCCGGAAGCCAAAACCAGGCAGCAGGCCGCGCCCGACTTCCACCTGATATCCATCTTGTCCAGGGTGCCGTTCACACACGCCTGAAAGATATCCAGCAGGTCGGTGTCCAGCATGGACAGGATGGGCTGGGTCTCCGGGTCTCCAAAGCGGGCGTTGTACTCCACCACTTTAGGGCCGTCTTTGGTCAGCATCAGCCCGAAGTAAATAACCCCCTTGAAGGGGCGGCCCTCTGCCTTCAGAGCAGCGACTGTGGGCAGAAAAATTTCCTTCATGCAGCGGTCCGCGATTTCCGGGGTGTACTTGGGGGAGGGGCAGAAGGCCCCCATGCCCCCGGTGTTGGGGCCCTGGTTGCCGTCATAGGCCCGCTTGTGGTCCTGGCTGGAGAGCATGGGAACCAGATGCTCCCCGTCGCAGAAGGCCAGGACGGTCACCTCGGGGCCCACCATGCACTCCTCAATGACCACGGTGGAGCCGCTTTCGCCGAACTTCTTGTCCTCCATCATCTCCCGAACGGCGGTTTCCGTCTCCTCCACGGTGGAGGCGACGACGACCCCCTTGCCCAGGGCCAGGCCGTCCGCCTTGACCACAATGGGCGCGCCCTGGGCCCGGATGTAGGCCAGGGCCTTGTCCAGGTCGGTGAAGGTCTCATATTTGGCGGTGGGGATGTGGTATTGTTTCATCAGCTCCTTGGAAAAGGCCTTGCTGGCCTCGATGATGGCGGCGTTGGCCCGGGGGCCGAAGGCGGGGATGCCCGCTTTTTCCAGCGCGTCCACCATGCCCAGGGCCAGAGGGTCATCCGGGGCCACCATGACAAAGTCCATGGCGTTTTCTTTGGCCCACTTCACCATCCCGTCCACGTCGGTGGCCTTGATGGGCACGCAGGTTGCCACCTGGGCGATGCCCCCGTTGCCCGGGGCGCAGTAGAGCGCTGTCACCTTGGGGCTCTGGGCCAGCTTCCAGCAGATGGCGTGCTCCCGGCCGCCTCCGCCTACGACTAAAACTTTCATACTACGTTCTCCTTTTATCAGTCTCGACTGCCGATTCAGTAACAGCCTGCGCCTACCACAGCGGCGAGATAGCAGATGCTTTTTGAGATCTCATCAAAAAAAGGTGTGGTGAGAGGTTCGGCTAAAAACAATATTAGAAAAAGAGAGCCAAGGAAATGCCGCCCCAAATCAACTTCTGCTGCATACCAATTCCTCCTCAATGATGGAACAGCCGTATTCCGGTAAAGGCCATCACCATGCCGAACTTGTCGGCAGTCTCGATGACCTGGTCGTCCCGAATGGAGCCGCCGGGCTGGGCGATGTACTTCACCCCCGACTGGTGGGCCCGCTCCACATTGTCACCGAAGGGGAAGAAGGCGTCGGAGCCCAGAGTGACGCCCTCCAGTTTGGCAATCCAGTCCGCCTTCTCCTTTTGGGTGAGGACGTCAGCGATGAAGGTGTCAATGGCGTTGTCCCGGTCGGGGCGGCGGACGTTCTCCGGGAAGGGGAGGGCCAGCGTCTTGGGGTGCTGCCGCAGCCACCAGATATCCGCCTTGTTCCCGGCCAGGCGGGTGCAGTGGATGCGGCTCTGCTGGCCGGCTCCCACGCCGATGGTCATGCCGTCCTTCACGTAGCACACAGAGTTGGACTGGGTATATTTCAGGGTAATCAGGGCCAACAGCATATCATTTTTGGCGCTCTGGGGCAGGTCCTTATTTTGGGTGACGATGTTCTCCAGCATTTTCTCGTCAATCGAGAGGTCGTTGTAGCCCTGCTCGAAGGTGATGCCGAAGATGCTCCGCCGCTCGATGGGGGCGGGGGTGTAATCCGGGTCGATTTTTACCACATTATAGCCGCCCTTGCGCTTCTCCCGCAGAATTTCCAGGGCCTCTGGGGTGTAGTCCGGGGCGATGACACCGTCGGAGACCTCACCGGCCAAAAAGCGGGCGGTGTCGCCGTCGCAGGGGTCGGACAGGGCCGCCCAGTCCCCGAAGGAGCACAGCCGGTCGGCCCCCCGGGCCCGGATGTAGGCGCAGGCGATGGGGGAGAGGTCCCCCTGAGGGGCCAGGTACATCAGCCGCTCCGTGTCGCTGAGGGGCAGGCCCAGGGCCGCGCCCGCCGGGGAGACGTGCTTGAAGGAGACCGCCGCGGGCAGTCCGGTGGCCTGTTTCAGGGCCTTCACCAGCTGCCAGGAGTTCAGCGCGTCCATGAAGTTGATGTACCCAGGCCGACCGTTGAGCACCTCCAGGGGCAGCTCGCCCTGTTCCATAAAGATGCGGGCAGGCTTTTGATTGGGGTTACAGCCGTATTTCAGTTCCAGCTCGATCATGTTGTGCGCTCCTTTCATTCTTCTACAGAATCCTCGTCAATGAATGGGTAGTCCTGATCAATGAGCATTTGCAGGTACTCGTCGAAGCTGTCCGCCACGACGACCATCTCGTCCGGGTCGTGGAGGAAGCGCAGGACCTGACCCTTTTTGCCCTTGGCGGAGGGGGAGAAGTCGATGAACAGCTGGGAGGTGCCGCCGTTGTTGCAGCAGTTGGAGAAGTGGAGCCAATCCAGCTTGTCCAGGTCATCACAGACCCCCTCGTCCACCGGGATGTCGTCATACTCCCGGGTGACGAAGTAGTCGAAAAACTCCTTGGCCTGGTGGCGGGTCTCCACCATCTGCCGGGCGGATAGGAGATAGTAGGGGTAGCCCTCGTAGTCGGAGCCCAGGAAGTAGAGGAGCACCTTGTCCGCCGGGTACTCCCGGTAGTAGGTGCCGTCTACCAGCTTGAGCAGCTCCACCAGGCTCTCGGGGATATCGGGGTAGAGGGCGGTGAGCCGGTCCAGGTCCCGCTGGTCCGCCCCGTGAACCACTGAGGCGAAGCGGTCCCATATCTCCTGGCCGTCATAGCTGTAATAGGCCGCTTTCAGGCCGTCGTAGTAGGCCCGGGCCAATTCCTTTCTGGCTAACATAATACTAATCCTCCGGTGGCGTATACTGCTCCGCGTGGAATTTCCCGTCCGGTCCCCGCATATAGGCGGTGCCGACAGGGGCGGTCAGCAGGGGGAGAATGTCCGGGTCATAGTTGCAGATGGTGTTCAGGTCGTAGACCTCAGTATTTCGGGCGTCGTTGACATAATCCTCGCTCTCCTCGCCGGAGAAGAACCGCCAGCCGCTGTCGGGGCGGCCCTCGGTGGGCTGTTCCCGGTAGCACCATCCCACCTTCTTGCCCAGGACGGTGATGTGGTCGGTGGCGAAGCAGCCGTTGGGCCCCTCCCAGTCGGTGAGGTACAGCTTGAACTCCGGGGCCCACAGCCCGAACTCCTTTTTCCGGGGCGGCACGTACCACAGGCCGCTGGCCCAGGCGGCGCCGTCGTTCAAAAGCATGCTTACCAGCTTGGTCCACAGCTCCAGTCCCTTGTTCAGCTCGGGCAGCTTGGAGCCGCCCCGGAAGTCCCAGTACAGCTCGCCGCACACCAGGCTGACGGCGAAGTCGGTCCAGTCCTCAAAGATCTGGGCCTGAACGATCCAGTGCTCCGCCATCTCGTCAAATTCTTCCCGGGTGAGCAGGCCGCAGGCGTAGCCCGCCCGCAGGTGGCCCACGCACTCGCTGATGTCCCAGGCCAGATAGCCCTTGTGGCCCACGATGGGGTAGAACTGGGCGGAAAAGTCCCGGGCCACCTGGAAAAATTCCAGGCCGCCGCCGTTGAGTTGGGACAGGTCGAAGGGCGGACGGCCCTCCCAGAAGCCCTCGAAGTCCAGATACTGGCTGTGACAGCGCAGCTCCTTGTTACAGAACTCCACCATGGACTCCTTGTCCGTAATGCCGAAGATTTCCTTCAGGTGGGCTTTGCACGCCATTTCCGCTGTGCGGTCGGCGCATTTGGGCAGGGTGATGAAGTAGTTGGGGCCGGACTCGTTGGGGCCGGGGATGCCGGGGGTCTTGCGCAGGGCGGCGATGCCCGCCAGCAGGGCGACAAACGCGTCTCGGTCACAGGGCCGGCGGCCGTTGGTGTTCAGCTTTCGCAGGTCCTGCTCCAGCGCCCGGATGGACTCCGCCAGCCCGGTGTCGTAGGGGTGGAAGTCAATCAGTCCTGCCTCCGGAGTGGAGGGGGCAGACGGCTTGGGCTCGGAGGCCTTCTCCTGTTTCTTAAAGCGGTCAAAGAGTCCCATGGTGATACCCTTCTTTCAGTTGTGCTTGTTGATGATGACGGTGTCCTGTTCCTGGGTCGCCAGGTCGATAAGCTGGACAAAAAGGGACACCTTGTTCTCCTCGTTCAGTGCGGCCCAGATGTCCTCGGCCCAGGATTGGGCGCTCTGGGCGGAGATGGTCACCCGGCGGGGCTCCCCCTCGAAGGAGGGCAGGGGCTCTGAGTTGTCCTGATAGGTGTGGATCAGGTGGCCCACGCCGCAGAGGGGATGGTCGTACTCGAAGAAGTACCGGCAGCAGCAGGCGGGGGCGCCGTCCATGCTCTTAAGGATGGACAGGTTGTAGGTGCCGTCGGGCTTGAGTACGCCGGAGATGCGGGGGGTCCAGTTGGGGCCGTCGGGCTCGAAAGTGCGGGTGTTCAGGGCGTGGCGGTAGCAGTGGCCCTGGGCGATGTGGTCCCGGATGGTGTCGGTCTGGTCGCCGTTGGTCACCACCAGCAGGCCGTTGGGCAGCAGCCGGACGGGGTGGTAGATAATCAGCGAGGGGTCGGTCATCTTGCTCTCGTCAAAGGCCTTGGTACGGATGCCGTCCTCTGTCGTTTCAAAGACCCGGTTGCGGCTGTTCTCGCTGCGGCCCATGATGAAGTAGGCGACGGCCGCCTTCTTATCGTCGGCGGTGCGGCCCAGGATGATGCCCCGGCCGGGGTAAGGGTTCTCGGAGAGGTAGGTCATCAGGTTAATCAGCTTCATAGCGGCCTCCTGTTATACATCCAAAATTTTAACGGTCCGCCCCTCCACCTTGAGCCGGTCCTGGCAGAACAGGGACACGGCCTGGGGCAGGAGCTTCCACTCGCACTGCTCCATAATCCGGCGCTGGAGGGTCTCCGGGGTGTCGTCGGGGAGGACGTCCACCGCCTTTTGCAGGATGATGGGGCCGGCGTCGCACTCCTCGGTGACGAAGTGGACGGTGGCCCCGGACACCTTCACGCCGCAGGCCAGGGCCTTCTCGTGGACGTGGAGGCCGAAGCACCCCGGACCGGCGAAGGAGGGGATAAGGGCGGGGTGGATGTTGATGATGGCGTTTTCGTAAACCTCAAACAGCTCTTTGGTTACAATGGTCATAAAGCCCGCCATTACCACAACATCTATGGAGAGCTCACGCAATTTTTCTACCAGTGCCACCGTCATGGCCTGGCTGGAGGGGTAGCTTTTCCGGTCCAGCACATATCCGGGGATACCGGCTTTTGCGGCCCGCTCCAAAGCATAAACCTCCGGCGCGGAGGAGATGACGGCGGTAATCTCCCCGTTGACGATCTCCCCACGGCCCTGGGCGTCGATGAGGGCCTGTAAATTGGTTCCGCCGCCGGAGACCAGGACGGCGATTTTTTTCCTGCTCATACAGGAATGCTGACGGTGCCAAAGGAGACGCCCTTGTCTCCCGGCTGGACACAGCCCACCTCCGCCGCGTCGGTCTCGCCGGCGGCGTGGAGGATGGACAGGGCCTTGTCCGCCTGGTCCGCGGGGACGGCCAGCACCATGCCCAGGCCCATGTTGAAGGTGTTGTACATATCGTGCTCCGGGATATTGCCCCGCTCCTGAATCAGCTCAAAGATGGGCAGGTTGGGCAGCGTGGCAGCCGGGAAAAAGGCCTCCAGGCCCTCAGGCAGCATCCGGGGGACATTCTCATAGAAGCCGCCTCCGGTGATGTGGCTGGCGCCGTGGAGGTCGATACCGCCCTCCAGCAGGGCCAGGACAGGCTTTACATAGAGCTTGGTGGGGGCCAGCAGGGTCTCGCCCAGGGACTTGCCCTGAAGCTCCTCCATGGGGGAGGTCAGGTCGGCGTGCTCGATGTCAAAGACCTTGCGCACCAGGGAGAAGCCGTTGGAGTGGACCCCGGAGGAGGTGAGTCCGATCAGGACGTCGCCCTCGGCCACCTTGGAGCCGTCGATGATCTTCTCACGGTCCACCACGCCCACGGCGAAGCCGGCCAGGTCGTAGTCCTCGGGGGCCATCAGGCCGGGGTGCTCGGCGGTCTCGCCGCCAATGAGGGCGCAGCCCGACTGGACACAGCCTTCCGCCACGCCGGATACGATGTCAGCCACTTTCTCCGGCTCGTTTTTGCCGATGGCGATGTAGTCCAGGAAGAAGAGGGGCTTTGCGCCGCAGCAGATAATGTCGTTGACGCACATGGCCACACAGTCGATGCCGATGGTGTCGTGCCTGTCCAGCAGCTGTGCCAGGCGAATCTTGGTGCCCACACCGTCGGAGCCGGAGACAAGCACCGGCTCCTTCATCCCGGCCAGGTTGGGGGCAAACAGGCCGCCGAAGCCGCCGATGCCGCTGACCACGCCGGGAATCATGGTGCGGGCCACATGCTTTTTCATCAGCTGTACGCCCTTGTAGCCGGCCTCAATGTCCACGCCGGCGGCGGCGTAGGAGGCGGAATGGGAATTTTCCATGGAAAGATCCTCCGATCATTATAGTAGGGACGCATCACGATGCGTCCGCCCTTTTGTGACTGCTCTGCGGACGCTTCATGAAGCGTCCCTACAGGAAATTATTCTTTCCCCGACCAGCAGTAGGTACAAACCCGGTCCTTGTCGATGCCGATGGCCTCCAGAAGGCCGTCCAGGGACTGATAGCCCAGGGAGTCGAAGCCGAATTTCTCACAGATGGCCTTCAGCATACAGCCGCCCCGCTGGGTAGAGGCGTCGGCGTACTCCGCCACGTGCTTCTGGCCCTCGTCGCCCTCCAGCTCCTGGATGGTGCGCCGGGCGAGGAGGTCCATGTCGGAGTTTCCCCGGGAAAAGTTCAGGTACTTGCAGCTGTACATGATGGGGGGGCAGGCGGAGCGCATGTGGACCTCTTTGGCCCCGGACTCGTAGAGGAAGTCCACCGTCTCCTGAAGCTGGGTGCCCCGGACAATAGAGTCGTCCACAAAGAGCAGCTTTTTGCCCTCGATCAGCTCCGGGACGGGGATTTGCTTCATTTTCGCCACCTGATTGCGCACGTTCTGGTTGGCGGGCATGAAGGATCGGGGCCAGGTGGGGGTATATTTCACAAAGGGGCGGGCAAAGTGGCTGCCGCTCTCGTTGGCGTAGCCGATGGCGTGGGGGATGCCCGAGTCGGGGACGCCGGCCACATAGTCCACCTGGGGCAGGACCCCCCGCTCCCGCTCGTTCCGGGCCATGATGGCGCCGTTGCGGTAGCGCATAACCTCCACGTTGATCCCCTCGTAGTTGGAGTTGGGGTAGCCGTAGTAGCTCCAGAGGAAGGCGCAGATTTTCATCTCCTCGCCCGGGGGGGAGAGGACGTCGAAGCCGTCGGCCCGGATGCGGACAATCTCCCGGGGGCCCAGCTCATAGGCGTCTTCGTAGCCCAGCTTGTGGTAGGCGAAGGACTCGAAGGAGACACAGTGGCCCTTTTCTCCCCTGCCTATGAGAACGGGCAGACGGCCCATCCGGTCCCGGGCGGCGATAATCTCCCCGTCGGCGGTGAGGATGAGCAGGGTGAGGGAGCCTGCCACCGCCTGCTGGGCATGGAGGATGCCGTCCACCAGGTTGTCCTTCTGGTTGATAAGGGCGGCGGCCAGCTCGGTGGAATTGACCTTACCCGAGCTCATGGCCATAAATTGGTGGCCATGGTCGGAAAAGTACTGGTCCACCAGCTCCTCGGCGTTGTTGATGATGCCCACGGTGGTGATGGCGTACAGCCCCAGGTGGGAGCGGACCAGCAGGGGCTGGGGGTCGGTGTCGCTGATGCAGCCGATGCCGGCGCAGCCGTGGAATTTTGCCAGGTCCTTTTCAAATTTGGTGCGGAAGGGGGTGTTTTCGATGGAGTGAATCTGGCGCTGGAAACCGTCCTTGGCGTCGTGGATAATCATGCCGCCCCGGCGTGTGCCCAGGTGGGAGTGGTAATCCACTCCAAAAAAAATGTCAAGGGAGACGTCCTGTGTGGAGACGGCTCCGAAAAAGCCACCCATGTATGCTAGTCCTCCTTAGAATTGATCCCAATTCGCTGTTTTTCTCAAGCGGAAAATTTTTTTTGTGATTCCCGCCCCCTGCGGGGGCGGGAACACGGCAAAGAATTGGGGTAAACTTACGCGAAAAACAGCTTGGACAGGGTCATGGGGTCGATATACTGCCCATCCTTGTACACCCGCATGTTGCCGGAAGCGATCTCGTCAATGAGCATCACCTTGCCGTCAGGGTCGTAGCCGTACTCAAACTTGATGTCATAGAGGACCAGTCCCTTCTCCTTCAGGTCGTCGGCCACGATTTTGGTAATCTTTTGGGTCATGTCCTTGATATCGTCGTACTGAGCCTCGGTCATCACGCCCAGGGCCACCAGGGCGTCCTTGGTCACCAGGGGGTCGCCCTTCTCGTCGTTCTTGAAGGTGGTCTCCACATAGGCGGGCAGGTCGGCGCCCTCCTCGATATACTCGCCGTACCGGCGGATGAAGGAGCCCACCGCCTTGTGGCGGCAGATGACCTCCAGGCCGTGGCCGAAGACCTTGGCGGGCAGGACCTCCATGGTGGTGTTCTCCAGGTCGGCGGAGACGAAGTGGGTTTTGATGCCGGCAGCGTTGATCTTCTCGAAGAAGTAGATGGACATGCGCAGGTTGACGTCGCCCACGCCGTCGATGGTCAGGCCCACGGAATTCTCGCCGGGATCGAACACACCGTCCTTGCCGGTGCAGTCGTCCTTAAACTTGAGCAGGTAGTTGCCGTTGTCCAGAGCATAGACGTTCTTGGTCTTGCCGGTATAAACGAGATTCTTTTCCATGATAAATTCCTCCAAAAAATTAAATTGTGGATTGCTACGGTAATTTCAGCCCTTTAGCTCCGCCTGGAGTTTGGCCTCTTTTTCGGCGATCTGCTCCGCCATTTTCTCCCGGGCGGCGTCTAGCCTGGCGGCCAGGGCGCCGTCGGAAACTGCCAGAATCTGGGCGGCCAGCACGGCGGCGTTTTTGGCCCCGTTGATGGCCACGGTGGCCACGGGGATGCCGCTGGGCATCTGAACGGTGGCCAGCAGGGCATCCAGGCCGTCCATGGCGCCCCCCTTCATGGGGATGCCGATTACCGGCAGGGTGGAATTGCCGGCGAAGGCCCCGGCCAGATGGGCGGCCATGCCGGCGGCGCAGATGAGCACACCGAAGCCGTTGGCCCGGGCAGTTTTGGCAAATTCCGCGGCGGCGGAGGGGGTGCGGTGGGCGCTGAGAATGTGGGCCTCGTAGGGGATGCCGAACTCCTCCAGCTGGGCACAGGCCCCTTTGACTACCGGCCAGTCGCTGTCGGAACCCATGATAACGGCTACTTTTTTCATTAAAGCACTCCTTTGAGAAAAAGTTTCAGGCTATCTGCGGTACAGACAGCCTGATAGATGGTTAGAGGGGGATTTTGGACAGAGCGGGGCCGTAAAAATCCTGAAAGCGGAAACCGGAGAAAAAAGGCATAGCGGAGACCCCCCTTCTGTTGTCCTAAATCCCATTTTATAGGAAGAAGCCGGATTTGGCAAGAGGAAGAAATATTTTCGTATGTTTGTACAAGAAAAGGGAGAAAAACGACACAAAAGTGGAGCAAGAGAGGGAGCTAAAGCAGTCCGGCGGTGGTCAGGATACGCTCTACCTCTGCCACCCGGACGGGCCAGGCGGCAGAAGCGGCCCGTTCCATCCTCCGGTGGGCCAGGCCGGGGGCCTCCTCCAGCGCGTGGGCGCAGAGGGTGACGAATTCCTCCAGGTCGTGGGCGGCGTAGACCACGTCGGGGAACTGCTCTACCTGATCGGGCCAGAGCATGGATACCACCGGCTTGCCGGTGGCCAGGTACTCATACAGCCGGGGGGAGACGACCTCGTCAAAGGCCAGATCGGTACGGGGAAGGTCCAGCAGCGCCTGGCAGCGGAAGAGCCAGTCGGGCACCTCCGGCGCCGGCCTGGGGCCGGTAAGGAACACGTTGGACAGCTTGTTCAGATGGCGCAGAAAAGGATTATTTTTCTCCACCGATCCCAGCAGGAGGAAACCCCAGTCGGGCCGGGCCTGGGCGGCATAGAGCACAGGGGACAGGTCCAGCCCTGCCCGAATGGCCCCCGCCCAGCCGAAAATGGGAGCTGTTACCCCCGGCATGGGGTCGGGACGACGGGTGCCGGCGCTGAACAGGGGCAGATTGATCCCGTTGGGCAGCAGGGCGATGTTGGAGCTGCAAGGGGACAGCCGGTCGCACAGCAGGGGAGAAGCGGCAAAAACCACGTCCGCTGCCTGGGCCAGGCTGCCCTCCCAATGGACGGGAAGACCGTCCCACACCCGATCACAGTCGTAGACCAGGGCACTGTACTCCAGCCGGTCTACAAGGTGGATGTGGTGGGGGTGGGCAGTCCACAGCAGCGGCTGGTTGAAGTGTCTGCGGGCGGACTCCTCCTCTATAAAGCGGCTGATTTTATTCCAGGCCATACGGAACAGGCGGCGGCTTCGCTCCGGGATAGGGAAGCGGATAGGGGGCAGGGCGCGGGCAATCACGTTGGGCCGTACCTGCCGGCCCTTGTGCAGAAAGGACTTGTCCCACGGGGTTTGAGCGGGAAAAAAGTATAAGATTTGGGCGTCACGCAGGCGGGAGACAATCTGCTGCGTGCGCCCCGGGAGCCGGTTGGACCAGGGCTCGTTGGCGAGACAGAGGATTTGTTTCAAAAAGAGAGACCTCCGAAAATAAATGTTGACTTGCTGGAAAAAAGCTCTATTATTATAGTATAGTTTGTGAGAAGGGTCAAGGGAGGTTTTTTCATGTTGGAAGGGTTGCTTCAGATGGACGGGCAGCTGCTGGTGGCCATTCAGGGGATGCATATGGCCTGGCTGGACCCCGTTGTGTCGGTGTATACCAAGCTGGGTGACGCGGGCATTTTGTGGATTGCCCTGTCTCTGGCGATGCTGGTCTATAAACCAACCAGAAAGGCGGGGGCGCTGGCCCTGGGGGCCATGATTTTGGGGCTGCTGGTGACCAATGTTACCATTAAGCCCCTGGTGGAACGAGCCCGGCCCTGGACAGTATGGCCCATTGACCCGCTGGTGACGGAGAAGGACCCCAACTCGTTTCCCTCGGGGCACACCTGCGCCGCCTTTGCCGCGGGGATGATCTGGCTGCGGGCTCTGCCCTGGAAATGGGGACGGGTCGCCGCTCCGGTGCTGGCCGTGCTGATGGGGCTGTCCCGGCTGTATGTAGGCGTGCACTACCCCAGCGATGTGCTGGTGGGTGCGGTTATCGGCGCCCTGTGCGCCTGGGTGATCTGGAAAGCCTGTCGGGTCTATGAGGAGAGAAGAAACAGCGTCTATTGAAACAATATAGAATATGGAGGAAAGACTTATGTGGAAAAATGTTGGTTATTACAACGGCGAGATCGGCCCTCTGGAGGAGATGAAGGTGCCCATGAACGACCGGGCCCTCTACTTTGGAGACGGCATCTACGAGGCCACCTGTGTGGCCAACCGCATCCCCTTCGCTATTGAGGACCATCTGGACCGGATGTACAACAGCCTGCGTCTGCTGGAAATTCCCTTCAAGATGGAGCGGGAGCAAGTGAAGACAGAGCTTCAGAAGGTTATCGACGCGGCAGATGACGCCCCCATCCACTTCCTGTACTGGCAGATTTCCCGGGGGGTGGCCCCCCGGAACCATGTGTTCCCCGGTGCGGAGGTGGAGCCCACCCTGATGGCCTATGTGAAGCCTCACACCATGAAGTCCATGGAGAAGCCCTATAAGCTTATCTCACTGGAGGACAACCGCTTCAAGCTGTGCAACATCAAAACGCTGAATCTGATTCCCAGCGTGCTGGCCAACCAGCGGGCGGCGGAGGCCGGCTGTGACGAGGCGGTGCTCCACCGGGGCAGCCGGGTGACCGAGTGCGCCCACAGCAACATCTCCATTTTGAAGGACGGTGTGCTGCGCACCGCTCCCACCGATGAGCTGATCCTCCCCGGCATCACCCGCAAGCACCTGCTGGCCCTGGCCGGGGAGCATGGTATCCCGGTGCGGGAGGAGCCCTTCTCCATGGTGGAGCTGATGAACGCAGACGAAGTGATCGTCACCAGCTCCAGCGCCCTGTGTATGAAGGTGGAGTCCATCGACAATATCCCTGTGGGCGGCAGGGACCCGGAGCGCATAAAACTGCTCCAGAACGCCTATCTGGCCAAGTTCCAGCGGGAGACCGCCAAATAAGCGGATGGGACGGCGAAGAGGACACTGGAAACACAGCCCCCATCTCTGATTGGACAATCATGTTATAGAGGAGGCTATCCGATGGAAGAAAAGAGAACGATAAAGGTTACTGTAGACGGAAAGGAATATACTTACCCCTATGGGACGACCTACCGTACCGTCGCGGCGGACTTTCAGGATCGGTTCCCCTGCGACATTCTGCTGGTCAACCGGGAGGGGAAGCTTTGCGAGCTCCATAAGGTTCTGGACCGGGACTGCTCGCTGAAAATGGTCACGGCCCAAGACAAGCCTGGTATCCAGACCTATGAGCGCAGCGCGGTATTTCTGATGCTGAAGGCCTTTTATGATGTGGCGGGACGGGAGAATGTGGAGCGGCTGTCTGTGGAGTTCTCCCTCAGCAGCGCACTTTTTATCCTGGCCCAAGGCAGGTTCTCTCTGGACAAGGCTCTGCTGGAGCGGGTAGAGAAGCGGATGCGGGAGCTGTCCGCCCAGGCGCTGCCCATTGAGAAGCGGAGCCTCAGTACAGACGACGCCGTGGAGCTGTTCCGTCAGGCCGGCATGGACGACAAGGCCCGGCTGCTCAGCTTCCGGGTCAACTCCCATGTCAATGTCTACTCTCTGGACGGCTTTGTGGACTACTTTTACGGCTACATGGTGCCCGATACCGGCTATGTCCGCTGTTTTGCCCTTGAGCCGTTTGAAAACGGCTTTGTTCTGCGCCTGCCTGCACAGAAAGACCCCAATCAGCTGGGGGATTTCCGCCCCTCAAGAAAGGTTTTCCAGGAGCTCTATGAGTCCAACCTGCGCGCCGAGGGACTGAATGCGTCCAATGTGGGAGAGCTGAATACCACCGTCTCCCAGGGCAATGCCACCCCCCTTATTCTGGCCTATGAGGCCCTGATGGAGAAGAAAATCGGGGATATTGCCGCTGAAATTGCCGCCCGGAAAGAGGTTCGGTTTGTGATGATCGCGGGGCCGTCATCCTCCGGAAAGACTACATTTTCCCACCGGCTGTCTACCCAGATGCGGGCCTGCGGCCTGCGGCCCCATGCCATCGCTACGGACAACTACTTTAAAAACCGGGCGGATACCCCGCGGGATGAGGACGGACAGTACGACTTTGAGGGTCTGGGCGCCATGGACGTGGAGCAGTTTAACAAGGATATGGTCCGACTGCTGAACGGCGAGACAGTGGAGCTGCCCACCTACAACTTCAAAAAGGGCGTTCGGGAGTACAACGGCACGTTTCTCTCCCTGGGAGAGGGGGATGTACTGGTCATTGAGGGCATCCACTGTCTCAACGACCAGTTTGCCCACTCGCTGCCCAAGGAGAGCAAGTATAAAATTTATATCAGCTGTCTTTCCACATTGAACGTCGACGACCATAACCGCATCCCCACCACCGATGCCCGCCTTCTCCGGCGGATCGAGCGGGATGCCCGGACCCGGGGACACAGCGCCCAGGCAACCATCCGGATGTGGCCCTCAGTCCGGCGGGGGGAGGAAAACAACATTTTCCCCTTCCAGGACAGCGCGGATGTGATCTTTAACTCGGCCCTGATTTATGAGACAGCCCTGCTGAAGCCCTATGTTCAGCCCCTGCTCTTCGGCGTCCCTCGGGACAGCGAGGAGTATGTTGAAGCCAAGCGGCTGCTGAAATTCCTGAACTACTTCCTGCCCATTCCGGCGGACAACGTACCCAAGACCTCCCTTATGCGGGAGTTTATCGGCGGGGGCTGCTACCACGTATAGGCGGCGGCTGTCCTGCCGGAGACAGGACGGTTATTTTGGTGCGAGGAGAACAATGATATGGCGGTGTTATCCGGGCTGGAGCCCCAAAATGTGTTTGCATACTTTGAAATGCTCTGCTCTGTCCCCCACGGCAGCGGCAACACCAGGCAGATCAGTGACCTGTGCGTCCGTTTTGCCCGGGAGCTGGGCCTGCGCTGGCGGCAGGATGAGGTAAACAATGTGGTCATTTGGAAGGAGGGCACCCCCGGTTATGAGGGGGCTGAACCGGTTATTCTTCAGGGCCATATCGACATGGTGTGTGTGAAAACGGAGGACTGCCCCAAGGATATGTCCTCAGAGGGGCTGGACCTGGTTACCGATGGGGAGTGGATCTGGGCGGACCGGACCTCCCTGGGCGGAGACGACGGGATTGCCGTGGCCATGATCCTGGCCATTTTGGCCGACGATACCCTGCCCCACCCTCCGTTGGAGGCGGTGTTTACCGTGGACGAGGAGACCGGCATGGGCGGCGCCCGCGCCTTGGACTGCTCCGACCTGAAGGGGAGAAAACTGCTCAATTTGGATTCAGAGGAGGAGGGGGTATTTACCGTCTCCTGTGCTGGAGGGGTACGGCTGGATTGTTTTCTGGCGGGAAGCCGGAGCGGGCTGAACGGGGAGACCGGCTATGCCGTTATCCTGGACGGTCTGCAGGGCGGTCACTCGGGAACGGAGATTCACAGGGGACGGGCGTCCGCCAACCAGACGATGGTCCGTGTGCTGTACAGCGCGATGGAGCGCGTTCAGGGCTTGAGACTGAGCGATATCCGGGGTGGCAGGTTTGACAATGTGATCTGCCCCAAAAACCGGGCTGAGGTGGCCGTTCCGGCGGACCGGGCGGGGGATTTTGAGGAATTTATCCGGGAGTTCGGCGATGTTTTGACAAATGAGTACGCCGGCTGCGACAGCGGTATCGCGCTGAGGTGCGAAAAGACCGAGCTGAACAGTGCTCTGTCCGTCAAAGTCACGTTTCGGATGCTGCGCACCCTGCTGGCCCTGCCCCAGGGAGTCCAGGCCATGAGCGTGGATTTTCCGGGACTGGTGCAGACCTCCATGAATCTTGGTGTGATGGGAATGGAGGAGGACGGGCTTCATTTCAGTATCTCTGTCCGCTCCTCCATCGCCTCTCAGAAGGCTATGGCGGTACAGAAGGTGCGGGCCATTGTGGGCAGTGAGAGGGGTACTGTTATTCGGCAGGGGGACTACCCGGGCTGGCAGTACAACCGGCAGTCTGCCCTGCGGGAGGACGTTCTGGCGGCCTATAAGACAGTCAGCGGAAGAGATGGCGTGATCCAGGGCACCCACGGCGGTTTGGAGTGCGGCCTGTTTGCGGAGAAAATTCCCGGCCTGGATGTGGTCTCCGCCGGTCCGGAGCTTCGGGATATCCACTCCTATCAGGAGCGGCTGAATGTGCTCTCTGTCCGGCGGGTGTATGAGATGACCTGCGAGCTGCTGAGACGCAGCAGATAAATCGCTTGCTTTTTTAAGCTTTTTATACTATGGTAAGAAATACAACATGAGGAGGGTTTTTATGAATCAAACTATTACCGCTCAAAACGCCCCCGCCGCCGTGGGGCCCTACTGCCATGCCAAGCTGGCGGGCAATACCCTGTATACCTCCGGCCAGCTGGGCCTGATTCCGGCCACTGGTGAGCTGCCCCAGGGGGTGGAAGCCCAGGCCGCTCAGGCGCTGGACAACCTGAAGGCTGTTTTGAATGCTGCCGGGATGGACTTTGGAGATGTGGTCAAAACCACTGTTTTTCTGGCGGATATGAACGATTTTGCCGCCATCAATGCTATCTACGCCAAATACTTCCCCGGCGAGGCCCCGGCGCGCTCCTGTGTTCAGGTGGCGGCCCTGCCCAAGGCCGCCCTGTTTGAGATCGAGGCCGTGGCGGTCCGGTAAGCAAAAAACGCCGAAGAGGGCCTGTCCCCTTCGGCGTTTTTTTATACGGAAATCAATTGTTTTGAATGGAGGAGAACAGGATGACCGACCGCATGAAATGGACCCTGAACCGCCTGCCCCCCAGCGGGGACAGCTGCCTGAGCATTATGTCCCTGGAAAACGCGGCCAAGGCCCGGGCTTTCCACCGCTCCTTTCCCCAGTATGCCGCTACCCCGCTGGTCCGGCTGGACGGCATGGCCCGGCGGCTGGGCCTGGGTGGCCTGTGGGTCAAGGACGAGTCCTTCCGTTTCGGTCTCAACGCCTTTAAGGTGCTGGGGGGCTCCTTTGCCATTGCCCGGCATATCGCCGGGGAGCTGGGACGGGATGTGTCGGAGCTGACCTATGAATACCTCACCAGCGCCCGGTTCCGGGAGGAATTTGGGCAGGCCACCTTTTTTACCGCCACCGACGGCAACCACGGCAGGGGAGTGGCCTGGGCGGCCAGCCGGCTGGGACAGAAGGCGGTAGTCCACATGCCCAAGGGCAGTGCCAGAAGCCGCTTTGACAACATCGCCAAGGAAGACGCTCAGGTGACCATTGAGGAGGTCAACTACGACGACTGTGTCCGCATGGCCGCCGCTGAGGCCGCTGGGACGGCCCACGGCGTAGTGATTCAGGACACCGCCTGGGAGGGGTATGAGGAGATACCCTCCTGGATTATGCAGGGCTATGCCACCATGGCCGACGAGGCGGCGGAGCAGATGGAGGAGCGTCCCACCCACGTGTTCCTCCAGGCGGGTGTGGGCAGTATGGCGGGGGCCGTGGCCGGTTATTTTGTCAACCGCTATCCGGAACATCCGCCGAAATTTGTGGTTATGGAGGCGGAAGCGGCGGACTGCCACTATCAGAGCGCCATAGCCGGGGACGGCAAGATGCGCATGGTGGGGGGCGACTTGCGGACCATCATGGCGGGGCTGGCCTGCGGCGAGCCCAACCCCATTTCCTGGGACATCCTGCGCAGCCACGCCACCGCCTTTGTGTCCTGCCCCGACTGGGTGAGCGCCCGGGGGATGCGGATGCTGGCCGCTCCGGTGAAGGGCGACCCGGCGGTGACGGCGGGGGAGTCGGGAGCCGTGGGCATGGGGGTGATCTCCGTCCTGATGGAGGACGACGACTGCCGGGAGCTGCGGGAGGACCTGGAGCTGGACGGCTCCAGCCGGGCGCTGCTGTTCTCTACCGAGGGGGACACCGATCCGGAGAACTACCGTAAAATTGTCTGGGACGGAGCATATCCTGCCATATAAACACAGCAAAGAACCGGGTCCGGCTGATTTACTCAGCTGGACCCGGTTTTCTGTGGAGATCAGTCGCCCAGAGCTTTCTCCAAGGCCTGGTACATAACGTCCTTGTCCGGCTTCTGGCCGGTCCACATCTCGATATTCAGCGCGGCCTGGTTGATGAGCATGCCCGCCCCGGTGGCGCAGGGGATGCCCCGGCGGCGCATCTCACGGATGAAGGCGGTTTCGGTGGGATTGGGGATTACGTCCTGGACAAACATGGTGGGCTTGATGGAGTCCAGGTCGATATTGGGCATGGCATCCACATCGGGGTACAGACCCACGGAGGTGGCATTGACCACGACGTCGGTGCCCTCAGGGATGGAGAAGGGGCCGTCCCAGTCGATGTAGCGGCATTCGGTTTTGGTGTTCTTGCGCAGGATATCCATAAGGGCGTCGCCCAAGGGGCGGTCCTGGGCCCGGTTGACAATGGTGATATCAGCCACGCCGGCCAGTCCCATCTCCACACAGATGGCCCGAGCCGCACCGCCGGCGCCGAAGACCACCGTCTTTTTGCCGGCCACCTCCACGCCGTTGGAGGCCAGGCTCATCATAAAGCCCTTGCCGTCGGTGTTCTCGCCGAAGAGACGGCCGTTATCGTTAACGATCATGTTCACTGCGCCGATGAGTTTGGCGCTCTCGGAAATCTCGTCCAGATACTGCATCACCGAAATCTTGTGGGGGATGGTGCAGTTGATGCCCCGCATTTTGAAGGCCTTCAGGCCGTTGATGGCGTTTTCCAGCTGATCCTTGTCCACGTCCAGGGTGAGAAAGTGCCAGCGCTCCAGGCCCATCGCCTGGAAGGCGGCGTCCTGAATGACCACGCCGGGGTTCTCCGCCACGGGTTGGCCGAATACGCCCACCAGATTGTCCAGATAGTTTTGCTCTTTCATAGAAGACACGACCTTTCCGATCTATTAAGTTGTTACACCTGCTCGCGCTTGCGCTTGTTGTCATAGCTGTCCAGGAACAGGATGGCCACGATGACGAAGCCCTGAATAAGCTGGATGATATAGGCGTTGGGCACCAGGTTCTGCAGGGTGATCTCCAGAGCGGAGAAGAACAGCACACCGATGGCGGACTGCCACACGCCGCCCACACCGCCTGCCATGGAGGTGCCGCCCACCACCACGGCGCAGTTGACGATCATGGCGGTCATGTCGCCATAGTTGGCGTTGCCGGCGCACAGGTAGGAGGAGTTGACAATGCCTGCCACGGTGGTCAGCCCGGCGGAGAGGATAAAGGCCATCCACTTCTGCCGCACAGCGGGGACGCCGGCGTACTCAGCCACGCCGTAGTCGCCGCCGATGGCGTATATGTTCCGGCCAAATTGGGTGTACCGCAGAATCAGGCTGAAGATCAGCACGATGAGCAGCATGATAATGACCATGTTGGGGATTTTGGCCAGCCCGAAGACCAGGTGGTTACCCATAGCCAGGTCGTTAAAGGACAGGTCGGCGGAGATGGGGTGGGCGTTGGTGAGCTGAAGGGCGACGCCCTTCAGCAGTACGCCCATACCCAGGGTGACAATGAAGCCCTCCAGCTTCTGGTGGACGATGAAGAAGCCGTTGACGGCGCCCACCAGCATGCCGATGGCGATGGTGCAGATGATGGCCAGCCAGGCGGGCATGACCTCCATGAACTTGATGACCAGCACGCCGGACAGAGCCAGCATACCGCCGATGGACAGGTCGATGGAGTGGACCATAACCGCGAAGGTAACGCCGCAGGCCACAATAATGTTGACGGTGGATTTTTGAAAAATCAGCGTCTGGGAGTAGCTGGAGAAGAAGCTGGTGGTATTGCCGAAGCTGTAAAACAGCATAATCAGGTAGAGCAGGGCGATGGCGGCGATGGCCTTATGCCCATAGAGGAAGGTGCCGAAGCCCTTGGCTCTGTCCTGTAATGTATAAGCCTTCTGTTCCATTCTTCACACCTCCTCAGTTGCTATGCAGGTTCTTGCGGTTGTCGGCCCAGATGGCGAAAATCAGAACCGCGCCCTTCATCACATACTGCATATGGTTGGACACGCCCAGCAGGTTCATGCAGTTGGACAGCAGCGTGACCAGCAGCACGCCCAGCATGGTGCCCAGCACGTTGCCCTTGCCGCCGGCCAGAGAGGTGCCGCCCACCACCACCGAGAGGATGGCGTCGTTGTCGTAGCCCAGGCCCACGGTGGGGGAGGCGTTGGTGACCCGGCTGACCAGCATCAGTGCGCCCATAGCAGTCATCATGCCGCCGATTGCCAGGGTACGCATGATGGTCACGTTGACATGAATGCCCGCCAGGTTGGCGGCGGTCTTGTTGCCGCCGGCCAGGGACATGCAGCGGCCGGAGTAGGTCCGCTTGTGGTAGAAGTTCAAAATCAGCATGACAGCCACAAAGAGGACCATGGCAATGGGAATCACCCCGAAGACGTTGTAGCTGCCCATGAACTTAAAAATGGTGTAGGGCCTGTCGCACCAGCGCAGCTGCTGGGTCTTGCCGTCGCTGATGAGCATGGCCGCCGCCGACCACACCTGTGACATGCCGAAGGTGATAAACAAACCCTCCGCCTGGGTGGTGCCGCCGCTTCGGGTGATGAGGGCTCCGTTGAGGAAGCCGGCGAACAGGCCAAAGATCAGGGTCATAATCAGCGCGCCCACCTGACCCAGGGGGTTGACCAGAATGACCGACATGACGGCGCAGATATTCAGCATGCCGGGGATGGACAGGTCAATAAAGCCGCAGATGATGGCGAAGGTCAGGCCCAGGGCCACAAAGGACAGGGCGCCGAACTGGCGCATGATGTTGGTCAGGTTGCTGACCTTGAGGAACTTGGGCTCCACCATGGCGGTGATGATGGCCAGTGCGATGAGGATGACCACCAGCATATGGTCCATGATGAAGCGGATGACGGTCTGAGAGTCGATTTTTTGTGTCTTTTTCATTGCCATCCCTCCTTAACCCAACACCTTATCCATGATGGTGTCCACGGAGTCGGTAACGGGGTTAAACTCGCCGGTGATCCGGCCCTCGCAGACGGCCAGCACCCGGTTGCTCATATTCAGCACCTCGGGCAGCTCCGAGGAGATGAGGATGATGGAGCCGCCGTTTTCCACGATGCGTTTCATCAGCAGGTAAATTTCAAACTTGGCGCCCACGTCGATGCCGCGGGTGGGTTCGTCTAAAATCAGTACCTTGGGGTTCATCTCCAGCCAGCGGCCCAGAACGCACTTCTGCTGGTTGCCGCCGGACAGAGAGACCACCTTGGTCTCGGCCGAGGGGGTCTTGATGAGCAGGTCCTCAATCTGGCGCTGGGAGAGCTCCTTCTCCTTGGAGCCGTTGACCACCTTCAGCGGCCCGCTGGAGATGTTTTTCAAGGCGGCCATGGAGATGTTGGCGCCCACGCTGAAGGGGAGCACCAAACCTTGCAGCTTCCGGTCCTCAGGGACCAGGGCCATGCCCAGGGCGATGGCGTCCCGGGGATTTTTGATATGGACGGGCTTGCCCTCCATCTTCACGTCAATGGAGCGGACATGGTCCGCACCGAAGAGGGCCCGAATCATCTCGGTGCGCCCCGCTCCCACCAGGCCCACCAGGCCAAGAATTTCGCCCCGGTGCAGCTGGAAGGATACGTCGTGGAGCTTGTGAGAGTTGAGATTGCTCACCTCCAGCAGCACATCGCCTACGCACTCGGGGCGGGGCGGGTACTCGTTCTCGATCTCCCGGCCCACCATCTTTGTAATCATCTCGGCCCGGGTGAGATCGGCCACCGGTTTGCTGTCGATAACGTGGCCGTCCCGCATGATGGTGATACTGTCGCACAGCTCAAAAATTTCGTCCAGCTTGTGGCTTATGTAGATCACCGAGATGCCCTGCTGCACCAGCTGGCGGACAATCTGAAACAGGGCCTTCAGCTCGTCGGCGGTGAGGGAGCTGGAGGGTTCGTCCATGATGATGAGCTTGGAATTGAAGGACAAGGCCTTGGCGATCTCCACCATCTGCATCTCAGAGGTGGACAGGTCCTTCACCAAGGTGTGGGTTCGGATCTTGCTGCCGATGCTGTCCAGCAGCTCCCGGGCCTTCTTGTGGGTGCCCCGCATGCCGCCCACTTCCTTAAAGCGGCCCATAAAGATGTTTTCGCCCACCGTCATGGTCTGCACCAGGTTAAACTCCTGATAGATAATGCTCATGCCCCGGTTGAGGGATTCCACAGGGGTGGTCTTCTCAATGACCTGCCCGTCGAAGACCACCTCGCCGCTGTCCTTGGTGTAGACGCCGGAGAGAATCTTCATCAGCGTGGATTTGCCGGCGCCGTTTTCGCCCACCAGGCCGTGGACCTCGCCCCGTTTGACCCGGATGGATACGTCATCCAGGGCCTTGACGCCGGGGAAGCTCTTGTTCACATGGGACATGGTAAGGATGTACTCGCTGTTTTTAGTTTCCATGCCAATCTCCTCGTTACATCAAATTTGCGCTGCGGCACCGCTGCGCGTCCCAGCGGGCTTTTTGATGCCCTGGACGGCGGGGGAGTGTTCCAGGGCAGCCTAAAACCCGCCTGATATCAGGAAGGGCCCGCTTCGCTCGAAACGAAGCGAGCCCTTTTGGTTCATTCGCTTACCACTCGGGAGCGGTGAAGTCGTTAATGTTGTCCAGGGTAACGATATCCATCTTGATGAAGTTGGTGGAGGGGACCTCCTCACCCTTCAGGGCCTTCACGGCCAGGGTCATGGAGTCCACAGAGTCGGTCTCAAAGTTATTCATAATGGTGGCATACTGGGTACCGTCGCTGACCTGATCGAAGCCGGCGCGGCAGCCGTCCACGGCCACGATGAGCACGTCGTTCATGCCCTGAGCCTGGAGGGCGTTGATGATGCCGGTGGCACCGTTGTCCCAGTGGCAGAAGACGGCCTCGATGTCGTCGCCATACTTGGTAACAAAGTCCTCGGCGATGGCCTGCGCCTCGTCAGAGGCCCAGTGCTCGGTGTTCTGGCAGTCCAGAATCTCAAACTCGGGGTGATCCTTCATAACGGACATGAAGCCGTCGTGGCGGAGAATCTGGGCGTTGTGGCCGGCCTGACCGCCGATCTCGACCATCTTGCAGCCGTTGGGGAACTTCTCGATAAAGGCGTTGGCGGCGGTGATGCCGGCTTCGGTGTCGTTGATGCCCACGAAGAAGTCGCGGTAGGCTTCCTCAGTGATGTCGGCGGAGTAGGTGGACAGGAGCACGTCGGGGTTGTTTTCCTTGATGGCCTTGTAGGCAGTTACCAGACCAGCAGCATCGCAGGGGTTGGCGATGATCCACTGATAGCCCTGAGCAGCGGCCTGCTGCACATTCTCGGCCTGCTTGGCGGCATCGCCCTGGTCGTCCAGAACGTCGACCTTCATACCAAACTCGGCCTCATGCTTCTGGAACATCTTGTAGGCAAAGGCCTGGGACTCGTTGTTCATGGAAGCGCAGTAGACAGCCTTGATAACGTCGCCGCCAGCGGAGGAAGTGCCGCTGCCTGTAGAGGGGGTGCTGGGGTTGCTGCCGGTGCTAGAGGGAGTGCCGGGGTTTCCGCCGCCGCAGGCGGCGAGGGCCAGGGCCATGGACATGGCCAGCAGGAGAGCAGTAATTTTCTTTTTCATGTTTTTCCTCCTCATATTGTTCGGATTGATGTATTGTCAACAGGGGACGCTCCCTGCTGAGCACAGATTGGCGCTCCGTTAGGATGCACAAAATTTGGTTGGATTTCTGTAGTTTTATGTAAGTTCATTCTAAGCGATTGTGAACAAAGTAAAAATCCTTAATCTGCGCTAATTAGTGCACAATCATGAACAAAGCGCAATCAGCTCCGCAGCAGCTCGGCCGCGCCGATGATGCCAAAATCCTGTTTCAGCTGGGCAAAGCGGAAGTCCACCGGCTGGGGGATGTGGTTATACCGGTCAAATTCGGTCCGCACCCGGTCGAAAAGAAGAGGGCCAAAGTTGACCAATCCGCCGCCAAAGACATAGAGATTGACGTTAAGCAGCTGGTAAATGTTGAAGGCGCACACACCGATGTAGTGGGCGGTCTGGTCCAGCATCTCCAGGGCGAAGGGGTCTCCCGTCTCGCAGGCCCGGCGCAGCTCGGCGCCGTCCAGATTGGGGCCCAGGTCCATAATGGTCTTCCGGCCGGCGGATTTTTTCCGAATCTGGGCGGGGAGATACCGGCCTGCTCCCCAGGACATGAAACAGCCCTTGTTCCGGCAGCCGCACAGTTCCCCCTCGTCGGGGGTGATGAGCATGTGGCCGCACTCGCCCGCCCAGCCGTAGCTGCCCCGAAAGAGCTGCCCATTGAGGATCAGCCCGCTGCCGATGCCGGTACTGGTGGCCATATAAATCATGTGCCGGCTGCCCTGTCCCGCACCGAAGCGGTGTTCCGCCAGAGCGGCCACGTTGCTGTCGTTGTCCAGCACGATGGGAACCCCCAGCCGCTGGGCCAGGTAGTCCCGCATGGCGAAGTCCCGGATGTTTACCATGGCGGAGGTCATACACACATACCCCTGCTCGAAGAGGATAAAGGAGGGCATGCACACGCCAATCCCCGCCAGGTCGGCCAGGGTGAGACGGTTTTTTTCCAAAATAGTGTGGATGGAGTCGATTACCATGCCGCAGAAGGCGGGGCCGTCGGCCTCGATGGGGGTGGGCTGCTGAAAGCGGTCCAGCAGATGGTTTTCTTCGTCGAACAGGCCGTAAGCCACTTTGGTGCCTCCGGCGTCGATGCCGATGCGATAGGTGCTCATTGAATAGGCTCCTTCCATGAAAAAAGGTTACGGGGCGACAGGTTTATTTGGGGTTATCTTGGATCAAAAATTACGGATACATACAAAAAATATTTCATATGAAATCTAAAACGGGCTGAAAAGGTGCGCCGTCTGGGTGGGACAGCGCATACCTTATCATCGTGCGGGTCAGTCCTCCGCCTGATGAACCGTTACCCCTGCTCTCTCCAGGCTGCGGGTCTGCTCCCCGGTGAGACCGCAGTCGGTGACTACGGCGGAGGCCCCGGCGGGCAGATTCAGGGGGACCACACCCCGCTGGGAAAACTTTTCGCTCTCAGTCACCACAATCACCTGTCCAGCGTGCTCGGCCATGTCCCGCACGGCCTGGACCCGCAGGTGGTCGTTGCCGGTGAAGCCCAGAGCGGGGGACCAGCCGTCCGCCCCCACAAAGAGCCGTTCCACATAGAACTGCTGGGCGCACACCTTGAGGATGGGTCCCACCATGACCTGGGCGTCGTTCTGGAAGTCGCCCCCCAGCAGGACCACCCGGGCCCCGTCCACACGGCGAATGTAGCTGGCGATAAAGGCGCTGTTGGTGATGATGGTGGCCCCCGGCTTGTTGTGGGCGATCTCCTCGGCCAGCAGGGCGCAGCAGCTGCCGCTCTCGATCATCACCGTCTCCCCGGGGGAGACCAGCCGGGCGGCCCGGCGGGCGATGCGGCGCTTCTCCTCATAGTGGATGGCCAGGCGGTTGTTCACGTCGTCCCCGCTGCCCGACACGGCAAAGCCGTGCTCCCGGCGGAGGATACCTCGCTCCTCCAGGGCGTCCAGGTCCTTACGCACCGTCACCTGGGACACGCCCAGCCGCTGGGCCAGGACGGAGACCTCCATCCGCCCGCACTGGGAAAGCAGCTCCAAAATCTGGGACTCCCGCGCTTTTCTCATAAAAAACCTCTCAAAACTGTTATCGGAAGGTGCAGTCCAGGCCGGCGTCCAGGAAAATCTGCCGGTAGTCCGCCAGGTCCTCGGGATGGAGCTGCTCAATTCCGTCGTAGTCGTAAGGGACCCCCATCTGCTGGTATTTCCGCTCCCCAAACTGGTGGAAGGGGAGGAGATGGACCTCGTGGACCTTCAAATCGGTGAGGAGGGCGGCCAACTGTCTGGCGTCCTTCAAGCCGCTGTTGAACCGGGGGATCACCGGGATGCGGGCGATTATGGCCTTGCCCGAAGTAGCGGCGGTGCGGAGGTTGTCTAAAATCAGCCGGTTATCCACGCCGGTGCCCGCCCTGTGGACGGTGGGGTCGCTGTGCTTGACATCCAGCAGCAGGAGGTCCACCTCGTCCAGCAGCAGCCGGAATTGCTCCGGGGCGGCAAAGCCGGTGGTCTCGGCGGCGGTATGGATTCCCTCGGCCCGGGCGGCCCGGCACAGGGCGGCGGCAAACTCCGCCTGCTGGAGCACCTCGCCCCCGGAGAGGGTCATCCCGCCCCCGGACTGGTCGTAGAAAGCCTTGTCCTGCAATACCTCGGCCATGACCTCCTCCACCGTCACCTCCCGGCAGCGGCAGCGGTCGTCATCCAGCAGCTGGGCCTGGGCGGCATACCGGTTTTGAGACTCCGGGTTGGCGCACCAGCGGCAGGCCAGAGGACAGCCCTTGAAAAATACGGTGGTGCGGATGCCCGGACCGTCGTTGATGCTGAACTTCTGAATATTAAAGATTTGCCCGGTCTGTGCCATATGCCGCGCCTCCTGTTTGTTTACTCTGTTATTATAGTGGGAGAGCCGCCCCATTGTAAAGATGCAAAAATCCACAAAGTTTAGATTTGAAATTTGTACACTTTCATTCGTAAGTTTTTGTTGACTTACCAAACGGGGTCTGTTATGATGAAGCCAAAACCGGGGGAAGGCTTCCCCGCTGACAGTTTTAACAGGAGGTCACAGACCATGAAAAATACACAGCATTTCGGAGATCTGACGCCCCGGATGGAACATTTCCGGGAGGAGCTGCTGGAGACTGAGCCCCAGGTGTGCGCCCAGCGCGCCATCCTCACCACCCAGAGCTATAAGGAGCACGGCGACCAGCCCGTCACCCTGAAGCGGGCCTATATGCTCCAGAACATCCTGGAGCACATGAGCATCTTTATCGAGCCTGACACCCTGCTGGCCGGCAACCAGGCTTCCACCAACCGGGCGGCCCCCATCTTCCCGGAGTACGCCATGGACTGGGTCATCCGGGAGCTGGACGAGTTCGAGGGCCGGGACGGCGACGTCTTCCGCATCAGCGAGAAGACAAAGGAGGAACTGCGGGAGATTTACCCCTTCTGGCAGCACAACACCCTTCTGGACAAGGGCCTGGCCGCCATCCCCCCCGAGAGCCGGGTGTTCTACGACCTGGGCATCATCAAGGCGGAGGGCAACATTACCTCCGGCGATGCCCACGTAGCGGTGGCCTACGCCGACCTGCTGCGGCTGGGGCTGGTGGACTACCAGCGGCGCACCAGGGAGCACCTGGAGAAGCTGGACCTCACCGACTGTAAAAATCTGAAAAAATCCTACTTCTACCGCGCCATTCTCATTGTGATTGATGCTGTCCGGACCTTTGCCGCCCGGTATGCCGCCCTGGCGGAGGAGCAGGCCGGGTCCGCCGCCCCGGAGCGGGCCGCCGAGCTGACCGAGATGGCCCGCATCCTGCGCAAGGTGCCCTATGAGCCAGCTGAGACCTTCCAGGAGGCGGTGCAGTCCCTGTGGCTGGTCCACCTGGTGCTCCAGATCGAGTCCAACGGACATTCCCTGTCCTACGGGCGGATGGACCAGTACCTCTATCCCTACTACGCCAAAGACCTGGCCGAGGGCCGGATTACCGAAGACAGCGCCTGCGAGCTGATGACCAACCTGTGGCTGAAGACCTTCACCATCAATAAAATTCGCTCCTGGAGCCACACTCAGTTCTCCGCCGGCTCCCCCCTGTATCAGAACGTCACCGTGGGCGGCCAGACACCGGACAAGAGGGACGCAGTGAATCCCATGTCCTACCTGATTCTGCGCAGCGTGGCCCAGACCCGTCTGCCCCAGCCCAACCTCACTGTGCGCTACCACGCCGGCCTGTCGGAGGACTTTATGTCCGAGGCCATCGAGGTGGTGAAGCTGGGCTTCGGCATGCCCGCCTTCAACAACGACGAGATCATTATTCCCTCCTTCATCAGCCGGGGGGTGAAGGAGGAGGACGCCTACAACTACTCCGCCATCGGCTGCGTGGAGACCGCCGTCCCCGGCAAGTGGGGCTACCGGTGCACCGGCATGAGCTTCCTCAACTTCCCCAAGTCCCTGCTCATCGCCATGAACGACGGTGTGGACCCCCAGAGCGGCAAGAAGCTGACGGACGGCGCTGGCCACTTCACGGGCATGACCTCCTATGACCAGCTGTCCCACGCCTGGGATGTGGTCATCCGGGACTTCACCCGCCACAGCGCCATCATTGAGAACGCCTGCGACATGGTGCTGGAGGAGGACGTGCCTGATATTCTCTGCTCCGCCCTGTGCGAGGACTGTATTGGCCGGGGTCTCACCCTGAAGGAGGGCGGCGCGGTCTACGACTTCATCAGCGGCCTTCAGGTGGGCATCGCCAACCTGGCCGACTCCCTGGCCGCCATCAAGAAGCTGGTGTTTGAGGAGAAGGTCCTCACCCCCGCCCAGCTGTGGGAGGCCCTCCAGACCGACTTCGCCGGCGAGGAGGGGGAGCGGGTCCGTCAGCTGCTGATCCACCAGGCCCCCAAGTACGGCAACGACGACGACTATGTGGATAAGCTGGTGGTGGACGCCTACGACGTCTACATTGACGAGATTAAGAAGTACCCCAACACCCGCTTCGGCCGGGGGCCCATCGGCGGCATCCGGTACGCAGGCACCTCCTCCATCTCCGCCAATGTGGGGCAGGGGAGAGGCACCCTGGCCACCCCCGACGGCCGCCACGCCGGCGAGCCCCTGGCCGAGGGCTGTTCCCCCAGCCACGCCATGGACACCCACGGTCCCACCGCCGTGTTCAAGAGCGTGTCCAAGCTGCCCACCGCCGATATCACCGGCGGCGTCCTCCTCAACCAGAAGGTGACCCCCACCCTGCTGTCCCGGGAGGAGAACAAGACTAAGCTTATTGCACTGATCCGGGCCTTCTTCAACGCCCTTCATGGCTACCACGTCCAGTATAACGTGGTCTCCCGGGAGACCCTGCTGGACGCACAGGTCCACCCGGAGGACCACCGGGATCTGATTGTCCGGGTGGCGGGGTACAGCGCCTTCTTCAATGTGCTGTCCCGCCAGACTCAGGACGACATCATCGCCCGCACCGAACAAACCTTGTAACAGGGACGGGCCATACAGAAAAGGATTCAGACGGAGCGGCGCGGCTTTTGCTGTGCCGCTCCGTCTATCCTTGTCAGCCGTTTGCTCTTTTTTGGATTATGGGAGGATATCTCTGACCAATTGCTTGAATTGCATTGACACAGCGGGAAATTTCCACTAAAATAAAGGGAAATCGGTAAAAGAGGGAGGATTCCTTATGAATCTGAAAGAGAGAAAACCGAAGCAGAATCCTGCGGCGCTGCTGCCCATTCTGGTGTTCCTGGTGCTGTATCTGGGTATGGGCCTGGTCTTTGAGTACGGCCTGGGTGTGGAGATGGCTTTCTACAACATCCCCATTGTGGTGGTGTTTATGGTGGCCCTGCTGGTGGCCTGCATACAAAACCGGGGGCTGAAGTTCGATGACAAGCTGACCGTTATGGCACGGGGCGTTGGGGACAAGAACATTATGACCATGATCCTGATTTTCCTGGTGGCCGGCGTGTTTGTGGGTGTTACCGGGCGGAGCAGCGCCGAGGCGGTGGCCTATTTCCTGCTGTCCGTCACACCCGCCTGGGCTTCTGTGGCGGTGCTGTTTGTGGCCGCCTGCTTTGTGTCCACTGCTATGGGCACCTCGGTGGGCACCATCACGTTGATTACCCCCATTGCCGCGGCGGTGTCCAATGTCTCGGGCTTCTCTATGGCGCTGTGTGTGGGTTCCGTCATGGGCGGGGCTATGTTTGGGGATAACCTGTCCTTTATCTCCGATACCACCATCGCCGCCTGCAATACCCAGGGCTGCGAGATGCGGGACAAGTTCCGGGCCAACTTCAAGATCGCCCTGCCCGCCGCCGTTGCAACCCTGGCTGTGATTCTGATCCAGTCCATCAACGCTGGGGTTGGTCAGATTGACATCCCCGACTATAATCTGCTGCTGCTTATCCCCTATGTACTGGTGCTGATTGGCGGCATTGCCGGGCTGAACGTGTTTGTGGTGCTGCTGGTGGGTATCGTGGCAGGTATCGCCATCGTGCTGCCCACCGGGACCATCGACTTCATGGGCCTGCTGAAAAGCATGGGTGAAGGGGCTGACAGCATGTTTGAGACCATCATGGTCACTGTTCTGGTGTCCTCCATGTGCGCCCTCGTCCGGGAGTTCGGCGGCTTCGAGACCCTGCTGGCCTTTATCCGCCGGGTGTTCAAGGGCCGGGTTGGCGGCCGACTGGGCGTGGGTCTGCTGGTGGGTGCAATGGATATCGCCACCGCCAACAACACGGTGGCCATCGTCATGGCCGGTCCCATCGCCAAGGAGATCAGCCAGGAATACGGCATCACCCCCAAGGAGTCCGCTTCTCTGCTGGACACCTTCTCCTGCGTGTTCCAGGGCGTGATTCCCTACGGCGCTCAGATGCTGGTGGCCATCACCGCCTCGGGCGGGGTGGTGTCCGCTTTCCAGATCATGCCCTGTCTCTACTACCCCTACCTGCTGGCAGCGGCTTCCATTGTATACATTCTGGTAGGCGCGGGAAAGAAAAAGTAAATGCTGACGCGATGCCCCCGCCCGACGGCGGGGGCAAAAAATTTTTCAAAAAAAGAGGAATTGAGGAAGTTATTTCGTATAAGTAATCGGAACGAAAATATAGATGGGGAGGGTCAGCTTATGACGCTGCGGGAACAGACCCAGGAGCGGGAGAAAATCACCTTATCTCCACTGGCCTGCCGGTCGGCGGAGAGCCGGGGACGGGTCCGGTCGGAGGAGGAGTGCGACATCCGAACCCCCTTCCAGCGGGATACCGACCGCATTGTCTACTCCAAGGCCTTCCGGCGCTTGAAGCACAAGACCCAGGTGTTTCTCCAGCCCGAGGGGGACCACTACCGCACCCGTATGACCCACACCCTGGAGGTCAGCCGGATCGCCCGCACCATAGCCAGGGCCCTGGAGCTCAACGAGGACCTGACCGAGGCCATCGCCCTGGGACACGATCTGGGACACACCCCCTTCGGCCACGCCGGGGAGCGGCTGCTGGATGAGGTGATGCCCGGGGGTTTTGCCCACTATAAGCAGTCGGTCCGGGTGGTGGAGCGGCTGGAAAAAGGGGGCGCGGGTCTCAACCTGACCTGGGAGGTGCGCAACGGCATCGTCTGCCACACCAAGGGAAAGCCCGCCGCCACTTTGGAGGGGCAGATCGTCCGCCTGGCCGACCACATCGCCTATATCAACCACGATATTCAAGACGCTCTGCGGGGGGGCATCATCTACCCCATGGATATTCCTCTGGAGATTTCCAATGTGCTTGGATTTACCCACAGCAAGCGGATTGACACTCTGGTGACCGATGCCATTCAGGCCAGCCAGGGACAGGCGGAGATTCAGCAGTCTCCGGAGGTGGGGGAGGCCATGCTGGCTATGAAGGACTTCATGTTTGACAGTGTATACACCAACCCCATGGCCAAGGGGGAGGAGGGCAAAGCCCAGGACATGCTCCGCCGCCTGTTTGAATACTATAGAAAAGACCCGGACCGGCTGCCTGATGACTTTCAGAACATCCGGGCGGAGGAGGGGGTGGACCGGGCGGTGTGTGACTATATCGCCGGCATGACCGACCCCTTCGCGGTGGACCGGTTTCAGGAGCTGTTCATCCCCAAGGGGTGGACGGTGTTGTGATTGGGATAATTTGCCCGGAAAATGGATACAAATAGGGGGGAAAACCTTTGCCCTTGCCCGAGCGATTTTTGGACGAGCTATTGGCACGGACCGACATTGTGGACCTGGTGTCCGAGTCGGTACGGTTGACAAAAAAAGGAAACAGCTACTGGGGCTGCTGCCCCTTTCACAGTGAGAAGACCCCCTCCTTCCATGTGGTGCCTGACCGGCAGATGTACAAGTGCTTCGGCTGCGGCAAGGGAGGGGGCGCTGTCAACTTTGTGATGGAGCTGGAAAACCTGCCCTTTAAAGACGCTGTGGCAGTGCTGGCCCAGCGGGTGGGGATGCAGGTGCCGGAACTTGGCTCCTCCCCCGGGGCCAGAGAGCGCCGGGATAAAATCCTCACCATCAACAGGCAGGCCGCCCGGGCCTTCCACCGCTGGCTCCACGGCCCGGAGGGAGCGGAGGGGCTGGCCTACCTCCAAAGACGGGGACTGTCAAAGCGGACCCTGACCAATTTCGGCCTGGGCTTTGCCCCCAACGGCTGGGACAGCCTGATTACCGAGTTGTCCGCCCAGGGCTACGACAAGCGGGACCTCCTCGATGCTGGCCTGGCTGTGAGCAATAAAGACGGCCGAATCTACGACCGCTTCCGCAACCGGGTGATATTCCCCATCATTGATGTGCGGGGACATGTGATTGGCTTCGGCGGCCGGGTGATGGACGGCTCCAACCCCAAGTACCTCAACTCCCCGGACACCCCGGTGTACAACAAAAGCCGCAATCTCTTCGCCCTGAATATCGCCAAGACTTCAAAGGCGGGGCAAATAATTCTGACGGAGGGATATATGGATACCATCTCCCTCCACCAGGCGGGTTTTGACAATGCGGTGGCCTCCTTGGGTACCGCCCTGACCGAGGAACACGGCCAGCTGCTCTCCCGGTATTTTAAGGAGACGGTGATCGCCTACGACGGCGATGGGGCCGGCGTGAAAGCGGCCCAGCGGGCCATCCCCATCCTGGAGAAGGCGGGGTTGAAGGTAAAGGTGCTGCGTGTGGCCGGAGCAAAGGACCCGGACGAGTTCATCAAGGCCTACGGCAGAGAAGCCTTCGCCAGGCTGCTGGACCAAAGCGAAAACCAGGTGGACTACCGCCTGGCCCAAATTCAGAAAAAATACAACCTCACTGACGACAGCCAGAAGGTGGCCTTCCTCCAGGAGGCCGCCCAGTTGGTTTCCACCCTCCGCAGTGCGGTGGAGCGGGAGATCTATGGCGGTCATGCCGCCCAAACAGCGGGAGTCAGTCCGGATACCATGAAGCTGGAGGTGGAGCGGGCGCTGAAAGCCCGGCTGCGCAAGGCGAAGAAGCAGCAGGAGCGCCGGGACCTGACCCCGACCAGCCAGCTCCAGCCCAGGGCCCGTTCCCTGCGGTATGAAAACATCCGCTCCGCCCGGGCGGAGGAGGGGTTGCTGCGCCTGCTCATGCTGGACCCGGGGCTGGCAGGCAAAATGGCGGGGATTACAGGGATGGAGTTCTCCTCCCCGCTGCTGGGTCGGGCCTTCGATGCGCTGATCCGCCGGGCGGGGGAGGGGCTGTCCACCCAGCTGGCCGCCCTGGCTGAGAATTTTGACCGGGAGGAGATGGACCACCTGGCCCAGGTGGCCGCCCGGCCAGAGTCGGTGGCCAACAGCGAAAGGGCCATTGCGGACTACATATCCCTCATCCGCGGCGAGAAGCTGCTGCGGGAGGGCGGAGAGCAGGGGGACGACCTTCTGCTGGCTGTACAGAAAAAATATCAACAGAAGAAAGCATATATGGAGGAGAAGAAATGAGCAGCAAAAAGAAAGACATCACCACCGGTGAGATGATTCTGGAGAAAAAGGAGAACCCAGGCGACATCCAGGCCCGGATGGAGACGGGCAAAATCGAGATCATGAAGGTGGTAGAGGGTATCCCCGGGGCCGAAAAGCTGGCCGAGCTCATCGAGCGGGGAAAGAAAAAGGGTAAGCTCTCCTCCTCTGAGCTGCTGGATGTGTTGGAGGACATGGAGCTGGGCACCGATCAGATGGATAAAATTTACGACACCCTGGAAAACCTGGGCATCGACACCGTGGGAGAGGACTATATGCCCGAACTGACCGACACGGCGGAGCCCCCGGTGGAGGAGATGGAGGAGATTGCCGAGGAGGAGATTGTCGATCCCAATTCTCTCATCGACAACTTTGGCACCGACGACCCGGTACGCATGTATCTGAAGGAGATCGGCAAGGTGAATCTGCTCACCTCCGAGGAGGAGGTAGAGCTGGCCCAGGCCATGACTGCCGGCAACGAAGCCCAGGCCCAGATGGAGGAGCTGAAAGCATCGGGGGAGGAGATTCCCGAGGAGCTGCGCCGTGAGCTGGAGAAGACCATCAAAAAGGGTGAAAAGGCCCGTCAGCGGCTGGCCGAAGCCAATCTGCGCCTGGTGGTGTCCATCGCCAAGCGGTATGTGGGCCGGGGGATGCAGTTCCTGGACCTGATTCAGGAGGGCAACCTGGGCCTTATCAAGGCAGTGGAGAAGTTCGACTATGTGAAGGGCTTCAAATTCTCCACCTACGCCACCTGGTGGATTCGCCAGGCCATCACCCGGGCCATTGCCGACCAGGCCCGCACCATCCGCATCCCCGTCCACATGGTGGAGACCATCAACAAGGTGATCCGGGTTTCCCGCCAGCTGCTTCAGGAGCTGGGCCACGACCCCACCGCCGAGGAGATCGCCGAGGAGATGAACATGCCCGCCGAGCGGGTGCGGGAGATTCTGAAAATCGCCCAGGAGCCCGTCTCCCTGGAGACCCCCATCGGCGAGGAGGAGGACTCCCACCTGGGGGACTTCATCCCTGACGAGGACGCCTCCGAGCCCGCCGAGGCCGCCTCCTTCACCCTGCTGAAGGAGCAGCTGGTGGAGGTGCTGTCCACCCTCACCCCCCGGGAGGAGAAGGTGCTCAAGCTCCGCTTCGGCATCGAGGACGGACGCACCCGCACTCTGGAGGAGGTGGGCAAGGAGTTCAACGTGACCAGGGAGCGCATCCGCCAGATCGAGGCCAAGGCCCTGCGCAAGCTGCGCCATCCCTCCCGGAGCAAGAAGCTGAAGGACTTTTTGAACTGATATAAAGAAAGGAAGCGAGTTGTAATGGCCGGTGAGCAGAGCAAAAATCCGGAGTTTTTTGACCAGGATTCCATGATGATATATATTGACCCCAAGGTGATGAGCAGCCTGAACGACATGGCGGAGAAGAAGCAGGAAGACCTGAAGGCCCTTCAGGCGGCCGCTGAGGACGGCGATCTGGACGCGCAGTACCGCTTGGGCCGCAGCTACTTCTACGGCGACGACGGCGCCCCCAAGGACGGAGAGAAGGCCCTGGAGTGGTTTACCCGGGCCGCCGAGGGAGACAGTATCGCCGCCCAGTATTACCTGGGCCTGTGCTACAGCCGGGCCGTGGGGACGGAGAAGGATCTGGTCCGGGCGGCGGAGCTGTTTACCGCCGCGGCGGACGAGGGCTATCCCCCCGCTATCACCGAGCTGGGCCTGTGCTACGAGCTGGGCCACGGTGTAGAGATGGACAAGGGCCGGGCCGCTGAGCTCTACCAGGAGGGGGCCGACCAGGACTACGCCCCCGCCCAGTGCAACCTGGGTTACTTCTATTATCAGGGCATTTATTTCGAGGAGAACAACGACGCGGCGGCGGAGCTCTTCGCCAAGGCCGCCCAGCAGGGCTACCCCCGGGCTCAGGTGCTGATGGGGGAGTGCTTCGAAAACGGCTACGGCGTGGAGAAAGACGTGGACAAGGCCCTGGAGCTCTACCGGGCCGCCTACGACCAGGGCTACCCCGACGGAGCCTGCACCCTGGGCCTGTGCTACGAGTCGGGCACCGGCGTGGAGGAGGACAAGGCCCGTGCGGTAGAGCTGTACCGGGAGGCCGCCGACCAGGGTTTCCCTCCGGCCATGTGCAACCTGGGCTTCTGCTACTACATAGGCATCGGCACCGAGGAGGACGTGAAGCAGGCGGTGGAGTGGTTTGAAAAGGCCGCCGAGCGGGAGTACCCCCGGGCCATGTTCCTGCTGGGGGAGTGCTACGACCGGGGCTACGGCGTGGAACAGAACTACGACCGGGCGGTGAAGCTCTACCAGGGGGCGGCAGACAAGGAATATACCTCCGCCTACTGCTCGCTGGGCCTGTGTTACGAGCTGGGCCAGGGGGTGGAGAAGGACCTGGACAAGGCGGTAGAGCTGTACCGCAAGGCCGCCGAGCGGGGGATGCCCCGGGCCCAGTGCAACCTGGGCTTCTGCTACTATACCGGCATCGGTGTGGAGGAGGACGAGACAGAGGCGGTCAAGTGGTTTGAAAAGGCGGCGGCTGAGGACTACCCCCGGGCCATGCAGCTGCTGGCCGAGTGCTATGAGAATGGCTACGGCGTGGACAAAGACATTGACCGGGCGGTGGAGCTGTATACCAGGTCCGCCGACGTGGGCTACCCCCCCGCTATATGCGCGCTGGGCCTGTGCTACGAGCTGGGCACCGGCGTGGAGGAGGACAAGGCCAAAGCGGTGGAGCTGTACCGCCAGGCCGCTGAGAAGGGAGACGCCCGTGCCCAGTGCAATCTGGGCTACTGCTACTATGTAGGCATCGGCGTGGAGGAGAACAACGAGGAGGCGGCCAAGTGGTTTGCCAGGGCCGCCGAGGATGGCTATTCCCGGGCGATACAGCTGCTGGGGGAGTGCTACGACCGGGGCTACGGTGTGGAGCAGGACATCAACCGGGCCTTCCAGCTCTACCAGCAGGCCAGCGACAAGGGCAGCGTCCCCGCCATGTGCTCCCTGGGCCTGTGCTACGAGCTGGGCCAGGGCGTGGAGGAGGACAAGGCCAAGGCCCGGGAGCTCTACCTGAAGGCCGCGGAGCGGGGCTACCCTCGTGCCCAGTGTAATCTGGGTTACTTCTACTACCAGGGCATCGGTGTGGAGGAGGACAACGAGGAGGCGGTAAAGTGGTTTGCCAAGGCCGCCGAGCAGGACTACCCCCGAGCCATCCAGCTGTTGGGCGAGTGCTATGAAAACGGCTACGGTGTAGAAAAGGACGAGACTAGGGCGGCCCAGTTGTACCAGAGGGCCCATGAGATGGGATATGTCCCCGCCACCTGCGCCCTGGGTGTGTGCTATGAGTACGGCGACGGGGTGGAAATGGATAAGGCCAGAGCGGTGGAGCTGTACCGCCAGGCGGCGGAGCGGGGCTATCCCCGTGCCCAGTGCAACCTGGGCTACTGCTACTACCGGGGGCTGGGCGTAGAGGAGAATGATAACGAGGCCTTCCGCTGGTTCCAAGAGGCCGCGCAGCAGGAATTTCCCCGGGCGATGAGCCTGCTGGCCGAGTGCTACGAAAACGGCTATGGCGTGGAGGAGGACATACACAAGGCGGTAGAGTGGTATCAGAAGGCGGTGGAGGAGGGCTATCCCCCCGCTATGTGCGCCTTGGGCCTGTGCTACGAGCTGGGCACCGGCGTGCCGGAGGACAAGGCCAGGGCGGTAGAGCTGTACCGCCAGGCGGCAGAGCGGGGTCACGCCCGTGCTCAGTGCAATCTGGGCTTCTGCTACTACCAGGGCATTGGCGTGGAGGAGGACAACGACCAAGCTTTCCACTGGTTTGAGAAAGCCGCCGGCCAAGACTACCCCCGAGCTCTTCAGCTGCTGGGCGAGTGCTATGAAAACGGCTACGGCGTAGCGGAGGACATAAAGAAGGCTGTGGAGCTCTACCAGCGTGCGCACGACAGGGGCAGCGCCGCCGGCACCTGCTCCCTGGGCCTGTGCTATGAGCTGGGCGCCGGCATACCGGAGGACAAGGCCAAGGCGGTGGAGCTGTACCGCCAGGCGGCGGAGCGGGGCCTGCCCCGCGCGCAGTGCAACCTGGGCTTCTGCTATTATGAGGGCATCGGCACCGAGAGGAACTACGATCAGGCCTTCTACTGGTTCTCCAAGGCCGCGGAGGAGGATTTCGCCCGGGCACAGTGTATGCTGGGCCTGTGCTACGAGATGGGCCGGGGCGTGATGGAGGACAAGCTTAAGGCCACCGAGTATTACCGCCTGGCCGCTGAAAGCGGATATGTCACCGCCATGTGCAACCTGGGCTACTGCTACTACCAGGGCATCGGCGTGGCAGAAAACGACGATGAAGCGGTGAAGTGGTTCCAGAAAGCCGCCGGCCGGGGTCAGCCCCGGGCGCTGTTCCTGCTGGGCGAGTGCTATGAGGAGGGACACGGCGTTCAGGCGGATATGGAAAAGGCGATGGAGTACTATCAGAAGGCCGCCGACAAGGGCTACAAGAGCGCCCAGGAGGCCATTGCCCGGCTGAACGGCCAGCACTCCGGGGCCTACACCTATGTGCCGCCCGCCGGTCCGGCGCCCACAGCGCCGCCCGTTCCCCAGCCCCCCAAGGAGAAACCCAAAAGGGGCGGCCTGTTCGGCTTTTTTAAAAAGTAGAATATAGAATAAAAAGGAGTGCGCTTTTATGAGGTTAAGAAAACGGGCAGGCAAATCGTTGTCCCTGCTGCTGGTTCTGGCAATGTGTTTGGTAATGACAACCCTTTTAGCGTACGCGGAGCAGGCGGTATATCAGCCCGGCACGAATGTGGAGAGCGGCAGCGCGTCCCTCCCCAAGCTGTCGAAGCAGGAGATTGTTGATTTGCTGAGCGCCGCGCCTATTACCATGCCGGACGACGTATTTGTTTCTCTGCCCTCATGTACGGCGCCCTATGCTGCGGGCAAGGTGAAGCAGGAGGTGCTGGACGCGGCGGCGGCCCGGCTGAGCGCGCTGCGGCGGATCGCCGGTCTGCCGGCCGTTACGGCGGACCCGGGCCTGTGTGAAGAGGCCCAGTACGGTGCGGTGATTCTGGGTAAGCTGGGAACGCTGAACCACACCCCGTCCAAGCCTGCCGATATGGAGGATGGGTTCTATCAAAAAGCCTATAGCGCTACCTCCAGCAGCAACCTCTATGGAGGGCTGGCGCTGCTGAGTACACCGGACGGCTTTATGGACGACAGCGATGGAGGGAATATTGACCGCCTGGGCCACCGCCGCTGGCAGCTGAATCCCGCGCTGAGCAAAGTGGGCTTTGGATATGTGGCAAATGGAAACGGCTATGGAAGATTTACAGCGGAGAAGGTCTTTGACAGAAGCGGCAAGACTTCGGATTACAGCTATATTGCCTGGCCCGCTTCTGGAAATTTTCCAAACGACCTGAGCGGCTTTGAGAAAAATACCGCCTGGAGTGTGTCCCTGAATCCCTCTCTCTACCAGACGCCCAGTGCTTCTTCGGTGAACGTTACCTTAACCCGTGAGTCGGATGGAAAATCCTGGAGTTTCTCCGGACGGAACAGTTATACAGCCAGTAGCGCAGGGCTATATTTCAATATTGATAACGCCGGCTATGGAATTGGGAACTGTATTATCTTCCGCCCCGACGGCATTGACAAGTATGAGGGGGTCTACACCGTCACAATCGACGGCCTGAGCGCAAAGAGCGGTCATTCTGCCAGCCTGACCTATCAGGTGGACTTCTTTGCCACCAAGGGAGTTGCGCCCACTACCCCGACAACCCCCACCACGCCCACAATCACAGTGGACAACATTCCCGTCCGCGGTACCGCCTATGCCAGCAACCAGACGGTGACAGTGGACGGCAGGCCGGTGCAGTTCCAGATGTATGCCCTAAAGGACGCCAACGGCAACCTGACCAACTACATCAAGCTGCGGGACATGGCCTACATTCTCAACGATACCCAGGCACGGTTTGCCGTGGGCTATGACGGTACCATCAGCGTTACCACCGGTCAGCCCTACAAAGCGGGCGGCACTGAGATGACCACTCCGTTCTCAGGCAGCCAAAGCTACAAGGGCGGCGCCCAGGCGGTAAAGGTGAACGGTACGCCGGTGAATATGACCGTCATCACCCTTACGGATGCCAACGGCGGCGACTACAACTACTTCAAGCTCCGGGACCTGGGCAAAGCCCTGGGCTTTCATGTGGGCTACAGCAGCGCCAGCGGTGTCTTTATTGAGAGCGGCAAGCCCTATACAGAGTAACGAAAAAGCGGCTCCCTGTTCGGGGAGCCGCTTTGATCTGCCGAAGGGCGGGGGTTAGTCCATACAGAACATGGGCCGGGCCTCGTCGAAGAGGTCCACCATGCCGCAGTAGTTGAGGACCTCATATTTCCAAAGCCAGTCCTTCTGCTCCTGACTGAGCTCGTTTTTCTTCAGGCACTGGCCATCGGCGGTGATGAAGCCCACCGGGGTGATGGCTGGCAGCTCCTGATACATCTGGAGCAGGAAATTCATATACCCCGTCAGGGGCAGGCCGGCCAGGTCGGCCGTGATGGCCCCCAGATAGTTGGGACTGACAACCATATCCTGCCGCTCCTCAATGTCGTAATTGGCCCAGATGAAGAAGGGGACGGCGTACTGTTGGAGTACTTCCCCGGTGGTCCGTTCAGACAGCTTTTTGCCGTACAGCTCCTCATAGAAGGCGTTGGTCAGCGGGGGCTGGTGGTCGCCGAAGAAAACTACCAGGGTGGGCTCTTCGCACTGACTGTAGTAGGTAATCAGCTCCTCCAGAGCCAGATCGCTCTCCTTCATCAGGTCCAGGAACTGCTCCGCTGTCCGATCCGCCGCCTTCAGCCTGGAGGGCAGCTCAATGTGCCGGGGCAGGTTGTTCCAGCCTTGTGCGTATCCGCTGTGGTTCTGCATGGTGACATTGAAGAAAAAGCTGCGCTCCTCCGTCTCCGTGGACCTGTAGATCATCTCGTAGTCCGATTTGTCAGAGATATAGCTGCGGATGATGTAGGGGCTGGGGACGTCCTCCTCATACAACTGCCGGTCGAAGTCCAGATAGTTGTAGGCCAGTACCCGGTTCCAGCCCGAGGACTTGTAGGGATGGAAGGCGGTGGTGGCGTAGCCCTGGCTGCCCGCCAGGGCGGCCAGGGAGGGCATGCCCTTTTCCACATAGAGCTGGTAGGCCACGGTATGGGGAGGTTGGAACAGGCTGGTAAAGCCGGTGAGGTATTCAAACTCGACGGTGGCAGTTCCCCCTCCTGTAACGGAGGAGTACATCCAGCCTGAAACCGTGTTCTCCTTCAGGGAGTGGAGGAAGGGGGTGGGATCCTCCGAGGGGTTCAGGCCGTCAAAAATCGTCAGGTCGCCGAAGGACTCGTTCATCACCACCACGATATTAACCGGTTTCCTGCCTGAATCAGCCGGCACACCGGGGTACTCCTCCATCAAACGGAGCACAGTGTCCTTGGAGTAGTCTTCCGGCTTGTCTACCGAGGAGTAGCGCAGGGCAATAGAAAAATTTAAAAGGAATCCGTTGCGCTGGGTCACCCACTGCTGGGTGTAAATATCCAGGGCGGGGAGCATCCCGGTGAAAAAGAAGGCGTAGCAATAGCAGACCATACCCCCCCACAGGGCGATACAGCCCAGCGCGGGAATTTTGACCCGCTTTCTTTGGGGAACACAAAAAAGAACCAGAAACAGATAGGCTACCAGCAGGATGGAGGCCTGAGTGATGTAGATATCTATGGAGTAGTTAAAGCCACCGGCAACGTTGGCTGCGGTGCGCCAGCCGGTGATGTCAGCAGGAAAGAGAATGCGGCCCCGAAAGCGCAGGACATAGTGATTTACCAGCCCGAACAAAAAGCATAAAACCGTTCCCAGAGCGGCCGCCCGCCGGTTTCGGCCCAGAAGCAGCCGCAGGGCGATGAAGATGATGTAGTAAAACACCATGTTCATCAGCACCTGCCAGGCGGCCAAGTCCTCAAACACATCGTTTTCATTTAAAATCTCCACCATCCACAGGCAGGCCCAGGGTCCCAGCAGGAAAACCAGCCGAGACGCCCACTTGCCCGGATTGTTCCGCCAGTCCTTCACCAGCCGGGGGAAGGTGTCATCATACAGCAGTGCTCTCATGTTTTGCTCCTCCTATGCGGTCCCACCGCAATCAAAGACTAGAATAGCAATTTTTTTCAAAAAAGCAAGTAAATTGTTTTATTTTAAAAAAATTTTAATTTTTGCCCATCCTCTCTTGATAGACGTAAAATTTCTCCAATCGTTCCCGTCTCCAAAATTATTTTTTAATTCCGGCGTGAATAATAATTCCTGCCTGATGAATACTTTTGCCCGCCTGCATTCAATGATCCCGGGTACTTGTGTTTTTTTGCACAAAATGAGGGGAGACATGGGGATATTTTTGAATATTAATCTATTGACTGTGAATATTTATCGGAGTATAATTCCCACAGTGTCCGGCATTTCGGACCGATCATCCAGCATTTGAAAAGGAGTTTTAAACATGAAGAAGATTCTTGCTTTTGCCATGGCCGCGGCCATGACCCTGTCCATTGCCGCCTGCGGCGGCAATGGCGGTTCTGCCAGCTCCAACAAGGGCAGCCAGGCCGGCGGCTCTGTCAGCAACAGCGGCAGTTCCGCCCAGCCCTCCGGCGGCACCGACATCTCGGTGTACACCAACGCCTATTTTGCCCCCTTTGAGTACTACGACGGCACCGACATTGTGGGTGTAGACGTAGATGTGATGAACATGGTGGGTGAGAAGCTGGGCCGCAATGTGGTCTACACCAACGTGGAATTCGGCACCATCATCGACACCGTTTCCGCCGGCAAGCTGGCAGACGTGGGCGCGGCGGGCATCACCATCACCGACAGCCGGAAGGAGCTGGTGGACTTTTCCGACCCCTATTTCACCTCTGTGCAGTATGTAATCTACCCCGCCGGCACCATGACCCCCGACGGCACTGACGGCGATGTGAGCTACATCCTCTGGAGCTCCCTGGCCGGCAAGAAGATCGGCGTCCAGGCCGACACCACTGGCGATATCTACGTGGATATGGAGATCAACGCCGCTGACGGCGATGACTACGATCTGGGCCGGGACGGTATGCTCCTGAGCTCCGGCGCCGAGGAGACCCGGTACGACAGCGCCCAGCTGGCGGCGGACGCCGTGGGCGCGGGCCAGGTGGATGTGGTGGTAGTGGATTACCTGCCCGCCTCCTACATTGTGGAGAAGAACCAGGGCTATGAGTGCGCCGCTCTGTATTACCCCGCGGGGGTCGACGGCGCTGCGGCCCCCTTCCCCACCGAGGAGCAGTACGCCATCTGCGTCACCAAGGGCCAGGACGAGCTGCTGGCGGCCATCAACGGTGTGCTGGCCGACCTGGGCGAGGACGGCGTCAACGACCTGGTGATGAAGCACATGGGCATGGAATAAACACAAACTGCGGCGGAACAGTACCCCCCTGGCACTGTTCCGCCATTTATCTAATTAGAAACAGAAAGCCGGTGGAATGATGACCTTTCTTGAGAAATTTACCCTGATCTTTACCAACGCCAAGTATCTGGACAGTATGCTGACCGGCCTGCGCATGACACTGGCTATCTCCATAGGCGCGGCAATTCTGGGCCTGATCCTGGGGACCATTGTGGCGCTGGTTGGACTGTCCAAATCAAAAAATCTGCTGATGAAGATTCCAAAGCTGATTTGCGCCGTCTATGTCACCGTGGTACGGGGCACCCCTATGGCCCTGCAGCTGTTCATTATGGCCTTTGTGGTCTTTGCCATCCGAGGCTTCCCCCTGGTGGTCACCGCCATCATCGCCTTCGGGATCAACTCCGGGGCCTATGTGTCGGAGAATATCCGGGGCGGTATCCTCTCTGTGGATATTGGGCAGACCGAGGCGGGGCGGTCTCTGGGCCTGTCCCCTGGCACGACCCTGTGGTATATCGTCATTCCCCAGGCCATCAAAAACGTGATCCCCTCCATCGGCAACGAGCTGATCGCGCTGATTAAGGAGACCTCCATCGTCAGCATGATCGGTATGTATGACCTGACCGCCGCCGCCAAAAACGTGGGCAGCGGACAGAACCTGGCCAACTACCTGGCCCCTATGTCGGTAGCTGCCCTGTTCTATCTGGCCATTGTATATTTGCTCACATTTGTCATTAAAATCATTGAGGGGAGGCTGCGCCAAAGTGATCGACGTTAAAAATCTGTCCAAGTCCTTCGGGGACCACCTGGTGCTGGACGACATCTCCGAGCATATCAGCCCCGGAGAAAAAGTGGTGGTCATCGGCCCCTCCGGGTCGGGCAAGTCCACCTTCCTGCGCTGTCTCAACCTGCTGGAAACCCCCACTGCAGGCACTATCACCTTTGAAAACACGGTCATCACCGACCCCAAGGTGAAGATTGACAAGGTCCGCCAGCAGATGGGCATGGTGTTCCAGCACTTCAACCTCTTCCCCAACATGACCATCCGGAAAAACATCACCCTGGCCCCGGTGCAGACTAAGCTGATGAGCCAGGCCGAGGCCGACGAGGTGGCGGACACCCTGCTCAAGCGGGTAGACCTGCTCGACAAGGCGGAGGCCTACCCCAACCAGCTCTCCGGCGGACAGAAGCAGCGCATCGCCATCGTCCGGGCTCTGGCTATGAAGCCCAAGGTAATGCTCTTTGACGAACCAACCTCCGCCCTGGACCCTGAGATGGTGGGCGAGGTGCTGGACGTGATGAAGGAGCTGGCCCAGGAGGGCATGACCATGGTGGTGGTCACCCACGAGATGGGCTTCGCCCGGGAGGTGGGCAGCCGGGTTCTCTTTATGGACGGCGGCCACATCCTGGAGCAGAATGAGCCCCACGCCTTCTTCGACCACCCACAGAACCCCCGGACCCAGCTGTTTTTGTCCAAGGTGCTATAATTTTGGGGCTGTCCGCCGGACGGCCCTTTTTCATCTACTTAGGGTAGAAATTACAAGAAGCTTGGTGTATAATCAGAGAAAAGGAGGATTCGGAAATGAAAAAAATACCTCACTTGATTCTGCTGGCCGCTCTGACAGCGACACTGCTCTGTGGCTGCGGGCAAGGTTCCGCCAATGCTGGCAGCGGTGGTCCCTCTGTCTCCGGACAGGCTCCTACCTCTGAGCCGGACCCTGTCCCGCCCCCGCCGCCCTACGCCCTGGACCGCTCAGGTATCCCGGAGGAGGTCAACATCGAAGTTACCACCCTGACATCGGAGACGCCGGTGACCTATGACCAGGTGCTGGCCGAGGCGGAGCGCCAAGGGGACCTGGGCGGGCAGATCGACCTGACCGCCTACCGGCTCACTGTCCCCCAAATCAAGGACGTAACCGCACGGTGTAAGGAAAGGTCGGTGATGTGGCAGTTGGATGTGGACGGTGTGGCTGTCACACCCGATATGGAGACGCTGGACCTGTCCGGCCACGACCTGGCCGGGCTGGAGGTGGACCTGTATGAGATATTTGAGGTTCTCCCCGGCCTGACCCGGGTGGATCTGTGCAAGACCGGCTTCACCAACGAGGAGTACGCCGCCCTCCAGGACGCATTTCCCGATATCCGCATGATCTGGGAGATCGTGTGGCACCACTGGACCTTCCGCACCGATGTGGTGGCCTTCTCCACTATGAAAACCTGCGCCCAGACCTTCTTCCTCTACGATGAGGACGCCCAGTACCTGCGCTACTGCACCGACCTGGTGGCTCTGGACCTGGGACACAACCGGGTCCACGACTGGTCCTTTCTCCAGTACATGCCCAATCTGAAGATTCTCATCGCGGTGGATAACCAGGTGGAGGACCTGTCTTGGATTCAGTACACCCCCAAGCTGGAGTATCTGGAGTTCTTTGTAGGCTATGTCACTGATTTGAGCTTTTTACAGTACACCCCCAACCTCAAGGACCTGAATATCAGCTACAACCGGGTCAGCGACGCCACCTACCTCTATGACCTGCCCAATCTGGAGCGGCTGTGGATGGAGCACACCAGAATCCCCTACAGCGAGTACCAGAAGCTGGTAGAGACCTACCCTGACGCCAAGATCGTCCGCAACGGCGAGGGCTCCATCGACCAGGGCTGGCGGACCCATGAGCGGTATTACGCCATGCGGGATATGTTTAAGAACAACTATGTCCATGAGCTGTTTATGGATAAAGAAGAAGCCGGATAGCGTCTGTCTGTTTTGTTCCTTAAACCCTATTGTTAGGAGTACGACTATGTTTGAGGACGTCCAGCGTGCAGAGGGATATATCAGTCCGGAAGCCAGAGCATACATTGAGGAAGAGATCGACCGGAAAATCATGGAGTAATCATGTCCCGCAAAGCTGCCGCATATCACTCACTGAGGTGATATGCGGTGGATTTTTTATCTCAGGTGGCGGATACCCTGTGGAATCCTTGGCTGCTGGGGCTGTTTCTGGTGACGGGGCTGGTATACTCCATCGGTTCCGGATGGTTTCAAATTTTCGGGTTTCGTATCTGGTGGCGGGCCACGGCGGGGTCGCTGTTCCGCAGGCGGGAGAAGGGGGGCGGCGGGCTGTCACCCCTCCAGGCCCTGGCCACCGCCCTGGCATCTACAATGGGTACTGGCTCCATTGCCGGAGTGGCCGCCGCCCTCACACTGGGGGGGCCGGGAGCGGTATTCTGGATGTGGGTGTCCGCCCTGCTGGGGATGATGACCTCCTGCGGGGAAAAGCTGCTGGCCGTGAAGTACCAGCGCGCCGGTCCCGACGGCAGTCTGCGGGGCGGGCCCATGTACTACATCCGGGACGGGCTGGGCTCTGCGGCCCTGGCCGCCTGCTTCTGCCTGGCCTGCATCCCCGCCACTCTGGCGGGGGGAAACCTGGTCCAGTCCTCCTCCATCGCCTCCAGCCTGGAAGCGGCCTGGGGCCTTCCCAGACTCTCTGTGGGCCTTGCTACCGCCCTGTTGACGGGGTTGGTCATGCTGGGCGGTCTGAGACGGATCGCAGCGGTGTCCTCCACCCTGGTGCCCGCCATGGCCCTGCTCTATCTGGGCAGCGGGACGGCGGTGGTGCTGGCCAACTGGGGAAAAGTTCCCCGGGCTTTGGGGCTCATCCTCTCCTGCGCCCTCTCCCCTGCCGCCGCTGCGGGGGGCGGCGCGGGGTGGACGGTATCCGCCGCCCTGCGCTACGGGGTGGCCCGGGGGGTGTTTACCAACGAAGCCGGCCTGGGCACCTCCGCCATGGCCCACGGGGCCGCCCAGACAGACCACCCCGCCCGTCAGGGAATGTGGGGTGTCTTTGAGGTGTTCCTGTCCACTGTGGCGGTGTGTACCGTCACCGCGCTGGCCATCCTGGTCAGCGGGGTGTGGGATATCACCAACCCCGGTGCTCTCACAGGAGCCCCCCTCACTGCCGCCGCCTTCGGATCTGTTCTGGGGCGCTTTGGGGAGGGAGCAGCAGCTCTGTCTCTGCTGCTGTTCGCCTTCTCGTCCATCCTGGGGTGGAGCTACTATGGGGAGCAGTGCATCACTTTCCTTTTTTCGGGACAAAGAGGGGGGAAAAGGTCCCCTGTTTTTTCTGGAAAATGCCTTGTTTTCCTGTACCGGGCTGTGTTTTTAGGGTGCGCGGTCCTGGGAGCGGTATGGAGCCCCGGGACTATCTGGCAGCTGGTGGATTTATGCAACGCTCTGATGGCCCTGCCCAACCTCCTGGCCCTTCTGTTCCTTGCGCCCCAGGCGTTTTCCGTGCTCCGGCAGTGGCAGAAAAGTAACTCTGAAAAAATAATTGGAAAAAACCTATTGACAGCCAGACGAAATGTGCCTATCATAGGGGAAGAAACAGCGCTTAAACACATAAATAAAAGGAGCGACACATTATGATCTTTGAAAAGCTGGCTGCCTTGATTGCCGAGCAATTCAATGTTGATGCCGACAGTATCACGATGGATACCTCTTTTACCGACGACTTGAATGCCGACTCTGTGGATATTGTGGATTTGTCCATGGCCCTGGAGGAGGAGTTCGGTATTGAGGAGCTGGGCGAGGAAGAAGCTTCCTCCATTTCTACGGTAGGCGACCTGGTTCGTTTCTTAAAGAATAAAATCGACTAAAATGACGGAACTCCGCCTCCAGCGGAGTTCCACTACTGTCAAAACCCGTCCGGCTGCAGTCTGGAGGGCTCCAAGGAGTTTATCATGAATACGTTGGAAGAAAAGCTTGGCTACACCTTTCAAGATCCCTCTCTGCTGGAAAATGCGCTGACTCACAGCTCCCGGGCCAACGAGAGCCGGGGAAAACTGCTGAGCAACGAGCGGCTGGAGTTTTTGGGCGACTCTATCCTGGGCATGGTGGTGGCGGACCACCTGTATCGCAACCATCCTGATCTGCCCGAGGGAGATCTGACCCGCACCCGGGCCGCTCTGGTATGTGAGGAGAGCCTGGTAGAGGTGGCCCGTGAGCTGGGACTGGGAGAGTATCTGCGGCTGGGCAAGGGGGAGAACTCCGGCGGTGGCCGGGAGCGGCCCTCCATTCAGGCTGACGCGGTGGAGGCTGTTCTGGCCGCTATTTACCTGGACGGCGGTATCGGTTCAGCGCGGAAGTTTATCCAGAAGTATGTGCTCAGTCGGGAAATTGCCGGGCTTACCAAACCCCTGGACCACAAAACTGCCCTTCAGGAGCTGGTCCAGCGGGAGAGCGGACAGGTGCTCCAGTACCGCTTGGTGGGCGAGGAGGGCCCCGACCACAACAAGCGCTTCTTTGTAGAGGTGGACCTGAACGGCAGGTCTGTGGGCTCCGGCTCGGGCCGCAGCAAGAAGGAGGCCGAGCAGATGGCCGCCGCCGCCGCTATTCAGGCTCTGAACGCATCTCGATAAACGGAAAAGCGGTCTCCCGAAGATGGGAGACCGCTTTTTTGCGATATTTAAGAAGTGCGGTTTCTACATGCTACGTCGTCCCGTATCATTTGGTAGAGGGAGGCCGCCAGAGGGACGGCCAGCAGCATCCCGCCGATACCCAGTACACCGCCGCCGATGGTGACGGCAGCCAGCACCCAGATGCCGGGCAGGCCGATGGAAGAGCCCACCACCCTGGGGTAGATCAGGTTGCCCTCCAGCTGCTGAAGGACGGAGATGAACACCAGGAACAGAAGAGCCTTGATGGGGGAGACGGTGAAGATCATAAACGCGCCCACCCCCGCGCCGATATAGGCACCGGCCACCGGGATCAGGGCGGTAAAGCCGATGAGGGTGCCCACCATAGAGGCATATGGGAACTGAAACATCAGCATTCCGCCCATACACAGCAGGCCCAGGATGACCGCTTCGGTACACTGCCCCACCACAAAGCGGCGGAAACAGTTGTGCAAAATCTCTAAAAAGTAGAGCAGGTGGCTGTACCAACTGGGTTTGAGGTAGGTTTTCAGTACCAGGGCGCACTGCCGGGACAGCTTTTCCTTGTCCATCAGCAGGTAGATGGAGAAGATGATGCTGACAATGGAGGTAAAGGCAGTGGATATGGTGGCGGAGACGAGAGACATCAGTGAGCCCATCACACCGCCCAGCCCAGTCAGCAGAAAGTTGACGGCCTTGGCAGCCAGCTCCTGCCAGTTGACGGTGCCATCCGCCAGAAACAGGCCGGACAGAGCGGCCAGCTGGTCCTGGTTCTGGTTGATGGTAACGCTTAATTTTTGAAGCAGGGGCACCAGCTCCTGGAGGAGCAGAGTGACGCTCTGGATAAGCTCTGGAAGTATCATCCGAATGATGAGGACGACCAGGAGCACCAAACTGGCATAGGACAGCAGAAGACAGACCGGCCGGCGGCTCTTTACCACCCCGCGGCTTTTGGATTGGGGGAAATACCACCGCTCATACATGCTCATAAGGATGTTGACGGCATAGGCAATTACCGCCCCCGCCACCAGCGGAAAGCCGGCGGAAACGGCCGTCCGGAGCAGAGCGGACAGGCCCTCCCAGTAGTGAACGACCAGATAGAGCCCCAAAAAAACCGCACCGAAACGCAGCGGGGCTTTCCATTCCTGCTTCATTACAGGCCCTCCATCATATTGACCCGGATAAAGCCGCCCTCCACGCTGGTCTCCGCGATAAACTGGGGCACGGCGGGGATCATCAGCTCCCGGGCTCCGCCCTTTACCACATAGACGTTGTTGGCGGGCAGGGTGAGCACGTCGGCGATTTTGCCCAGCACCTCGCCGGTGGCGGCGTCCCGCACCTCCAGACCGTAGATATCGGCCAGGAAGAAGGCCCCCTCAGGCAGGTCCACGTCCGAGCGGTCGATATACAAAATGGCGTTGCGCAGAGACAGGGCGCTGGGCACGTCGGTGGGGCCCTCAAATTTGATGATGACCATGTTTTTGTGGACCCGGGCCCGCTGTACCGTCATGGGGAAGTGGGCCTCGTCCACATACAGGGTCTTAAACTGGCACAGAAACTCCGGCGAGTCGGCCCAGGGCTGGACCTTCACCTCGCCCATCAGGCCGTGGACGTTGGTGACCTTGCCCACCTCTAAATATTGATTCAGCATGTGTGTTCCTCCATAAAATACTGGACATATTGGAAAAGAAGGGCGCAGGTAACTCCCTGCGCCCTTGGTTTAGTCAACGATCTCCACATTGATCCGCTTGCCGGCCCGCTGGGCGGCGGAGCGCATCAAAACGCGGATCTCCTTGGCGATGCGGCCCTGGCGGCCGATCACCTTGCCCATGTCCTCCGGGGCGACCCGGAGTTCCAGGACGGTCTCGCCGCCGCCCTCGACCTCAGTGACAGACACCTGCTCGGGGTGCTCCACCAGGTTCTGGGCCACGTAGGTGAGAAGCTCTTTCATGAATGACCTCCAGCCTTACAGGGCGCCGGCTTTTTTCAGCAGGTCGCGGACGGTCTCGGTGGGCTGAGCGCCGGTCTTGATCCAGGCCTGGGCCCGGTCCACGTCCACCTTCAGCTCAGTGGGGTTGACGGTGGGGTTGTAGAAGCCGATCTCCTCAATGAAACGGCCGTCACGGGGATAGCGGGAGTCGGCCACCACGATGCGGTAGAAGGGGGCCTTCTTGGCGCCCATGCGGCGCAGTCTGATTTTAACCATGTATCTTCACCTCCAAATGAATTTGTTTGTTTATATGGAAAGCGCAAAAGGCGCTCTGCCAACGTCCCAAAGGGCCCCTTTTGAAAGGGGCTGTCAGCCGCAGGCTGACTGAGGATTGCGTTCGCGAAGCGAACATACGAAGTAAACAAAGCTTTGCAAACCTGAATTTGCTTCGCATATTTTGGCTTCGCCAAAATGCAATCCTCCGCCCCAGTTTGCGAACTGGGGCACCTCCTTTCAAAAGGAGGCTTAAAACGGCATTCCGCCCATTCCCGGGAAACCGCCCCGGCCCTTTTTGCCCATCATCTTCCGCATACTTTTGGGCAGCTTGCCGCCGGAAAACTGCTTGGTCATGGCCTGAAGCATGTCGAACT